>NZ_LIRK01000077.1 GCF_001419765.1 Streptomyces torulosus
GGGACGGGGCGGCGGCCGCCGGGGCGGCGCCGGAGGGCGCAGGCGGGCCGGTGCGGCCGCGCCGCGCAGGCGCAGGCGTGTGCTGCGCTGGTCGGCGACGGTGCTTGCGGTGGTGATACTCGGGACCGCGGGAGCCGGTTACCTCTACTACCGGCACCTGAACGGCAACATCAAGAAGGAGAAGCTCAACCTCGGCGACACGAAGATCGCCGAGCCCACTCCCAACGCGGCGGGCCAGACCCCGCTGAACATCCTGCTCATCGGCTCCGACGCGCGGGACACCAAGGAGAACCAGAAGCTCGGCGGCGCCCGGGAGACCTTCGGCGCCACCCCGCTCGCCGACGTCCAGATGCTGCTGCACCTGTCCGCCGACCGCAGCAACATGTCGGTGGTGAGCATGCCCCGCGACACGCTGCTCGACATCCCCAAGTGCACGGACCCCGACGACGGCAAGGTCTACGCGGCGAGCAGCCGGGCGATGACCAACGAGTCGCTCGGCCGCGGCGGACCCGGCTGCACGGTCGCCACCTGGCAGGAGCTGACCGGCATCCACATCGACCACTTCATGATGGTCGACTTCGCCGGTGTGGTCTCGATGGCCGACGCCATCGGCGGCGTACCGGTCTGCGTCACCGACAACATCGAGTCCCGGGACAGCCTGGGCCACGGCTCCGGCCTGAAGCTGGAGAAGGGCACCACGTACATCCAGGGCAAGCAGGCCCTGCAGTGGCTGCGCACCCGGTACGGCTTCGAGGACGGCAGCGACATCGCCCGCGCCAAGGCGCAGCACATGTACATGAACTCGATGGTCCGCGAGCTGCGCGAGAACGCCACGATCACCAACCCGAACAAGCTGCGCCGGCTCGCCGAGGAGGCCACGACGGCCCTCACCGTCGACCCCGGCCTCGGTGACGTGGCGGCGCTCTACGACCTCAGCAAGGAACTGCGCAAGGTCGAGCCGGCCCGGATCACGATGACGACGATGCCGTTCACCTACGTCGGCGCGCGCGTGGTGCCCAAGGAGGGCGACGCGGAGAAGCTGTTCCGGCTGGTGCGCGAGGACATCGCCCTCGACGGCAAGGACGCCAAGAAGGCCACCTCCGAGGGCCCGACCTCCGACGACCCCGCGGCGGCGGACGACGAGATCGGCGTGCTGGTGCAGAACGGCACCCTGACGACCGCCCTCGGCGCCGCCCCCGGCCGGGCCCACACCGTCTCCCAGCTCCTCGTCCGCGAGGGCTTCACCAAGGCGTCGGCGGACTCGACCACCGCCACCACCGAGGACAAGACGGTCGTGCGCTATCCGAGCGCCGAACTGGAGGGCGACGCCCAGGTGGTCGCCAAGGCGCTCGGCATCCCGCTGAGCCAGGTGGAGAAGTCGACGAACGTCAGCGGCGTCACGCTCGTCGTCGGCGCCGACTGGCGCGAGGGCGACGCGTACAAGGCCGAGAAGGAGGACGACAAGACCCCCAAGTCGGCGGACGCGCTGAACGGCGCCGACAAGGACGCCTGCATGAAGGTCGACCCGAACTTCACCTGGTAGTCCGGCAAAACGTGTGTGGGGCCCCTCCCGAAGCTCGGGAGGGGCCCCACACGTATGCGTCGGTCCGGTTCAGCTCTCGGTGAGCACGGCCGGGCGGCGGGACGCGATGACCTTCTTCGCCAGCGACTTCGGGCTGGTCAGGAAGCCGAAGCCCCACGACATGTGCATCGTGGCGAGGGCGAGGGGGATCTGCAGCCGCGCCTTCAGCGGCAGGCCCCTGCCCGCCGGGACCGAGCCCGCGACGATCGCCGCGAGATAGCCACCGGGGACGACGAACCCGATCGGCGTGAGCAACCCGCCCACCAGCAGACCGGCGGCTATCGCGCACACGGCGGTCGGCGGGGCGAGGTAGCGCAGGTTGATGGAGCCCTGGTGGTAGCGGGCGACGACATGGCGCCAGCGCCCGTAGTCCTTGTACTGCTTGGCCAGCGCCTTCACGCTGGGCCGGGGCCGGTAGGACACCTTCAGCTCCGGCGAGAACCAGATGAGGCCGCCGGCCTCCCTGATCCGGAAGTTCAGCTCCCAGTCCTGGGCGCGGATGAACTCCACGTTGTAGCCGTCCTGCCGCTCCAGCGCCTCGCGCCGGAAGACGCCCAGGTAGACCGTCTCGGCCGGACCGGCCTGCCCGCCCGTGTGGAAGGCGGCGTTGCCCACGCCGATCTTCGAGGTCATGGCGGCGGCGACGGCGCGCTCCCAGTCGTTCTCGCCCTCGGCGTGCATGATGCCGCCGACGTTCTGCGCGCCGGTCTCCTCCAGGAGCCGCACGGCGGTGGCGATGTAGTTGGGCGAGAGCATGCCGTGGCCGTCGACGCGGACCACGATCGGATGGCGGGAGGCCTTGATCGCGGCGTTCAGCGCGGCGGGCGTACGACCGGTGGGGTTCGGCACGGTGTGCACACGCGCGTCTTCGGCCACGAGCTGGGCCGCGATCTCGTCCGTACGGTCCGTGGACGGACCGAGGGCGATCACGACCTCCATCTCGCCGGCGTACTCCTGCGCGAGGATCGCTTGGACGGCCCCGCGCAGATGCCGCTCCTCGTTGAGGACGGGCATGATCACAGACACGGCGGGGAGCCGCACGTCGGGCTTGGCGTTCATAGGGGGCTCACGTTACCGCGAACGGGGGACAGCGACGCGCGCCGCCCGGTCGCCGGTACGGGCCGCGCGGCCACTGCGCCTACGGTGCTCAGCGTTCCCCCGTCTCCCCGACCGTGTCACGCGGAGGTGTCCCCCATGCCCGCACGGCCGCAGCAGCCCAGGCCCCCGGTACGCCCGAGGAAACGGGGCTGGGCCCTGCGGGTGGCGACCACGCTGTCGGTGGTGGTGCTGGCCGCCGCGGGGATCGGGCACGCGGTGGTCACCAGCCTCGACGACAAGATCGCCCGCGTCGACCCCTTCAAGGACATGAAGAACCGCCCCGAGGCGGGCCACGGCATGAACGTCCTGCTGGTCGGCACCGACGGCCGCGACCGCATCAGCGAGGAGGAGCGGCGCGCCTACCGGCTCGGCGGCGCCCCCTGCCACTGCACGGACACCATGATGATCGTCCACATCTCGGCGGACCGGGAGCGGGCCAGCGTCGTGAGTCTGCCGCGCGACTCCTACGCCGAGGTGCCCGCGCACACCGACCGCGCCACCGGGAAGAACCGCCCCGCCCACCCGATCAAGCTGAACGCCGCGTACGCGGAGGGCGGACCCCCGCTCACCGTCCGCACGGTCGAGCACATGACCAAGGTGAAGATCGACCACTACGTCGAGGTCGACTTCACCAGCTTCATGCGGACCGTGGACGTCCTCGGCGGCGTCAGGATCTGCACCGCCCAACCGCTGAAGGACTCCTACACCGGCCTCGACCTGGCGGCGGGCTCCCACGACCTCGACGGCGGACAGGCCCTGCAGTACGTCCGCTCCCGCCACGCCGACGGCTCCTCCGACCTCGGCCGCATGAAGCGCCAGCAACGCTTCATGGCCGCCCTCATGGCCCAGGCGACGTCCTCCGGGGTGCTCCTCAACCCGATCAGGTTCCGCGACGTCACCCGGGCCGTGCTCGGCTCGGTGCGCGCCGACAAGGAGTTCGGCACCGGGGAGCTGATCGACCTCGGCCGCGCCATGCGCAACCTCACACCCGCGTCGTCCGAGTTCACCACCGTCCCCATCGGCCGCATGGGCCAGGTCGTCGAGGGACTCGGCTCGACCCTCCAGTGGGACGCCGCGAAATCGCGCCGCCTCTTCAAGGCCCTCCGCGACGACCGCTCCCTCGCCCCCTACCGGAACCGCGGGAAGCGCGCCCTGGTCGAGGTGGCCCCGCAGCAGATCCGCGTCCAGGTCGAGAACGGCACGACCGTCGCCGGCCTCGGCCGCCAGGTCGACCGCCAGCTGGCCGCCACCGGCTTCCGCACCACCCGCACCCCCGTGAACGCCGGGCGCACCGACGTCCGCCGGACGGTCGTCGTGCACGACCCGCGCTGGGACCGCTCGGCCCGGTCCCTGGCGACCGCCCTGCCGGGCGCGGAGCTGCGGGAGGCCCCGGGGCAGGGCCCCGTCCTGCGGGTGATCGCCGGGACGGACTTCAAGAAGGTCCGCAAGGTGCGGGCCGAGGACCCCGACCAGGGCGAGTTCGGCGTGGTCACGGGCGACGAGGTGACCTGCCCCTGAGGGGCACGGGTGGTGTTCGACGCCCGGGGCCGGCTCAGTCGCCCAGGCCGTCCGCGATCCTCTTCTCCCGCAGCTCCAGGATCGCCTTGCGGCGGGCCAGCCGGTGCGTCCGGCGGATCTGCGCCTCCTGGTAGCGCCGCCGGTCCCGCTCGGTCTCCGGCAGCACCGGCGGCACCTGGCGCGGCTTGCCGTCGGCGTCGACCGCCGCGAACACCAGATACGCCGACCCCACCTGCTGCGGCGGTGTCGACTCGTTCCACCGCTCCGCGAGCACCCGGACGCCGATCTCCATGGACGTCCGCCCCGTCCAGTTCACCTGGGCCTTCACATGGACCAGGTCGCCCACCCGGACCGGCTCCAGGAAGGCCATCTCGTCCATGGAGGCGGTGACGGCCGGCCCACCGGAATGGCGCCCGGCCACCGCGCCCGCCGCGTCGTCGACGAGCTTCATGATCACACCGCCGTGCACCGTCCCCAGCAGGTTGGTGTCGTTGTGGGTCATGATGTGGCTCAGGGTGGTCCGGGACGCCGAGGTCGGCTTGCCGGGTATATCGGATTCCGCTGCGGGGGCCTGCTCTGTCATGGCGTCCACCTTATGCGTGACCTCGTAAGGTCCGCTTTGCATCAGCTTGGCAACAGCCGCGCTGCGAAATTCCGGCGACCCTTGTACGGCCCACAGGGGAGCCCTGCACACTGGGGCGCATGAACGATTGGCCCGAGGGATGGTCCGACAGCAACCGCGGCGGCGGGTACGGACAGGGAAGCGCCGGCGCACACCCCGACGGGGCGCGCGTGATGCGCCAGGTCCGCCGCGGCCCGTCGGCGCCCCCTCAGGGCGGTGTGCCGCAGCAGCCGGCGTACGGCGACACATATGACAACTACGGCGGCGGCCCCGAGCAGTACGACAGCGGCTACAACACCGGCCAGGTGTACGGCGGCGGCGGTCCGGGCGGCCCCGGCGGCCACGACGGCCAGGGTGAGCGTCCCGCGCCGAACTGGCGGCGCCGGATCAAGTGGACGGCGATCACCGTCACCGTCGTCCTGCTGGGCACGACGATCGGCACCTACTTCTGGGCCGACTCCAAGCTGAACCGCGAGGTCGACCTGTCGAAGGTCATCGAGCGGCCGGAGGAGGGCGAGGGCACCAACTACCTGATCGTCGGCTCCGACAGCCGCGAGGGCCTGTCCGACGCGCAGAAGAAGGAACTGCACACCGGGTCCGCGGACGGCAAGCGCACCGACTCGATGATGATCCTGCACACGGGGTCCAACGGTCCGACGCTGATCTCGCTGCCCCGCGACTCGAACGTGGAGATCCCCAGCTTCGTGGGCTCCGAGTCCGGCAAGACGTACAAGGGCACCGGCCGCCAGGTGAAGCTGAACGCCGCGTACGCCGAGGACGGGCCGGAGCTGCTGGTCCGGACCGTCGAGGCCAACACGGGTCTGCGCATCGACCACTACGTGGAGATCGGCTTCGCCGGCTTCGCGAACATCGTCGACGCGGTTGGCGGTGTGGAGATCGACATCCCCAAGGGCGGCCTGAAGGACACCAAGTCGGGTGCCAACTTCGAGGCGGGCAAGCAGACGCTGAACGGCGAGCAGTCCCTGGCCTTCGTCCGCACCCGCTACGCCCTCGCGCGCAGCGACCTCGACCGCACGAAGAACCAGCAGAAGTTCCTCGCGGCCCTCGCCAGCCAGACGGCGACGCCGAGCACGGTCCTGAACCCCTTCAAGCTGTACCCGACGATGAGCGCCGGTCTCGACACGCTGATCGTCGACAAGGACATGAGCCTGTTCGACCTGGCCGACATGTTCTGGGCGATGAAGGGCGTCACGGGCGGCGACGGCAAGTCCATGAACATGCCGATCTCGGGCAACGCCGGCAACGGCAACCTCCAGTGGGACACCGCGAAGGTGAAGAAGCTGGTGGAGGAGCTGAAGAACGACGAGACGGTGACCGTGTCGGGCAACTGACCGCGCCGACGCACGACAGCGCACGACACGACAGCACCGCACAACACAGCCGAGGGGCATCCCGTACGGGGTGCCCCTCGGTCGTGCGGGTACGGTCGCGCGGGTGGGACCGGCCTCGTCTCAGGCCGTCGCGCCCGACATCGTCCGGCACATCTCGGAGCAGCGGCGACACGCCTCGGCGCAGCGCATCATCTGGGGATCGTCCGGCATGGACATACACGCCTCGGCGCACATGTCACAGGCGCGGGCGCACATCGCGCACATCTCGGCGCTCATCGGGGAGCGGCGCATCATCATGTCCGCGCACATACGGGTCATCTCGGCGCAGTCCATCAGCGCGCGCATGATCTGCATCTGGGCCTGACCGCCGGCCTGCATGCAGGAGCTCATGGTCTCCTCGCACACCGTGTGGCACGTCATGCACGCGTTGACGCAGTCCTGCATCTCCTTGCTCATCGCGGTCATGCTTCCGGTCTCCTGCATGGCTCCTCCAGGGGTGGGAGCGGGGGTCCGGGGCGGACCCCGTGCACTTCCGTCCTACGCCCCCCTGCCGCCACCCGCCATTGGGCGGACGCAAACATTCCGCACCATTCACCCCACAAGTCAACGGCCCCCGGCAGGGTGCCGGGGGCCGTTCGCAGGTTGCGCCGAAGGAGTTACGGCAGGTTGCGGGCCATGACGATCCGCTGGACCTGGTTCGTGCCTTCGTATATCTGCGTGATCTTGGCGTCGCGCATCATGCGTTCCACCGGGTAGTCGCGGGTGTAGCCGTAACCGCCGAGGAGCTGGACGGCGTCGGTGGTGACCTCCATGGCGACGTCGGAGGCGAAGCACTTGGCGGCGGCGCCCTGGAAGGTGAGGTCGCTGTCGCCGCGCTCGGAGGCGGCGGCGGCCTGGTAGGTCAAGGCACGGGCGGCGGCGATCTTCATGGCCATGTCGGCGAGCATGAACTGGATGCCCTGGAAGTCCGCGATGGGCTTGCCGAACTGCTTGCGCTCCTGGACGTAGCCCTTGGCGTAGTCGAGGGCGCCCTGGGCGACACCGAGGGCCTGGGCGGCGATGGTGATGCGGGTGTGGTCCAGGGTCTTCATCGCCGTGGCGAAGCCGGTGCCCTCCTCGCCGATCATGCGGTCGGCGGGGATGCGGACGTTGTCGAGGTAGACCTCGCGGGTCGGGGAGCCCTTGATGCCGAGCTTCTTCTCCGGGGCACCGAAGGAGACGCCCTCGTCGGACTTCTCGACGACGAACGCGGAGATGCCCTTGGAGCGCTTGGAGGGGTCGGTGACGGCCATCACCGTGTAGTACTCGGACTCGCCGGCGTTGGTGATCCAGCGCTTCACGCCGTTGAGGATCCAGTGGTCGCCGTCGCGGACCGCCTTGGTCTTCATGCCGGCCGCGTCGGAGCCCGCGTCGGGCTCGGAGAGGCAGTACGAGAACATGCCCTCGCCCTTGGCGAGCGGGCCCATGTACTTCTTCTTCAGCTCCTCGGAGCCGGAGAGGATCACCGGGAGCGAGCCCAGCTTGTTGACGGCCGGGATGAGGGAGGAGGAGACGCAGACGCGGGCCACCTCCTCGATCACGATGACCGTGGCGAGCGCGTCGGCGCCCGCGCCGCCGTACTCCTCCGGCACGTGCACGGCGTGCAGGTCGTTCGCGACGAGCGCCTCGAGCGCCTCGCGGGGGAAGCGGGCCTCCTCGTCGACCGCGGCGGCGTGGGGCGCGATCTTCGCCTCGGCGAGGGAACGGATCACGTCGCGGAGCATGTCGTGCTCCTCGGACGGGCGGTACAGGTCGAAATCAGCCGATCCGGCCAAGGTCTCTCACGCTCCCGATGCTAACTACCGTTAAGTAACTCAAATTTTAAAGGGCCTGCCCACGCGAGAGATACGTGAGCTTGGCGACAGGTCCCGGACCGGTCGCGACATCAGGGGGAATCTGCCCGGTGAGGGGCCCGGACACGCCCCGACTATGCTCAGGCAGCGCACCCGCCGCGCACGTCGCGGCGCACCCACGGCCGTACGTCCCAGGAGCATCCATGGCCCTCAAGATCACCGTGATCGGCACCGGCTATCTCGGCGCCACCCACGCCGCGGCCATGGCCGAGCTGGGATTCGAGGTGCTCGGGCTCGACGTCGTCGAAGAGAAGATCGACATGCTGCGCCGGGGCGAGGTCCCGATGTACGAGCCGGGCCTGGAGGAGCTGCTGCGCAGGCACGTCGCCGGGATCGAGGGCTCCACCGGGCGGCTGCGCTTCACGACCGACTACGCCGAGGTCGCGGCCTTCGGCGACGTCCACTTCGTGTGTGTGAACACCCCGCAGCGGCACGGCGAGTACGCCTGCGACATGTCGTACGTCGACGCCGCGTTCGCCTCGCTCGCCCCGCATCTGACGGGTCCGGCCCTGGTCGTGGGCAAGTCGACCGTGCCGGTGGGCTCCGCCGACCGGCTGGCCGCGTATCTCGCCGAGCACGCCCCGGTGGGGGCGGACGCCGAGCTGGCCTGGAACCCGGAGTTCCTGCGCGAGGGCTTCGCCGTGAACGACACGCTGCACCCGGACCGGATCGTGGTCGGCGTCCGCAGCGAGAAGGCCGAGAAGCTGTTGCGCGAGGTGTACGCGACGCCGGTCGAGGAGGGATCCCCGTTCGTCGTCACCGACTTCCCGACGGCCGAGCTGGTGAAGACCTCCGCGAACTCCTTCCTCGCCACCAAGATCTCCTTCATCAACGCCATGGCCGAGGTGTGCGAGGCCGCCGGGGGCGATGTCGCGAAGCTGGCGGAGGCCATCGGGCACGACGACCGGATCGGGCGGAAGTTCCTGCGGGCGGGTATCGGGTTCGGCGGCGGGTGCCTGCCGAAGGACATCCGGGCGTTCATGGCCCGCGCCGGTGAACTGGGCGCCGACCAGGCGCTGACGTTCCTGCGGGAGATCGACTCCATCAACATGCGGCAGCGCGGCCAGATGGTCGAGCTGGCCCGGCAGGCGCTGGGCGGCGGCCCCTTCCTGGGCAGGCGGGTCGCGGTGCTGGGCGCGACCTTCAAGCCGGACTCCGACGACGTACGGGACTCCCCCGCGCTCAACGTGGCCGGTCAGATCCACCTCCAGGGCGGACAGGTCACGGTCTACGACCCGAAGGGCATGGACAACGCGCGCCGGCTGTTCCCGACGCTCGGGTACGCCGACTCGGCGCTTCAGGCCGTGCGGGGCGCCGACATCGTGCTGCACCTGACGGAGTGGCGCGAGTTCCGGGAGCTGGACCCGCAGGCGCTGGGCGAGGTCGCGTCCCGGCGGCTGGTGCTGGACGGCCGCAACGCCCTGGACCCGGAGCTGTGGCGCCGGGCCGGCTGGACGTACCGCGCGATGGGCCGGCCGACGGCCTGACCCGGGGGGCCGCGGCCCCTTTCGGGGCCGCGAGGGGGCCGGAGTTCGACTGGGCCGGTAGCGGGCGACGCCGTTCCGGCCGAGGCTCAGTCGGCCGGAACGGCGTCTGTGCTCATTCTCCACCGTCCCGGTCCCCCGTGGGTGCGAAGCGCTTACTTCGCCGGTGACTCATGGGGTGATGTACGGCTCATCCGGCTCACTTGGCGCGGTAGCGGCGCATCTTCGCGCGGGCTCCGCACACTTGCATCGAGCACCAGCGGCCACGCCCGGCGGGGCTGCGGTCGTAGTACGCCCAGTGGCAGTCGGCGGCCTCGCACGCCTTGAGGCGCTGCCAGGTGCCCGCCGTGAGGGCCTCGGCGACGGCCGCGGCCACACGGGCGAGGAGGGGCGCGGGGTCGGCGGCGGGGCGCAGGCTCGCCGAGCCGTCGTCGGCGCGGACGTCGACGACGAGCGGCGCCGCCGCCAGCAGGTCGCCGAGCGGGGTCACCGCGCGGTGCGGCGGGTGTCCCGCGTGCGCGAGGCAGACGGCGCGGAGCGACTCGCGCAGTTCCCGTACGTCCACGAGGTCCTCGGCCGCCGTCAGGGCGAGGCGGGCCCGGCCCTCCGGGGTGTCGAGGGCGTCGGCGCCCGACTCCAGGTCCAGCGTGTTCACCAGGCTCTCGATGAGGGCCAGGCCGCCGGGCGCGGGCACTCTCTCACTCATGGTGCGACCTCATGCTTGCGACGTTACCGCCAATGAGGAAGCATGCAGTAACCGTTACTGGTTACCCGCCTCTACAGGTAACCGGATCGCAGAGCGAAGGAGAGCAGTCATGGCCATCGCCAAGCTGGATGTCGTCGTCGTGGACTGTCCCGACCCGGCCGCGCTCGCCGGGTTCTACGCCGAGCTGGTCGGCGGGGAGGTCTCGGGCGAGGGCGACTGGGTGGATCTGAGGGTGCCGGACGCGGGTGTCCGGCTGGCGTTCCAGCAGGCGCCGGACTTCGTGCCGCCCCAGTGGCCGTCGCCGTCGCGTTCGCAGCAGTTCCATCTCGATGTGAACGTGGAGGACATGGACGCGGCGGAGAAGGAGGTGCTGGCGCTCGGGGCGAAGCCGCTGGACACGGCGGACCGTGAGCGCGGCTTCCGGGTGTACGCCGACCCGGCGGGGCATCCGTTCTGCCTGTGCCGGGCCTGAGGCGGGGTTCTGATACGGCCGTGAAGTCGGGCCGGTGCGTCGAGACGGTGAACAAGGCCGGGTGGGTCGGGCCGGCCTGCCCGGCTTCGTGGTCGGCCGGTGAGGGCCCGGGGGCTGTCGCCCGGTCGGGCCCTCACCTCCGGTGTCAGCCGTCCAGGTCGGCGATCCGCGCCGTCGACGCCTCGCGGCGGTCCCGGGCCGCCCGCGCCGTGAAGTCGGCGCCGCGCAGGACGCGTTGGACGTTGCCCCAGGTGAGCAGGGCGAGGTCGTCGTGGGACCAGCCGCGGTGGAGGAGCTCGGCGACGAGGTGCGGGTAGCAGGAGGCGTCGGTGAGGTCCTCGGGGTGGGCGGCGCCGGAGTCGTAGGTGCCGGAGAGGCCGACGCTCTCGGGTCCGGCGATGGAGCGGACGTGGTCGAGGTGGTCGGCGACGTCGCGCACGGAGGGGCCGGTCTGCTCGGCGGTGAGCGGCACCATGCACAGGCCGTGGGCCTCGCCGAGCGCGGCCAGCAGGTCGTCGGTGAGGTTCGCGGGGTGGGGGCGCAGGGCGTGGGCCGCCGAGCGGGTGCACAGGACCGGGGCACGGGAGACCGCGAGGGTCCGGCGGATCGTCTGCTCACAGGCGCCGGAGAGGTCGGCGAGGACGCCCACGCGGTTCATCTCGCGGACCACCTCCTCGCCGAACCGGCTGAGCCCGGCCTCGCTCGCCCAGGAGACGCCGGCGAGGGTGAGGGCCTTCAGTCCGAGCGCGTGCAGGGCCCGCAGGATGGCGAGGGAGTCGCCGAGGGCGGGGGCGCCGGCGGGGCCGAGCAGGATGGCGACGCGGCCGCAGTTGTGGGCGTCGGTGACCTCGCCCGCGGTGCGGACCAGTCGCAGGCCCTCGGGGTGGGCGTGGACGGCCTTGTGGACCAGGTCCAGTTGCTCCAGGGTGGCGCCGACGGCCCGGTCGCCGGTCAGCGGCTCGGACAGGTGCAGCGACCAGAACAGGGCGCCGATGTGCCCCTCGCGCATCCGGGGCACATCCGTGTCCACGCCGCTCCCGCCGAGTTCCAGGTCGTACCAGGGCAGGTGGCGCAGCACCCACGGCAGCCCGCTGTAGCCGTCGGCCACGGGGTGGTCGGCGAGGAAGGCGTGCGCCTCCTCCAGCCCGTCCGACTGCTCGGCGCCCTCCGGGACCTTCGCGCCGTCGGCGGTGCCGGGCTCGGCCGTGCCGTCCGGCGGGGCTATCGGCTCGGCCGCCCCGAACCGACGGCTCGGCTTCGGCTTCCGCTTCGCGGGGGCGTCGAGCCGCCCCGCCTCCGCTGTCGCTTGCAGTTCGTCCTGCAGGTCTGCCATGGCGGACCTCCGTACCCGGTCGGTGAACGCAGTCACCGTCACCGTGCCACGGGGGCCGCCCGGATTCCTGGTGGGTGCGGCGTTCGGGGGTACGGCCGCCCCGTCCCCGCCGGACGGGGGCCGTACCGCCGGCCGGGTGTCACCCGTCCAGCTGCTCCAGGGTCGCGTTCGACGGGCCCGTACGGGACTTCAGGTCGCGGGCGACGTCCTCGGCGGCGCCCAGCACACGGACCGCGTTCCGCCAGGTGAGCTTGGCGAGGTCGGCCCGGGACCAGCCGCGGTCGAGGAGCTCGGCGATCAGGTTGGGGTAGCCGGAGACGTCGTTCAGGCCGTCCGGGGTGAAGGCGGTGCCGTCGTAGTCGCCGCCGATGCCGAGGTGGTCGACGCCGGCGACCTCGCGCATGTGGTCGAGGTGGTCCGCGACCGTGGCGACCGTGGCGACGGGGCGCGGGTTGCGCTCCTCGAACTCCCGGTGGACCCGCATGGCCTCGGGGGTGGTGTCCAGGTGGTGGAGGCCGTGGGCGCGCATGTTCTCGTCGGCGGCGGCGGTCCAGTCGACGGCGGCCTGGAGGACGAACTTCGGCACGAAGGTCACCATCGCCACTCCCCCGTTGGCGGGGAGGCGTTCGAGGACGTCGTCCGGGATGTTGCGGGGGTGGTCGCAGACGGCCCGCGACGAGGAGTGGGAGAAGATCACCGGTGCGGCCGAGGCGTCCAGCGCGTCGCGCATGGTGGTCGCGGCCACGTGGGACAGGTCGACGAGCATGCCCTCGCGGTTCATCTCCCGGACGACGGCGCGGCCGAAGGCGGACAGGCCGCCGACCGCCGGTTCGTCGGTCGCGGAGTCCGCCCAGGCGATGTTGTCGTTGTGGGTGAGCGTCATGTAGCGGACGCCGAGCGCGTACAACGCGCGTAGCGTCGCGAGGGAGTTGTCGATGGAGTGACCGCCCTCGGCGCCCATCAGGGAGGCGATACGGCCCTCGGTACGGGCCGCCTCCATGTCGGCGGCGGTCAGCGCGGACCGCAGCCGCGCCGGGTAACGGTCGATCAACTGCCGTACGCAGTCGATCTGTTCGAGGGTGGCGGGGACGGCGCCCGGCAGGAACGCGGAGTCCGAGGGCACGTACACCGACCAGAACTGGGCGCCGACGCCGCCGGCGTGCAGCCGGGCGAGGTCGGTGTGCAGATGGGCGCTCTGGTCGGTGGCGATGTCGCGGGCTCCCAGGTCGTAGCGGACCTGTTGGCGCAGCGCCCACGGCAGGTCGTTGTGCCCGTCGGCGACCGGGAACTCGCGCAGCAGCTCCCGGGCCTCCTCCAGCGAAGTCGTCCCCGTCATCCCGGTCACTTCCTCTTCCCCCGTCGTCCCCGTCACTTGCCGTGCTCCCCCGTCCTCCCGGTCGCCCGGGTCGTCGGCTCTCGCGGTCAGTCGTGTGTCACTTGCCGAAGCCGAAGCCGCCCGCCGACCCCTCGACCTTGGTGCGCAGGCGCTTGCCCTTCTCGGTGGCCTGGTCGTTCAGCTCCTGCTGGAACTCCCGCATCCGGCCGAGGAGTTCCTCGTCCTGGGTGGCGAGGATGCGGGCGGCGAGCAGTCCGGCGTTGCGCGCGCCGGCCACGGACACGGTCGCGACGGGCACCCCGGCCGGCATCTGCACGATCGACAGCAGCGAGTCCATGCCGTCGAGGTACTTCAGCGGTACGGGCACGCCGATGACCGGCAGCGGGGTCACGGAGGCGAGCATGCCGGGCAGATGGGCGGCGCCGCCCGCCCCGGCGATGATCACCTTGATGCCCCGGTCCGCGGCCTCCTCGCCGTAGGCGACCATCTCGCGCGGCATGCGGTGCGCGGAGACGACGTCGACCTCGTAGTCGATCTCGAACTCGTCGAGGGCCTGCGCGGCGGCCTCCATGACGGGCCAGTCGGAGTCCGACCCCATGACAATGCCTACGACCGGGCTCATTCGGTGATCGTGCCTCTCAGGTATCCGGCGGCGTGACGGGCGCGCTCCAGCACGTCGTCGAGGTCGTCGCCGTAGGTGTTCACGTGACCGACCTTGCGGCCGGGCTTCACGTCCTTGCCGTACATATGGATCTTGAGCTGGGGGTCGCGGGCCATGCAGTGCAGATACGCCGAGTACATGTCCGGGTAGTCGCCGCCGAGGACGTTGACCATGACGGTCCACCGCGCACGGGGGCGCGGGTCGCCGAGCGGGAGGTCGAGGACGGCCCGGACGTGGTTGGCGAACTGCGAGGTGACCGCGCCGTCCTGGCTCCAGTGGCCGGAGTTGTGGGGGCGCATCGCCAGCTCGTTCACCAGGATGCGGCCGTCGCGGGTCTGGAACAGCTCGACGGCGAGGTGGCCGACGACGTCCAGTTCCTTGGCGATGCGCAGGGCCATCTCCTCCGCCTGGAGGGCGAGGGCCGGGTCGAGGTCGGGCGCCGGGGCGATCACGGTGTCGCACACCCCGTCGACCTGCCGGGACTCGACGACCGGGTAGGCGACGGCCTGGCCGTGCGGCGACCGTACGACGTTGGCGGCGAGTTCCCGGACGAAGTCGACCTTCTCCTCGGCGAGGACCGGGACCCCGGCGCGGAACGGCTCGGCGGCGTCCTCGAGGGAGCGGACCACCCACACGCCCTTGCCGTCGTAGCCGCCGCGGACGGTCTTGAGGATGACCGGAAATCCCTCGCCCTCCGCCGCGAAGGTCGCCACGTCCGCCGGGTCGGCGACGATGCGGTGCCTCGGGCAGGGCACGCCGATCGCGTCGAGCCTCGCCCGCATCACGCCCTTGTCCTGGGCGTGCACGAGGGCGTCCGGGCCCGGGCGTACGGGGATGCCGTCCGCCTCCAGCGCCCGGAGGTGCTCGGTGGGTACGTGTTCGTGATCGAAGGTGATCACGTCGCAGCCCTGCGCGAACGCACGCAGCGTCTCCAGATCGCGGTAGTCGCCGACGACGACATCACCGACGACCTGGGCCGCGGAGTCCTGAGGGGTGTCACTGAGGAGCTTGAACCTGATGCCGAGCGGGATGCCAGCCTCGTGCGTCATACGAGCGAGCTGACCGCCGCCGACCATGCCGACTACCGGGAACGTCACACCCCCAGAGTATCGGCCATGGAATCGGCCACTTCCCGGTGTCCGGTTTCCGCCCCCTTCCGCCGTCCGGGCAACGGCTGTGAGGTGCTGCACAGGCGCTGCCCAGGGGCGCTGGTTAGCATGGCGGAACCAGTGGATTTCGATCGAAGATCAACTGTTTTCGCACCGACAGGACCGACCTGTACCGACCGAGGTACGACAGACCACCGAGCGACGGGGGCCGGCAGACGATGGGAAGCACCACCTCGGGGCCTCACCCGAAGCCCCGCGGCGTCCTGCGCCGACGGATCGACCTCCTCGTCCGTGAGGTCGCCAAGTTCGGTGCGGTGGGCGGTGCCGGGCTGCTGGTGAACCTCGCCGTGTTCAACCTCGTGCGGCACACCACCGACCTCCAGGTCGTCCGGGCCAGTGTGATCGCCACGGTCGTCGCCATCGCCTTCAACTACGTGGGGTTCCGCTACTTCACCTACCGGGACCGCGACAAGAGCGGCCGGACGAAGGAACTCAGCCTCTTCCTGCTGTTCAGCGCGGTGGGCCTGGTCGTCGAGAACGGCGTCCTCTACACCGCGACCTACGGTTTCGGCTGGGACAGCCCGCTGCAGAGCAACATCTTCAAGTTCCTCGGCATCGGCGTCGCGACCCTCTTCCGCTTCTGGTCGTACCGCACGTGGGTGTTCCGCGCCCTGCCCGCCCGCGAGGCGGTGGCGAGCGCGGAATCGTTCCTGGAGGCCGGAGCCGCCCATCCGCCCGCGCTGACCGGCGGCGGCCCGGTCAAGCGCCCGGACGGCCGGCGCTAGGCACTCCCGCCCTCTGCCGCCCCTTGCCGCTTCTACCGCACGGGCCGGTCGTCGCTGGACGGGGTCCTCACCGGGGTCCGGGACAGGAACAGGCCGAACACCGGGGGCTGGGCCTGGAGCATCTCCAGACGTCCGCCGTCCGCCTCCGCGAGGTCGCGTGCGACGGCCAGCCCGATCCCCGTGGAGTTCCGCCCGCTGATCGCCCGCTCGAAGATCCGCGCCCCGAGGTCGGCGGGGACGCCGGGCCCCTCGTCGGTGACCTCGATGACCGCCTGGTTGCCGGTGACACGGGTGCGCAGCGCCACCGTGCCGCCGCCGTGCATCAGCGAGTTCTCGATCAGCGCGGCCAGCACCTGCGCGACCGCCCCCGGCGTGCCCACGGCCTGGAGGTGCCGTTTGCCGGAGCTGACGATGGCGCGGCCGGCGCTGCGGTAGGCGGGGCGCCACTCCTCCAGCTGCTGCTTGATGACCTCGTCCAGCTCGAACGCGACGGCGGAGCCGTTGCGCGGGTCGCGGGAGTTCGTCAGGAGCCGCTCCACGACGTCCGTCAGCCGCTCGACCTGGGCGAGCGCGATGTGCGCCTCCTCCTTCACCGTGGCCGGGTCGTCGGTGAGCGTGATCTCCTCCAGCCGCATCGACAGCGCGGTCAGCGGCGTGCGCAGCTGGTGGGACGCGTCCGCGGCGAGGCGCCGCTCGGCGGTCAGCATGCGGCCGATGCGCTCGGCGGAGGCGTCCAGGACGTCCGCGACCCGGTCCAGCTCGGGGACGCCGTACCGCTTGTGCCGGGGGCGGGGGTCGCCGGAGCCGAGGCGTTCGGCGGTCTCGGCGAGGTCGGTGAGCGGGGAGGCGAGGCGGTTGGCCTGCCGTACGGCGAGGAGGACCGCGGCGACGACGGCGAGCAGGGCGACCGCCGCGATGATCAGCAGCGTCCGGCCGACCTCGCGGCTGACCGCCGAGCGGGACTCCTCGACGATGACGACCTCGTCCTTCTCGCCCTTGGCCTCGTGGCGGATGACGTCGCCGACGGGCTTCGCGCCGATCTCGATCGTGCGCTGGCCGGGGATCTGGATGCGGGCGTAGCGGTCGTCGCCGACCTGGTCCTCCAGGACCTCGGCGGTGATCCGCTCGTCGCCGATGATGCGGCTGTCCACGATGCTGGTCAGCTGGACCGCCTCGGACTCCACGCGTTCCTGGGCGCTGTTGCTGATCGTCCGCGTCTCGACGATGACGAGGGAGACGCCGAAGACCGCGATGACCACGAGGACCACGGCGAGGGTGGACTGGATGAGACGGCGACGCACGGCTGCCCTCCGGGCGGGGCGTGGTGTTCTGGGACCTTCGATTGTGCGGCACCCGGTACGGGGTCCGGGCGGCGCCCGGACCCCGGGGCCGTCAGGCGCCCGCCCGGGTCCCTCAGTTCTTCTCGAACCGGAAGCCGACGCCCCGCACGGTCGCGATGTACCGGGGGTTCGCCGCGTCGTCGCCCAGCTTCTTGCGCAGCCAGGAGATGTGCATGTCGAGGGTCTTGGTGGAGGACCACCACGTGGTGTCCCACACCTCGCGCATCAGCTGGTCACGCGTGACGACCCGCCCCGCGTCCCGCACCAGCACCCGCAGCAGGTCGAACTCCTTCGCGGTGAGCTGGAGCTCCTCGTCGCCCATCCACGCCCGGTGGGACTCGACGTCGATCCGGACGCCGTGCGTGGCGGGCGGCTGCTGCGGCTCGGCCGCGCCGCGCCGGAGCAGCGCCCGTACGCGGGCGAGCAGCTCGGCGAGCCGGAACGGCTTGGTGACGTAGTCGTCGGCGCCCGCGTCGAGGCCGACGACGGTGTCCACCTCGTCGGCGCGCGCGGTCAGGATCAGGATCGGCACGGTGTGGCCCTCCGCGCGCAGCCGGCGGGCCACCTCCAGACCGTCCATGCCGGGCAGCCCCAGGTCGAGGACGACCAGGTCGACGCCACCCTGCATTCCGGCGTCCAGCGCGGTGGGGCCGTCCTCGCGGACCTCCACCTCGTACCCCTCCCGGCGCAGTGCGCGGGCCAGCGGCTCCGAGATGGACGCGTCGTCCTCGGCGAGCAGTACACGGGTCATGCGCTGATGGTAGTCCGCCGAGAACCGCAGGTGGAGGGTGATCGGCAAGCCTGATTCACACCTTTGTCCTGCGGAATTCTTACCCCTGACGACCATGATCGAATAGGTCGGGCATTCCGCCCCTGTCCCGTGAAGATCCAGCCGCGGCCGTCGAGGGTCCATGGAGATCGGGGACGGTCCGTGCGGATTTCCGTGGCGGTTTCGCCTCCCGGAATGGGCACCCCGCACCGTGGGGAGGCAATTCCCGGACCCGCCTTCGAATGTATGAGCGCTATCGCATTCTTACCTGTGATCCGTCTCTCAATCCCTTCCATTCCCTTGTCTACTCTGTCGTATGGTGATGGAACGCCTGTAGCGACACGTGGGGACCTTTGGCGGCATATATGCGCTGAAGGTCTCTTTTGTGCGCGGAGCCGGATTCTCCGGCCCCGCGGGAATGACCTGTGGCCGGCCCCCGCGCCGACGGAATCCCCTGCCGTCGACGCGCGTAGAGGGCGTGGATCCCCGGTGGTGCCGGCCCGCCCCTCCGACCGGGCGCGGCACCCCCGTGTGCGGCGTCCCGAAGCGCAAGGAACGACCATGGCGTCCAGCCTGACGAAGGACTCGGCCGACCGGGGGACCCCCGGCGACGAGCGCACCTTCTTCGGCCACCCCCGAGGACTGGCCACTCTCTTCATGACCGAGATGTGGGAGAGGTTCTCCTACTACGGCATGAAGGCCCTTCTGCCGCTCTACCTGGTCGCGCCGAACGGCCTGGACCTCGGTGCGGCGGCGACGATCACCATCACCGCGGTGTACGGGTCGATGGTGTACCTGCTCACCCTCCCCGGCGGGTGGATCGCGGACCGCTTCCTCGGCCCGCGCAGGACGGTCGCCGTCGCGGGCGTCGTCATCATGCTCGGCCATCTGACGCTGGCCCTGCCGTCGGCCGGCGTCTTCTATCTGGGCCTCGCCCTCGTCGCCATCGGCTCGGGCCTGCTGAAGGCCAACATCTCGACCATGGTCGGCCACCTCTACGACGGCCCGAACGACCCGCGCCGCGACGGTGGCTTCACCGTCTTCTACATCGGCATCAACGCGGGCGCCTTCGCAGCGCCGCTGGCCATCGGCACGGTCGGCGAGAAGGTGGGCTGGCACCTCGGCTTCGGCATGGCCGCGGTCGGCATGGCGCTGGGCCTCGCGCAGTTCCTGCTGGGCAGCCGCCATCTGAGCGAGCGCAGCGACATCGTCCCCACGCCGATGCCCGCCGCCGAGAAGTCGGCCGTCCTGCGCAAGGCCCTGCTGTGGCTGGCCGTCCCGGTCGTCTTCTACGGCGTCCTCGGCCTGTCCGGTCACTACACCGTCAACTGGGCGGTGATCCCGGTCACCCTGATCGGTCTGATCGTCCCGATCTGGGTGATCGCCCGGATCAAGCGGGACCGCGACCTGGACGCCGCCGAGCAGTCCCGGATGTCGGCGTTCGTCTGGTTCTTCGTCGCCGCGGCGATCTTCTGGATGATCTACGACCAGGGCGCCTCGACCCTGGCCGTCTTCGCCAGCGGGTCGGCCGACAACAGCGTGCTCGGCTGGGAGTTCCCCGTCTCCTGGTACCAGTCCCTGAACCCGCTGATGATCATGGCGGCGGCGCCGGTCTTCGCCTGGCTGTGGGTGTGGCTGAACCGGCGGGGCAAGGAGCCCAGCACCATCGTCAAGTTCTCGGCGGCGCTGCTGCTGGTCGGTGCGTCGTTCTTCCTCTTCCTGGCGCCGCTGGCGATCGCCGGGGACGGCGAGAAGGCCGCCGCGCTGTGGATCGCCGGGATCTACTTCGTACAGACGCTCGGTGAGCTGACGCTCTCCCCGGTGGGTCTGTCCGTCACGACGAAGATGGCGCCGGTGAAGTACGCCTCCCAGATGATGGGCGTCTGGTTCCTCGCGGTCAGCGCGGGCGACTCCGTCACCGCGCTGCTGTCCAACGAGGCCGTCGGCGGCGTCAACCTCGACCGGGCGGGCTTCGTCGCCGTCGAGGCCACCCTGGCCGCGCTCGCCGGTGTCGCGCTGTACGTGTACCGCAACAAGGTCAAGCGGCTCATGGGCGACGTGCGCTGAGCCCGCCGCCCCGGCATTTCGCGCAGGGCCGCCGCACCTCGGGTGCGGCGGCCCTGCGGGCTTCTCGGTACGTAGCCGCCGTGGGTGCGGGGCTCAGCGCAGATACCGGCGCGGCATGAAGGTGAAGACGGCGCCGCCGAGCAGCGCCGCCGTGCCGGCGACGAGGGCCAGTGCCTTGAGCGTGCCCTGGCCTCCGCCCGCGCCCGTGTCCGCGAGTCCGCCGCCGGTGGCGCCGCCGGAGGCCGTGCCGGAGCCGGACGCGGAGCCGCCGCCCACGGAACCGGGGGACGAGGAGCCGCCCGCCGCGCCGCCCGGCTGCTCCTCGGTGTCGAGGGTGAGCGAGACCAGCGACTCGGCGGGGGTGCACGTGGTGGTCGTACCCAGCGCCTTGATCGTCAGCACGCCGGGGGCCAGCGTGGACTCACCGCTCGCGCCCGGCTTGTAGGTGCCGGTGAGGTCGGGGATCTCCATGGGGTCACCCGCCTTGATCGGCTCGGGGTTCGTCGGTCCCTCGACCCGGACCGAGCCCTTGTCGGCCCCGGCGAGGACGATCTCCATGGCGGGCTTCACCGAGTCCGCGGGGATGTCCGCCGGGCTGTCCATCACCGACTTCTTGAACCGCACGGTGAGGTCGAAGCTCCCGCCGTCCTTCGTGGCGTCGATCTGCACCGGCGAGACCACGCTCCGGTTGCCGATGGGCGTCACGCAGTCGTACGGGACGCGGACCTCCTTGCCGGGGAAGTCGGTCTGCCCACCACCGCCACCGGTCGTGCCACCACCGGTCGTGCCCCCGGAAGACGTGCCGCCGGAGGTCGTGCCCGAGGTCGTCGTACCGCCCGCGGTGGTACCCGAGGTCGTCGTCCCGCCCGCCGTCGTGCCGCCCGCGGTGGTGCCGCCCGACGACGTGCTTCCGCTCGTGCCGGTGGTGCCGCTCGTGCCGCTGCCGCCCGTGGTGCCGCTCGTACCGCCCGAAGTCCCGCCGCCGCCCGTGACGTCGATGGTCGCCCCGGCGGCCACCGGTACGGTCGGCGCGCACGTGGTCTGGGTCGAGAAGACGTCGATGGCGTACGCGCCGGGGGTCAGGGTCACCGCGCCGGGCGCCGTCAGCTTCAGGGTGCCCTTCATCGTGGAGAGGACCATGGCGGCGCCCTTGGGGATGGCGGGGTTCTCGCGCGGGCCCTTCATGGCGATGTCCGCGGTCTGCGCCCCGGCGGCCTTGAGCGTGCCGGTCGGCTGGACGGTGTTGGCGGGCAGGTCGATGAGGTCGGGGTTCTTGGACGCGGCCTGGACGAACTTCCACACCACCTCGACCTCGTCGCCGACCTTCGCCGACTTCGGGGCGGTGATCTCCACCTTGGTCGTGCCCTCGACGGGCGGCAGTCCGGAGATCGGCGGCGGCACGCACTTCGTCGCGTAGGACACCTCGCCCGCGTACGCCGGCACGGCCGCCGCCCCCAGCAGGGCACCGGCCCCGCCGAGCATCAGGGCGACCCCGAGTGCACTGGCTCTTCGCTGCGCTCTCACGCGCTTCCCTCTCTGGTCGGAGTCGTGGGGCTGTCTTCCCTCGGTGCGGAGAGCGCCCCGGCCGCCGTGGCCCCCGGATCGGTGTCCGGGGTGAACCACGGCAGGGCCGGGGTCGTGCGAGACATGGTGCGGGCCCCGGACGGCGACGGGCGGGGTTCGGCGTGCGCGCCCGTCGAGGCGCCCCACCGGGGGAGCCGGCGGGTGAGTCCGGGGAGCGGTGACCGGCGGCGGGACCGTCGGCCGGAAGCCGTGCGGCGCGGCCGGAACCGGTCCACCACCGCCAGTCCGACGCGGAACAGCGCGGCCGGGACGACGAGGCAGAGCAGGAGCCAGAAGAGGGTGACGCCCCAGGGTCGGCCCACGTCCCAGGGGTGTTCGGCGAGGACCTTGCCGCCGTAGGTGAGGGAGACGGTGTAGTCGCCGTGCGCCCCGGCGGCGAGTTCCACGGGCAGGGAGACGCGCGCCCTGCGGCCGGGCTCGATGGTGCCGCGCCACTGGTGGTCCTCCCACTGCGGCGCGTACACCCCGTGCGAGGTGCCGACCTGGAAGACGGGGTTCTCGACCGGGGAGGCGCCCACATTGCCGACGGTGAGGACGAGTTCGCGGGTGGCCGGGGCCCCGAACCAGGTCAGCAGCCCGCTCGTGCCCCTCAACTCCGTGTCGGTCAGCACGGAGAGCCGTCCGCCGGTGGCCTCCGGGGGCAGCGGCTCGACCGAGTGCCCGGCGACCTGGAAGGCCGCGAAGGCCTCCGCCTTCTTCCCGGTGATGGTGGCGACGCGCACCACGCACGGGCACGGCACCGGCGGCTCCGCCACCGGCACTCTCCGGGTGAAGTCGCCCTCGGAATCGGCCGTCACGGCCCGGCCGTCGGCGTTGGCGCAGGAGTCGGTACCGCCCGGCACACCCCGCGACGGCGTCGACCGACCGCAGATCAGAATCATCAGCAGCGCCCTCGACCGCCAGCCGGTCCCGGTGACGGTGAGGGAACCGCCCGTCCCCGCCTGTGACTTGGACAGCGTCACGGCCGGCCCGTCCGCCGCCACGGCCGGGCCCGCCCCGCCGCCGAGCGGCGCGCCGAGCGCGAACGCCAGCGCGAGCACGAGCACGAGCACGACCGCCGCCGCCGCGGGAATCCGCGCACTCCTCACGTCACCGCTCCCGTCAGCGGCGCGCGGTCTGATTCCTGCGCGTCAGCCACAGCGCCCCCGCGGCGCCCGCGAGCAGCACCGTGCCGCCGAGGGTGCCGAGGGCGACCGCCGAGTCCAGGGGGCCGGTCCGGGGCAGTTCACCGCCCGACCCGCCGGCGCCGTTCGTCCCCCCGGAGGCCGACCCGCCGGAGCCACCGGACCCGCCCCCGCCCGCCGCGGTGACGTCCAGCGTCAGCGAAGGCCCCGGATCGTTGCCCGGGGTGCAGGTGGTGACCGTCCCGAGGGCCTTGATGGTGAGTACACCGGCGGTGAAGTCGACCTTGCCGGTCTTCTTCGGGGTGTACGTCCCGCTCAGGTCATTGATCTTGATGGGGGTGTTGGCCGGAATGGCCTCCTGGTTGGCCGGCCCCGCGACCGTGAGCGTCCCGCTCTCGGCGCCGCTCAGCTTGATCGTGGCACTCGGGCTCATCGCGCCCTTGCCCAACTCGACCGGGCTGGACGAGACGCCCTTCTGCCACGACATGGTGATCCGGTAACCGTCGCCCCGCTTCACGCCCTTGATGTCGATGGGCGAGACCGCGGACTTGTCCCCGATCGGCGTCTTGCAGTTGTACGTGACGTCCACGACCTCGGCATGGGCCACCGGGGCGGCCATCAGAACCGCCGAGCCGGCCAGGGCCACGAGGGACGTGAGCGCGGCGGTTCGTTTCTGGTACGTCCGGTACGACACCTCGGCACCCCACATTCTGACGGAACATCAGATCGGCCGCTCAAGGTACGCCGGGGGTCTTGAGGAGGGAAGACACACGCAAGTGTCGGATGTGTGTCGATGCACCGGGGCGGCGCACCGGGTCCACGGGGCGCGCGGAGCCGCCGCCGGGCTCAGGTCGGGGCGCGCGGAGCCGCCGCCGGGCTCAGGCCGGGGCGCCCAGTTCCGCCCACACGGTCTTGCCGGAGGCACCCGGCGTCCGCACGACCCCCCAGTCGAGGCACAGTCGCTGCACGATGAACATGCCGTGCCCTCCGGGCCGTCCCGCCCGGTGCGGTGTGCGCGGCGCCGGATTCCCGGCTCCCCGGTCGGCGACCTCGATGCGCAGCACCTTGTTGTCGCAGCTGATCCACAGCTCGGCGGGCCCCCCGGCGTGCAGGCAGGCGTTCGTGACCAGCTCGGACACCACCAGCAACACGTCCTCGGCCGCGGCCCGCTGGTCGGCGGTGGCGGCGGGCAGCCATCCCCACTCGTACAGCGCCTGGCGGGTGAAGTCACGGGCGAGCGGGACCACGCCGCTCTCGCCGTCGAAGCTCAGCCGGCGGGACCGGCGACCGGCGGCCGTCGCCGCGGGCCGGTCCTCTCCGGGCGCCCCGGAAGCGCCGCCGACACCCGGTTCCGGGCCGCGGTCGCCCGGCGAGACAGGCCGGGTGGTGCTCATCAGCGCTTCACCTCACCGATTCACCAGTTCACGTATCAGGACTCAAGAGTGCGGGAACGGAGCCCGCCGCACGTGCTTTTTCCTGCTGTCATCCGTTGTGCCATCCGTCTTTCCGTCGTGGCCGTCGAACCGTAGGCCGGGGCTTGCGACCCGTTCAGGATGTCTCCTGCCCGAGCGAACCGTCAGAACACCCACGTTTTCGGCACGAAACCTGTGACGCCAGTAACCCACCGGTCACTGTGTGACACGCGGGCGGGCCCCCGCGGGCGGTGCGGCCGACCGCGGGGCGGTCCGCCGACGCGCCCAGGGGGAATCCCCTAGGCGGACAGGGCCGCCTCGACGGTGTCGTGGACGGTGAAGACGGCCTCGGCGCCGGTGATCTCGAAGACCCGGGCGACCGCCGGCAGCATCCCCGCCAGATGGACCCCGCCGCCCGCGGCCTCCGCCCGGAGGCGGACACCCAGCAGGACGTTGAGTCCGGTGGAGTCACAGAACTCCAGTTGTGTGCAGTCCACCACAAGGCGGGCGAAACCCTTGTCGAGGCACCCTTCGAGCGGCTCGCGCAACAGATCAGCGGTGTGGTGATCGAGCTCACCCGCCGGGGTCACGACGGCGCTGGCGCCCTCTTCCCGCACCTCGACCCGTAGCCGGCCCGACTGTGCGCTGCCGACCGTCCCACGGTCCATGCCGTCATCTCTCCCGACCGTCGTGGCTGCTGACTCGCCCTCGAACACTACGCCTTCTCCACACTCCCCGACACCCGAACAATCACCCGCAAACGGACATTTCGCCACAGTAGGCACTTGCGACGGTGTCCCGGAACCGGGTAGGCCTAGTAGTGACACCAATCAACACGGCCGGCTTCGGAGGCGCCGCACACCGCAGTGCACGTATTGGCATCGGCGGCCATATGCCGAGAACGATGGAGGACATCATGTCACCCCGGCTCGACGAATCGCATACCCAGAGGGCGACGTCGACACCCTCTCTGGAAGAAGGTCTCGACGACATCGCCCACCCATCGGGCGACTCGCTCGCGGACCTTCCGGAGATCCCCCCGTACGACGAGGTGGGGCCGGTGGACGCACGGGCCCTGTCCAAGACCCTCTTCGAGCGCCTCGAATCGCTCGAGGAAGGCACGCACGACTATTCATACGTCCGCAACACCCTGGTGGAGCTGAACCTCGCGCTCGTGAAGTTCGCCGCCTCCCGGTTCCGCTCGCGCAGCGAACCCATGGAGGACATCATCCAGGTCGGGACGATCGGCCTGATCAAGGCCATCGACCGCTTCGAGCTGAGCCGAGGCGTCGAGTTCCCCACCTTCGCGATGCCGACGATCGTCGGCGAGATCAAGCGTTTCTTCCGTGACACGAGCTGGTCCGTGCGGGTCCCGCGCAGGCTCCAGGAGCTCCGTCTCGACCTGGCCAAGGCCGGTGACGAGCTCGCCCAGAAGCTCGATCGCGCTCCGACAGTGGGAGAGTTGGCGGAGCGCCTGGGTCTCACGAACGACGAGGTCGTCGAGGGCATGGCCGCGTCGAACGCGTACACGGCCTCGTCGCTGGACGCCCAGCCCGAGGAGGACGACTCCGAGGGCGCGCTGGCCGACCGCATCGGCTACGAGGACCACGGGCTGGAGGGCATCGAGTACGTCGAGTCCCTGAAGCCGCTGATCGCCGGGCTGGCACCGCGCGACCGACAGATCCTTTCCCTCAGGTTCGTCGCCAACATGACGCAGTCCGAGATCGGGGACGAGCTGGGCATCTCGCAGATGCACGTGTCCCGGTTGCTGTCCCGCACGCTGGTCCGCCTGCGCAAGGGACTGACCCTCGACGAGTAGCACGCGTCGGCCACGACGAAACATTTCGGCCGGGTGCGGCAGGAGCCTTGTTCCTCCCGCACCCGGCCGAACTGTGTCCGGGCCCCGGCCGCCCGCTCAGACCTCGCGTACGCCCCTGCGCCACACGCCCGTGACCAGGGGGACGCCCGGCCGGTAGGCGAGGTGGACATGGCTGGGCGCGTCCAGCAGGAGCAGGTCGGCGTACGCGCCCGGAGCGAGGCGGCCGATGTCGTCCCGGCGCAGCGCCCGCGCGCCCCCGGCCGTGGCCGACCAGACCGCCTCGTCCGGCGTCATCCGCATGTCCCGCACGGCGAGCGCGACGCAGAAGGGCACCGACGATGTGAAGGACGAGCCCGGGTTGCAGTCGGTGGACAGGGCGACGGTGACGCCCGCGTCGAGCAGTCGGCGGGCGTCCGGCCACACGGCGCGGGTGGAGAACTCGGCGCCGGGCAGCAGGGTGGCGACCGTGCGGCTGTGGGCGAGGGCGTCCACGTCGGCGTCGGTCAGATGGGTGCAGTGGTCGGCGCTCGCCGCGTCCAGTTCGACGGCGAGTTGCACGCCGGGGCCGTGGGAGAGCTGGTTGGCGTGGATGCGCGGGTGCAGCCCTCTGGCCTTGCCGGCGGTGAGGATCGCGCGGGCCTGGTCGCCGTCGAAGGCGCCCTTCTCGCAGAAGACGTCGATCCAACGGGCGTACGGGGCGCAGGCGTCGAGCATCTCGCCGGTGACGAGGTCCACGTACGCGGCGGGGTCCTCGGCGTGGTCCGGGGACACGATGTGCGCGCCGAGGTAGGTCACCTCGTCGGTGTGCCGGGCGGCGATACGCAGGGCCCGCGCCTCGTCCTCGACGGTCAGGCCGTAGCCCGACTTCGTCTCGAAGGTGGTCGTGCCCTGGCGGAGGGCCTCGCGCAGGTAGCGGGTGAGGTTCGCCTCCAGTTCCTCGTCGGTGGCGGCGCGGGTGGCGGCGACGGTGGTGCGGATGCCGCCCGCGCTGTAGGCCCGGCCGGACATCCGGGCGTTGAACTCGGCGGTCCGGTCGCCCGCGAAGACGAGGTGGGAGTGGGAGTCCACGAAGCCCGGGAGCACCGCCCGGCCACCGGCGTCGACCCGATTGTCAGTGGCGGGTGCTTTGCTTCGTTCACCGGTCCACGCGACGCGTTGACCGTCGATGACGAGTGCCGCGTCCCGGATCAGGCCGAGAGGGGATCCGTCGCCGAGAGAGGGGTCGTTGGTGACCAGGGCAGCGATGTTGGTGATGAGCGTGCTGGCGGTGCTCGCGGAGTGGGCGGGGCTGTCGGTCGTCGGGCTGCTCATGGCGTCCTTGGTGGCCTGGTCGGCGGTCGGGTCGGGGTCGGGCTCGGCTTCGGGTGCGCGGGCGGGCCTCATCCGCGCAGGGCTGCGACGGCCTCGGCGAGCGCCTTCGGCACATCCGGTACGAGGGCGTGCGCCCCGTCCCGGACGACGTGCCGACCGCCCACGACCGTGTGCGACACGTCTGCTGCCGACGCGGCGAATACAGCCGTCTCCGCGCCCAGCCGTGGAAGCGGGCCTGCCGTCCTGACGGAGTCGAGCGCGATCGTCGTGAAGTCGGCGAGCGCTCCGGGCTCCAGGGCGCCCGCCTCGTCCCAGCCGATCGCCGCGTGGCCGTCGGCCGAGGCCGCCCGCAGGAGGGCCGCCGCCGTCCAGTGGCCGCGGGTACGGCTGCGCAGCCGTTCGTTCAGCTCCATCGCGCGTGCCTCTTCGAACAGGTCGATGACGGCGTGGCTGTCGGAGCCCAGGGAGAGCGGGGAGCCGGCCCGTTGGAGGGCGACGGCCGGTCCGATGCCGTCGGCGAGGTCGCGTTCGGTGGTGGGGCACATGCAGGTGCCGGTGCCGCTGCCGCCGATGAGCGCGATGTCGGTGTCGGTGAGGTGGGTGTTGTGGACGCCGGTGGTGCGGGGCCCCAGGACCCCGTGGTCGGCGAGGAGTTGGGAGGGGGTGCGGCCGTGCGCCTGTCGGCAGGCGTCGTTCTCGGCCGTCTGCTCCGACAGGTGGACGTGCAGCGGGGCCCGCCGCTCCTCGGCCCAGCGGGCCACGGTCGCCAGCTGTCCGGCGGGCACGGCCCGGACGGAGTGGATGGCCGCCCCGATCCGCGCGTGATCCCGTTCCTTGAGAACAGAACAGCGTTCGGCCCAGGCGTCCGCGGTGCCGTCGGAGAAGCGGAGCTGGTGCCGGTCGGGTGCCTGGCCGAACCCGGAGGAGAGATAGGCGGTGTCGAGGAGGGTGATCCGGATGCCGGCCTCGACGGCGGCCGCGATCAGTGCCTCGCCCATGGCGTTCGGGTCGGCGTAGGGGGTGCCGCCGGGCGCGTGGTGCACATAGTGGAACTCGCCGACGGCGGTGATGCCGGCGAGCGCCATCTCGGCGTACACGGCCCGGGCGAGCGCGTGGTAGCTGTCGGGCGTCAGCCGGTGCGCCACCTGGTACATGACCTCGCGCCACGTCCAGAAGGTGCCCGAGCCGACCTGGACGGTGGCGCGCAGGGCCCGGTGGAAGGCGTGGCTGTGGGCGTTGGCCAGTCCGGGGAGGGTGAGCCCCCGGAGGGGCTCGGCGCCGGGGGGCGGGGCGGGGGTGCCGGTGCGGACGGCGGTGATGCGGCCGGCCCGGGGGCTGCCCGGCCCGGCCACGGTCAGGGTCACGCCCGGCTCGACGTCGGTGCCGAGCCAGGCGTGTTCGAGCCAGTAGGTCGTCTCCGTCACCTGCGGGCCAGCCCTTCCAGTA
>NZ_LIRK01000770.1 GCF_001419765.1 Streptomyces torulosus
CCACTGGTGGGCCAGCTCGTGGACGAGCAGGCTGGTGTCGGGGGCGCCGGGGACGACCGGGCGGTTCTGGGTCTCCAGCGCGTACTCCACGTCCTCCTCCCGCTCGACGATCGCGCCGGTGGAGGAGAAGGGGTACGGGCCGAAGTTGATCTCCGCCCAGTCGATGATGTCCGGGATGTCGTCGAGGGCCTCGCGGCTGCCCTCGGCCTCCTCGGGGTCCACGGCTATGTACACCGGCGGCTTCTTCTCACCGACCGTGGGGCGCCGGATCTCGTACGCGCCGATCGCGAGCGTGGCGAGATAGCTAGCCATCGGTTCTGCCGAGCGCCACGCGAACGTCGTACGCCCGTCCTTCGTCGACTCGCGGCGCAACTCCCCGTTGGAGACGGCCTGGAGGCGCTGCGGGACGGTGGCGGTGATGTCGTACGTCGCCTTGTCCGAGGGGTGGTGGTTGCCGGGGAACCAGGCCATCGAGCCCGTCGGTTCGCCGAGCGCGAGCGCCCCGTCGGCGGTCGGCAGCCAGCCCTCGTGGGAGCCGTCCGGGTCGGTGATCGTGCGCGGCTCGCCCGAGTAACGCACCGTCGTACGGAACGTCTTCCCCTTCTCCAGCGCGTGCGCCGGCCGGACGATCAGCTCCTGGCCCTTCCGTTTCCACCGGGCCAGGGCGCCGTCGACGGTCACGGACTCGACGTACATGCCCTTCAGGTCCAGGTCGAAGGCGCTGAGGTCCTGCTTCGCCCGGGCGGTGACGACGGCCTTCCCGTCGACATGGTCCTCGTGGTCGTCGCGGTCCTTGCCCCGCTCGATGTCGACGTCGAGGGTCAGGGCGTAGTGCGTGACGTCGTAGCCGCCGTTGCCGAGCTTCGGGAAGTACGGGTCCCCCAGGCCGGCCGCGCCGCGCGTGCCGCCGGTGCCGGATCCCGCCCCCTCGTCCGTGCAGGAGGTGAGGGTGAACGTCAGGGCTGCGGCGAGCAGCGCGGCAGGGACAACCGGTAAGGATCGGGACACATCCAAGATCCTAGGCGGACATGACACCATCGCCTACGTGCTCGACATCGGCTACGCCCTCTCCAACCGCTTCCCGGACCCGCCGCAGACGGACTACCGCCGCGCCGACGTCTACGCGCTGCGGCACGACCTCTTCTGCGGTGATGTCTACCTCGCCGACACCAAGGAGGACCGGGAGCTGTCCACAGCCTGGGGATGGGTGCCGGTGCTGGACTTCGCGTGGGCGCTGTGCGACATCGTCGAGCAGCTGGACCGGGACCCCGCGGGCTCCCGCGCCTCCCGGCCGCAGCACGCGGAGCTGGACTTCACCGAGTCGACCGACCGCATGCTCTTCGAGCGCCGCTTCGGATGGGTGGACATCGAGTCCGACTGGATGCCGGCCGAGGAGCCCCCGCTCACCTTCTCCCACGGCGAACTCCGGCGAGAGGCACGGGACTTCCTGCACGACCTCGTCGCCGACCTGTGCGACCTGCACGAGGACCTCGCCGACAACCCGGCGATCTGGACCCTCCAGGCCCGCTTCCCCCGGCTCGGCTGAGCCCCGCGCGAGGCCGGGGCCCCTCACCCCTCCACTCTGATCCCCATCTCGCCCGCCAGCACCGGCGCCAGATCCATCAGCTGCGCCGCGCTGATCACCGCCCCCGACAGCCGCTCCACCCCGCGGGCGATCTCCACCGAGGCGGCGCCGCGCAGGTCGACGTCCTTCAGGGTCGCCCCGCTCAGGTCGGCGCCCTTCACCGCGCACCCGACGAACTCGACCCGCTCCAGCCGCGCGCCCCCGAAGTCCGGCTCGACGAGGACGCAGTCCTCGAAGACGACGTCCTTGAGCCGAGCGTCGCGCAGATTCAGATAGTCGATCTTGCCGCCGCGGATCAGCACCCGCTCCAGCGCCGCCCCGTGCAGCTGTACGCCGCCGAGCCGCGCGTCCACCAGCTCGACATCACGGAGGGTGGCCTCGGCGAGGTCGGTGCCGACCCCGCGCACGCCGGTGAGGACGGAGTCCAGCAGCCGGGCCCGGTGCAGCCGCGTCTCGTCCAGCGCGCATCCCGTGAGCGCGCAGTCCATGAACCGGGCGCCCCCGCCGTCCTGCCCGGCCAGGTCCCGCTCACGGAACTCCAGCCCGTCGTAGTCCCCGTCCGGCTCCAGTCCTCCGCCCTCGTACGCCTCCAGCGCGGGCAACCGCACCTCCGGTCGCCGCGCCCCCTTCACCACCGACTTCGCCCGCACCATGCCCTCATCCTGCACCCCACCACTGACAACGCCCCTGACCTGCGAAGCCTCGCCCGGAGCGGGTCGCCCGGCCGCCCATGTCACATTCCGGCCCCCTCGCCCCGTCGTACGCGCAGACAGCCGGCACCGACGCGAGGGAGCCCGAACCATGCAGCGCACGCCGACCCAGCTCACCGTCGTCGGCGGCGGTTTCGCCGGCCTCACCGCGGCGATCACCGCCGCCGAGTCGGGCGCCCGGGTCACCGTGTACGAGGCGCACCACACGCTCGGCGGGCGGGCCCGGACCACGGAGGGCCCGTACCGGACGAACGAGGGGCCGCACGCGCTCTACAACGGCGGCCCCCACTGGACCTGGCTCAGCCGCCGCGACCTGATCGGCCCGCTCGCGCCGCTCCCTGCCCTGGAGGCGTCCCGGCTGCGGCTGCACCACAGGGGCGTCCTCCGCCGCACCCCGCCGTTCGGGATGCTGAAGCTGCTGCGCCCGCGCCGGACCGGCGGCCGCGCCCCGGTCGACGTCGACTTCCTCACCTGGGCGACCGAGCAGGCGGGCGAGGAGGCCGCACGGGCCGCCGCCCACTACGCGGCGGTCGCGCTGTTCCACCACGACCCGGGCGCCCTGTCCGCCGCGTTCGTGCAGGAACGGCTGCGCCGGGCCACGAAGCTGCCCCCGGAGGCGCACTACCCGCGCGGTGGCTGGGCGAGCGTCATCGACCGGATGGCGGCCCGCGCCTGGAACCTCGGCGTACGCATGGAGACCCTCAGCCGCGTCGGCGACCTGGACGAGGTACGCGGCCTGCGCCCCGGCCCGGTGATCGTCGCCACCTCCCTGGACGCCGCCCGCCGTCTGCTGCGCGACGACTCGCTGACCTGGCCCAGCGGCCGTACCGCGCTGCTCGACCTCGCCCTGCGGACGCGCCGGGGCGACGCGTTCGCGGTCTCCGACCTGGACGCGCCCGGCTGGATCGAGCGTTTCACCGCGCAGGACCGCACGCTCGCGCCGGCCGGTGAGCAGTTGCTCCAGGGCCAGTTCCCGATCGCGCCGCACGAGTCGCGCGCGGACGGGGTGGCCCGCGGCGAGCATCTGCTGGACCTGGGGTTCCCGGGCTGGCGCGACCGGGTCACCTGGCGACGCGAGGCGACCTCGAACGGCCGTACGGGCGCGGTCGATCTGCCCGGCACCAGCTGGCGCGACCGTCCGGCCGTGGACCGGGGCGATGGTGTGTACCTCGCGGGCGACCAGGTCGCGGCGCCGGGCGTGCTGTCGGAGGTGTCGTTCAACAGCGCCCTCGCGGCCGTCTCGCTCGCCCTCGGCCGACGCCGACGGAACTCCCTTGACCTCAAGCATGCTTGAGGTTGAAGGCTGGGGTCACACGCGAAGCGCAGACCCAAGGGGGAGCCCTCCATGCACGCGATCCGCCTGCACGCCTTCGGCCCGGCCGAGAACCTCACCCACGAGAAGACCGAGGACCCCGAGCCCGGCCCCGGCCAGGTCCGCATAGCCGTCGCCGCGGCGGGCGTCCACCTGCTCGACACGGCCCTGCGCGAGGGACAGCAGGGGCCCGGGCCCGCGCCGCTGCTGCCCACGATCCCCGGCCGCGAGGTGGCCGGGGTCGTCGAGTCCCTCGGCGAGGGCGCCCCGGAGTCCTGGCTCGGCAAGCGCGTCACCGCCCACCTCGGCTGGGCGCCCGGCGGCTACGCCGAGCTGGCCGTCACCGAGGTCGAACGGCTGCACGAGATCCCGGAGAACCTCGACTTCGCCGAGGCCGTCGCCATGATCGGCACGGGCCGTACGACGATGGGGATCCTCCTCTTCGCCGACCTCGGCCCGGACGACGTGGTCCTGGTCCCGGCCGCCGCCGGCGGTATCGGCACCCTGCTCGTGCAGTACGCCAAGAACGCGGGCGCCACGGTCATCGGCCTCGCCGGCGGC
>NZ_LIRK01000771.1 GCF_001419765.1 Streptomyces torulosus
TCAGGTCCGCGTCGGCCCGCCGGTACAGCTCGGCCAGGCGGGCCGACGCGGACCTGACCATCGTCAACGCGCACGACCCGATCCTGTTCGAGAAGGCACGCGCCGGGCATCCCGGCGGCCCCGCCGCTGGCCGCTGAGGCCCCCTCTTTGACCGCGAGGACCAGTTCTTCCCGCGCCGCCGCTCCGTAGGTTCCCTACAACCCCTCGACGAGGGGACCGCGAACGGCCGGACAAGGGAACTGGTTCATGGAAACAAGCCGGTACGACACATGCGTGATCGGGGCGGGGCCCGCGGGGCTGGCGGTCGCCAGGGCCCTGTCGGAGCGAAACCTGCCCTACACCCACCTCGAACGGCACACCGGGCCGGGCGGCATCTGGGACATCGACAACCCGGGCAGCCCGATGTACGAGTCGGCCCACTTCATCTCCAGCAGGACCCTCTCCGGCTTCGGCGGGTTCCCGATGCCCGACACCTTCGCGGACTACCCGCCGCACCGGCAGATCCTGTCGTACCTGACCTCCTTCGCCGACGCCTACCGGCTGACCGAGCGCATCGAGTTCGGCGTGGAGGTCGAGCACGTCGAGAAGAACGCCGACGGCACCTGGACCGTCACCCGGACCGACGGCCGGCGGACCACGCACGGCCAGGTCGTGGTCTGCACGGGCGCCCAGTGGCACCCCAACGTGCCGGAGATCCCCGGCCACTTCACCGGCGAGATCCGCCACACCGTCGGCTACCGCAGCGCGGAGGAACTGCGCGGCAAGCGGGTCCTGGTGGTGGGCGCCGGGAACTCCGGCTGCGACATCGCCTGCGACGCGGCCCGCAGCGCGGACCACGCGGTGATCAGCATGCGCCGCGGCTACTGGTTCATCCCCAAGCACCTCTTCGGCCGGCCCGTGGACACCATCGCGAGCGGCGGGCCGCACCTGCCGATGTGGCTGGCCCAGCGGGTCTTCGGCACCCTCCTGCGGCTCCTCAACGGCGACCCCACGCGCCTCGGCCTGCCGAAGCCGGACCACAAGCTGTTCGAGACGCACCCCGCGATCAACTCGCTGCTGATCCACCACCTCCAGCACGGCGACATCACCGCCCGGCCGGGGATCGCCCGCACCGAGGGCCGCACAGTCCACTTCACCGACGGCACCCACGACGACTTCGACCTGATCCTGTTGGCCACCGGATACGTCCACAAGGTGCCGGTCGCCCAGAAGTACTTCGGCGACGAACAGCACCCCGACCTGTATCTGTCCTCGTTCTCCCGCGGCCACGAGGGCCTGTTCGGCGTCGGGTTCATCGAGACCAACTCCGGCGCCTACCAGCTGTTCGACACCCAGGCCCAGCTGATCGCCGGGTACATCCACGACGCACGGCACCGGCTGCCGAACGCGGAGCGGTTCGCCCGCATGATCCGCACCGACCGCCCCGACCTGTCCGGCGGCATCAAGTTCGTCGCCTCACCCCGTCACACCGGCTACGTCGACAGCACCGCCATCGTGAAGCACCTCTCCAGGATCGCCGCCGACATGGGCTGGCGCACCGAGGGCCAGCCCCCGCCCGTGCGGTCCCCGCGACACTCGGAGGCGCTGTCATGAGCCGCTACGACTTCCACGACAAGGTCATGCTGGTGACCGGTGGCGCCGGCGGGATCGGCAGCGCCCTGTGCCATCGCTTCGCCACCGGCGGCGCCCGCTGCGTCGTCGTCGACCTCGACGAGGGCCGCGCCCGACGCGTCGCCGCCGAACTGCCCGGCACGGGCCACACCGCGCTCGCCTGCGACCTGACGGACCGGACCCAGGTCGAGCACCTCTTCGAACAGGTCGCCGACGTGTACGGCCGACTGGACGTACTGGTCAACAACGTCGGCATGACCAGCGCCGAACGCTTCGACGTCCGCAGCGTCGAGAGCATCGAGCGGGAGATCACCGTCAACCTGACGTCGCCGCTGGTCACCACCAGGATCGCCGTACCGCTGCTGCGGGCCGCGCGGGACGCCCGCGTGGTCACCACCGTCTCCCTCGGTGGGATCTTCCCCCTGGGCGAGACCCCCATCTACACGGCGTCGAAGTTCGGGCTGCGCGGCGCGATGCTCGCCATCGGCCTGGACCTCCGGAGCAAGGGCATCCTCGCCGGGTCCGTCCTGCCGTCGGCGACCGACACCCGGATGCTGCGCCAGGAAGCGGTCGACGGCGGGAACTCCCTGCAGTTCCAGGACGTCCCGCAGCAGCCCGCCGACGTCGTGGCCGCCGTGGTGAGCCTCCTCGACCGGCCCCGACTTGAGGCGTACCCCCGGCCCGGCGAGTCCCGGCTGGTGCGGCTCGCGATGCTGGTGCCGAACCTGCTGCCGAGGATGTTCCCGCTGTTCCGGCAGCGCGGCGAACGCGGCATGGCCCGCTACCTCGACGAACTGCGCCGCCGCGGACTGGCCCGGCAGGTCGACGGACGCTGGGAACTGGTGGAGGAGGCATGACCGTCGTCGAGAACACCGCCGTGCTGACCGTCGTCGACCCGGCCACCGGGGAACTGATCACCACCGTGGCCGCCACCGGCGCCGACGGCGTCGCCGAGGCCGCCGAGCGGGCCCGGCGGGTCCACGAGTCCGGCGTGTGGTCGCGGCTGCCCGTCCGGGAGCGCGCCGCGGTACTGCTGCGCCTCGCCGACCTGATGGAACGCGACACCGGGATCCTCGCCCGACTGGACAGCGAGGACGCGGGGAAGCCCGTCACGGAGTGCCTCACCGGTGATGTGCCGGGCGCCGTCGAGTCGATCCGCTGGTTCGCCGAGGCGGCCGACAAGGTCTTCGGCCGGGTCTCCGCGGGCGGACCGGACGCCCTGGGCCTGGTCACCCGGGAACCGGTCGGGGTGGTGGCGGCGATCCTGCCCTGGAACTATCCGCTCGCCATGGCCGCCTGGAAGGTCGGCCCCGCCCTCGCCGCGGGCAACTGCCTGCTGGTCAAGCCAGCCGAGGCGACCCCGCGCTCGGCCCTGCACCTGGCCCGCCTCGCCGCCGAGGCCGGCGTGCCCGACGGCGTCCTCACGGTTCTCACCGGCCACGGCTCCGTCACCGGAGCCGCCCTCGCCCGCAGCCCCCTCGTGGGCGCCCTGTCGTTCACCGGTTCCACCGCCACCGGGCGGCGCATCCTCAAGGACGCCGCCGACAGCAACTTCAAACGCGTGTCGCTGGAGATGGGCGGCAAGAGCCCCCAGGTGCTGATGGCCGACGCCCTCTCCTACGGCGACGAACTCATCGACCACATGATCGAGTCCGCGTTCCTCACGATGGGCCAGAACTGCACGGCCGGCTCCCGTGTCCTGGTGCACCGCGACATCGCCGACGAGGTGGTGGAGCGGTTCACCGCCGCAACGCGGCGCCTGGTCATCGGCCACCCGGCGGACCCCGACACCCAGGTGGGGCCGCTGATCGACCGGGCGGCCTTCGACCGGGTCGCGGCGGCGGTCGACGCCGCACGGGACGGCGGCGCCCGCGTCCACACCGGCGGCCTGCCCCACGGCCTGCCCCGGCACGGGGCCTACTACCCACCCACCGTGATCACCCGCCCGCCCGAGGGCAGCGACGTCCTCACCAAGGAACTGTTCGGCCCGGTCGTCACCGTCCAGACGTTCACCTCCGAGGACGAGGCGATACGCCTGGCCAACGCCACCGAGTACGGGCTCGCCGCGTCGGTCTGGACCCGCGACCTCGACACCGCGCTCCGCCTCGCGCGCGGCGTCGA
>NZ_LIRK01000772.1 GCF_001419765.1 Streptomyces torulosus
ACGGAACCGAACGCGACGACCAGCAGGGCGAGCACGGCGCCGATGATGCGCAGCCGGCCGGGCTCGGTCGTCGCGTTCGGTTCCGTCACCGCCTGGCAGATGAACGACCGCGCGACGGCCGCCGACGACGTCCTGACGAGCAGCCAGCCCCTCAGCTCCGCCGCGGCCGGCGTCTACAGCTCCCTCGCCGACGCCAACACGGCGGCCTCCAGCGGCTTCCTCGCCGGCGGTCAGGAGACGCCGGAGTCCCGTGCGAGATACGAGCGCGAGATCGGGGAGGCCGCCGACGGTCTCGCCACCGCCGCCGCTGCCTCGGAGCCCGGCTCCCAGTCCGAGAAGCGCGTCGCCGAACTGAACGCCCTGCTGCCGAAGTACAAGGGCCTGATCGAACGGGCCCGCGCCAACAACCGGCTGGGCTACCCGCTGGGCGGCGCGTATCTGCGGTACGCCAACAGCATCATGCAGGACCAGATGCTGCCGAAGGCCCAGAAGATCTACGACAACGAGAACAGGCGGCTGCGCGACGACTACTCCGACGCGACGTCCTACCCGTGGGCCGCGATCGCCCTCGGCGTCGTCGCCCTCGGCGCCCTCGTCTGGGCCCAGCGCCGCAACTACCTCCACACCAACCGGGTGTTGAACCACGGCCTGGTCGCGGCGACGGCCGCCTCCACCGTCGTCCTGCTGTGGCTGGTCGCCGGCCACACCCTCGCCCGCTCCGGGCTCAACGACTCCTACGACCACGGCGTACGGTCCCTGACCGTGCTGAACGACGCCCGTATCGCCTCCCTGAAGGCACGTGGTAACGAGAACCTGACGCTGATCAGCCGGGGCGCGGAGACCCTGGAGATCAAGAAGGACGTCTCCGTCGACAAGTTCGACCACAGGTTCGGCCAGGAGATGAAGGCACTCGCCTCGCAGCTGGCCACCGCCGGGAAGCTCGCCGACGACGACAAGGGCGCGCAGCCCGTGAAGGCCGCCCTCGCCAACATGGAGGCGTGGCAGGACCGGCACCGCAGCGCCCGTACGGCCGACGAGGAGGGCAAGTACCAGTGCGCCCTCGACCAGGTGATCGGCGGCAGGGCGACGCCCGACTGTCGGGCGGGCGACAAGCCGACGGGTGAGTGCTTCGACAAGGTCGACGAGAACCTGAACACGGCGCTCGGGCATGAGAAGAGGGAGTTCGAGCAGGCTGCCAGGGGAGGTCTGGACGCGATGACCGGGCTGCCCGTCGGCGCTGCCGTGCTGGCCGTGCTCGCCGCGGCGGGCGCGGTGCTGGGCATCGGGCGCAGGCTCTCGGAGTACCGATGAGGCCGACGGGAGGCGACACGGTGGAAGGAGGGGCGATGCAAGCGGTACGACGCCTGCGGGCAGGCCTCAGGGGCTGGGGCGGCGTGGGCGCGATGGCGGTCGTCTGCGCCCTGACCGTGATCTTCGCCCTGGTGCTGCCACTGAGCGGGACTCGCGGCGGCCCGGCCGGCACCGGCGGGCAGGGCGTCGCCCACGGCGAACAGGCCCGGGCGGACGACTGCGAGACCAGGAACGACCCGCAGGACCGCAGCCTCAGGCCCTCGTCGAACGAGTCCGGTACCACGATCAAGAAGATCAAGGACAACGGCTTCATCACCATCGGCGTCGACCAGAACAGCTACCGCTGGGGCTATCGCGACCCCAACAACACTGATGGCAAGGCGGAGTTGGAGGGCTTCGACATCGACATCGCGCACCGCATCGCCGAGGAGATCCTCGACGACCCGACGAAGGTGCGCTTCCGCGCGATCCCCACCAACCAGCGCATCAAGGCGATCCAGGACGGGCAGGTCGACATGGTGGTCCGCACCATGACGATCAGCTGCAAGCGAATGGACGAGGTCGCCTTCTCCCAGCCGTACTTCAAGACCGGCCAGCAGGTCCTCGCCCCCAAGTCCTCGACCATCAAGGGCTACGACAAGACGCTGGCGGGCAAGAAGATCTGCTCGGCCAGCGGTTCCACCGCGCGGGACACCCTGGAAGCCGATCAGAAGTCCGGCAAGCTCGTCGCCTCCGCCGACATCACCTCCGTCAACCCGCCCAACCAACTCGACTGCCTGGTGCGGCTCCAGCTCGGCGAGGTGGACGCGGTGGTCACCGACGGGGCGCTCGCCGCGAGCCAGGCGGCGCAGGACCCCACGGTCAAGCTGGTGGGCGCGCCGTTCACCACCGAGTACTACGGCGTGGCGATGAATCGCGATGCGGAAGATCTGGTACGCCGGGTCAACCAGGTCCTGGAGGACTACCTCAAGGACGGCTGGCAGAAGTCGTACGACGACTGGCTGTCCGCGACCCTCGGCGACGACTCCGCAGGGTCCCGGCCGCCGACCGACCAGAAGTACCGGGACTGACAAGGCAAGTTGACCGGCACCGACAGAGCGAGAGGTGATCGATGGGCGTCGCGGGATCCACCGGGCCGGTGATGGACCGGGACGAGGTGGACCGTGCGCTGGCACGGCTCGGCGCGGAGCACGAGGCCATCGAGACCTCCCTGCTCGCCCTCCAGGACCACGCGGGCCGCAGACTGCTGGAAGGCGCCGAGCTGACCGGCGTCACCAAGGAGCGCTGGGAGTCCACGGAGGCGTCGATCACCCTGCTGTGGGCGTACTTCGACGCCTACTCCGACGCGCTGCGCAGCGCCCGTGAGATCCGTTCGCGCCGCCGCTGGTCCAGCCGTGAGGACCTGGTGGAGCTGACCGAACTGCTGCGGGGCGAGGCCGTCACCGTCGCGGGCTCCGCCACCGCCATGGCGAACGCGCCGACGCTCCCGGGCGCAGGCCGGCTCAGCGAGCAGTTCTCCCTGTCCACGCTGGTGGACCGGATGAACGACCTGTACGCGGCGTCGCTGGACATGGTCGTCGCCGCCGACGCGGTGTGGTCCGCGCTGCCCGCCCGGATCGATTTACTGGCCGCGGAGCTCCAGCGCACCCGACAGCTCGCGCACTCCGTGGGCGTACGCCCCGGGGAACACCCGGCGGGCGACGACCTGGAGCGGATCACCCGCACCCTGACCAGGCTCCGCGAGGAGGTCATCTCCGACCCGCTCGCCTACTGGGTGCCCGCACCGGGCAGTTCGGCCCCCGGCGGCGGCCGCCCCGACATCTCGACGTACGACCGTGAGGCGCGCGCCCTGGACGACGTGCGGCGGGAGATCGAGGCCGTGCTGACGGTCCGCCAGGACGCGGAGGCGCGGCTGGTGAAGCTGCGGGACGTGCTGAGCCGCGCGGACCGTACCCTCGCCGAGGCGCGCAGCGCCCGCGGTGAGGTGCTGGCGAAGATCGCCGCGACCGAGGTGCCCGTGGTGAGCGGTCCGCCGACCGTGCTCCAGGAGCAGTTGGCGCTGGCGGCCGAGTACCGCAGACACGGGCAGTGGCACCGACTGTCCCCGCTCCTGGAGTCCCTGGAGCAGAAGGCGGACGACGAACTGCTGCGGGCCCGCGAGTCGTTGACCGCGGTGACCGCGCCGCTGGCGGTCCGCGCCGAACTGCGCGGCCGGCTCGACGCGTACAAGGCGAAGGTCGCCCGGCACGGCCTGGCGGAGGACTCGCTGCTGGTGGAGCGGTACGACGTGGCGCGCCGCATGCTGTGGAGCGCGCCCTGCGATCTGCGCGTCGCCGAGCAGGCGGTGCTGCGCTATCAGCACGCGGTGGCGGAACTGCTGGGCACGCCCGTGCCCGGCCGACAGGAGCCGCAGGACCGGGGAGGGGAGGAATCGTGAGTCAGCCGGACGGACAGGGTCAGCAGCAGTCGTGCCAGCGGCCCGGTTGCTCGGGGTCGTACGAGGACGTGGGCGGCGGTGAGCTGTACTGCGACACCTGCGGTCTGGCGCCGGTCGTCTCGGCCGGCGGTATGGTCTCCTCCCCGCCGACCGGCATCACCGGGGGGCGGGGCTCGCGCGGCTCGGGTTCCAGTTCGCGGTCCTCGCGGTCGTCCGCGCGCTCGGCGCAGTCGCGGCGGTCGGTCTCGGGCCGCCTCTCACGCGCCCTGTCGGGCACGTCGACGGGCCGTTCGGTGTCGGTGCGCAGCTCCGGGAAGACCGCGAGTTCGTCGGGGCGGGCCCGGCTCGGCGTCGGTCTCGTGCAGGTGCCGGAGGTGCCGCGCCCGGATCCCCGCTCGATGGTCCTGGAGACCGCCGAGGTGCCCGAGCGCAAGCGGTTCTGTTCGCGCTCGGACTGCGGGGCGCCGGTGGGGCGGGCGCGCGGTGACCGGCCGGGCCGCACGGAGGGCTTCTGCACCAAGTGCGGCCACCCGTACTCGTTCGTGCCGAAGCTGCACGCCGGTGACATCGTGCGCGGCCAGTACGAGGTCGTGGGCTGTCTCGCGCACGGCGGTCTGGGCTGGATCTATCTGGCGATAGACCGGGCGGTGTCGGACCGCTGGGTCGTGCTGAAGGGCCTCCTCGACACCGGGGACCAGGACGCGATGGCCGCCGCGATCTCCGAGCGCCGCTTCCTCGCCGAGATCGAGCACTCCAACATCGTCCGGATCTACAACTTCGTCGAGCACCTCGACCAGCGCACGGGTTCGCTGGACGGGTACATCGTCATGGAGTACGTCG
>NZ_LIRK01000773.1 GCF_001419765.1 Streptomyces torulosus
CGCACCCCTCGCACCTCTGACCGTCCCCCGGCGTCGCCGCCCCACGAAACACCCACCTGCGACAATCGTCCCCACCTCGGACCAGCTGGAGGACGACCATGGACCACACCGTGCCGCCGGGCTCGCGGCCGTTGCGGAAGCTGGGCTTTCTGACCATCGGGCTGTTCGACGAGGCGGATCCCCGGCGGGGCCACGAGTCGACCCTGGAGATCATCGAGCTGGGCGAACGGCTCGGCTTCGACAGCGCCTGGCTGCGCCACCGTCACCTCCAGTACGGCATCTCCTCCCCCGTCGCCGTGCTCGCGGCGGCCTCACAGCGCACGAGCCGTATCGAACTCGGCACCGCCGTCATCCCGTTGGGCTGGGAGAACCCGCTGCGGCTCGCGGAGGACCTGGCGACGGTCGACATCCTGTCCGGCGGCCGGCTCAACCCCGGCGTCAGCGTGGGACCGCCGATGCACTACGACACCGTCAGGTCGGCGCTCTACCCCGACACCGCCGACGCCGAGGACTTCAGCTTCGAGCGGGTCCGGCGGCTCCTCGGCTTCGTGCGCGGGGAGGCGGCCACGGAGTTCAGCGGCACCGAGGGGTTCGAGGTCTTCTCGGACCGGGTCCAGCCGCACTCCCCCGGCCTCGGAAGCCGTATGTGGTACGGCGGCGGCAGCCTGCGGTCGGCCCGCTGGGCCGGGGAGAACGGGATGAACTTCCTCACCAGCAGCGTCGTGAAGGCGGAGCCGGGGGAAGCGACGCCGAGCGAGGGGGCGCCGGGGAACGAGGAGGCCGGGGCGGAGTCGGCGGACTTCGCCGCGATCCAGCTCTCGCACATCCGGCAGTTCCGAGCGCATCACCCGGACGGGGAGCGGGCGCGGGTCTCGCAGGGGCTGGTGGTGATTCCGACGGACTCCGCGAGTGCGGAGCAGCGGGCCCGGTACGAGGCGTACGCGGCCGCACGGCTGCCCCGGACGGCGGCGCCGCAGGGGCCGGGGCGGCTGCTGTTCGCGCCGGACCTCGTGGGGACGGCCGAGGAGATCGCCGAGCGGCTGCACGCGCAGGTCGCGTTCCGCGAGGTCGACGAGGTGGCGTTCGCCCTGCCGTTCACCTTCGAACACGAGGACTATGTCCAGATTCTGACGGACATCGCGACGAGGCTGGGACCGCTGTTGGGGTGGCCGGGCGCCCAGTAGCTCGGGGGGCGCGGTTCGTGGGCGGGTGCGGGCGCGTCGTGGTTTCTCGCGCAGTTCCCCACGCCCCTGAA
>NZ_LIRK01000774.1 GCF_001419765.1 Streptomyces torulosus
TCGATCGGCCGGTGCTCCGCCACCTGCTCCCGGCGGCGGAGCACCGGCCGATCGACAGGGGGCCTAGGCTTGTCGCATGAGCAAGCTGAACCGGCGCGGCCGAGTGGCTGGTATGCCTCCGTGGGACCGCTGCGCGGTCATGGGCGTCGTGAACGTCACCCCGGACTCCTTCTCCGACGGCGGCCGCTGGTTCGACACCACGGCAGCCGTCAAGCACGGTCTGGAACTGGTCGCGGAGGGTGCCGACCTGGTCGACGTGGGCGGTGAGTCGACCCGCCCCGGCGCCACCCGTGTCGACGAGGCCGAGGAACTGCGGCGGGTCGTCCCCGTCGTGCGGGGCCTGGCCTCCGAGGGCGTCACCGTCTCCGTGGACACCGTGCGCGCCTCCGTCGCCGAGCAGGCACTCGCGGCCGGCGCCGCCCTCGTCAACGACGTCAGCGGCGGTCTCGCCGACCCCGCGATGATCCCGGTCGTCGCCGACGCCGGCACCCCCTTCGTGGTCATGCACTGGCGCGGCTTCCTGGAGGGCGGAAACGTCAGGGGCGTGTACGAGGACGTCGTCTCCGAGGTGGTGGACGAGCTCCACGCGCGCGTGGAGGCCGTTCTGGAGGGCGGTGTCGCCCCCGACCGCGTCATCGTCGACCCGGGGCTCGGCTTCTCCAAGGACGCCGAGCACGATCTCGCCCTGCTCGCCCACCTCGACCGGCTGCACGGACTCGGCCACCCCCTGCTGGTCGCCGCCTCCCGCAAGCGGTTCCTCGGCCGGGTGCTGGCCGGACCCGAGGGCGCCCCGCCGCCCGCGCGGGAACGCGACGCGGCCACCGCCGCCGTCTCCGCCCTCGCCGCCCAGCAGGGCGCCTGGGCCGTCCGCGTGCACGAGGTGCGCGCCACCGCCGACGCCGTCCGCGTCGCCCGCGCGATCGAAGGAGCCCGGGAGCGGTGAGTTCGGCCCACACCGACGTCGAACAGGTCGAACTCGCCAACACGGCCTTCTACGAGGCGATGGAGCAGGGCGACTTCGAGACGCTCTCCTCGCTCTGGCTGGACCCCGCCGACCTGGGCGTGGACGAGGAGTACCACGACCCCGCCGAGACCGGCGTGATCTCCTGCGTGCACCCCGGCTGGCCGGTGCTCACCGGCCGCGGCGAGGTGCTGCGGTCGTACGCGCTGATCATGGCGAACACCGAGTACATCCAGTTCTTCCTCACCGACGTGCATGTCTCCGTCACCGGGGACACCGCTCTGGTGACCTGCACGGAGAACATCCTCAGCGGCGCGCCCGCCCCGGACGGCAGCGACGAACTGGGGCCGCTCGTCGGGCAGCTCGTCGTCGCCACCAACGTGTTCCGCCGTACGGCCGACGGCTGGCGGCTCTGGTCGCACCACGCCTCTCCCGTCCTCACCGAATCCGCCGACGACGAGGGCGAGGAGTCACCCTCCTGAGCCGTGGGCTCCGCCGGACGGGCCGTGACGTGACACGGAACACGACCGTCCGGGTATGGGCGGCGCCCAGCGCGTGAGCCATCGTGTTCCCTGCGGGAAACGCCCGGTGAACCCTTCCCCCCGGGGAGTGGGCACGGCCTTCCCCGGGCAGGCGCTGTCAGTGCCCGCAGGTAGATTCGAGGTGGCCGGTGTGCCGACCGCACCCGGGGGACACCGGCCGATACCGACGATTGCAGGAGTGATTCGCGTGGATCGTGTCGCGCTGCGCGGCCTGAAGGCCCGCGGGTACCACGGAGTGTTCCCGCACGAACGCGAGGAGGGCCAGACCTTCGTCGTGGACCTCACGCTGGGCCTGGACACCCGGCCGGCCGCGGCCGACGACGACCTCACGAAGACCGTGCACTACGGGATCGTGGCGGAGGAGGTCGTGGGCATCGTCGAGGGCGAGCCGGTGAATCTGATCGAGACCCTCGCCGAGCGCATCGCCCGGGCGTGTCTGGGGCACGAGGGGGTCCAGGAGGTCGAGGTGAGCGTCCACAAGCCGAACGCCCCGATCACCGTCCCCTTCGACGACGTGACCGTCACCATCACCCGGAGCCGAGTATGACCGCGTTCTTCACCGGGGGTCAGAGCGACCCGACCGTCCAGCCGGTGCCCGCCTCCGTGGTGCGCAAGGTGGACGAGGCCGACACGACCCTCCAGAACCCCCGGCGCGCCGTGATCTCCCTCGGCTCCAACCTGGGCAACCGTCTGGAGAACCTCCAGGGCGCCATCGACGCGCTGGAGGACACGCCCGGTGTGCGCGTGAAAGCCGTGTCGCCGGTGTACGAGACGGAGCCGTGGGGTGTCGCGCCGGACAGTCAGCCCTCGTACTTCAACGCGGTCGTCGTCCTGAAGACCACGCTGCCCCCGTCGTCCCTCCTGGAGCGGGCGCAGGCCGTCGAGGAGGCGTTCCACCGGGTCCGCGACGAGCGGTGGGGGCCGCGCACGCTGGACGTGGACATCGTCGCCTACGCCGACGTGATCTCCGACGACCCGGTCCTGACCCTGCCGCACCCGCGCGCCCACGAACGGGCCTTCGTCCTCGCGCCCTGGCACGACGTGGAGCCGGAGGCACTGCTCGCCGGCCGCGGCTCGGTGGCCGCAATCCTCGACGACCTCACCCGTGAAGGCGTGTCGCCCCGTGCCGACCTGGAACTCCACCTGCCCGAGTAGTCGTTAAGGTCTACCAGGTCGGGATCGTCACCCGACGCCACCGGGACCAGGGATCGGATCGACGTCCGACGCCCGTGGCTCCCGGTGTCCGTGGACCACCGGACTCGTCGAAAGGGCATCGTGAAAGAGCTGCGCATCAGGACGCTGGCCACGGTGTTCGTCGTGGCGGGGGTGCTGTCCTGGGCCGGGGCCCGGCTGTGGTACTCGGTGGGCACACTGCCGAGCGTGCCGTTGGCCGCGCCCATCGTCCTCGCCCTGATCGCCGCCGTCCTCACCGCCACCGCGCTCTCCATCCGCAGCCGGCTCAAGGCCCAGCGGGAGCGGCAGCCCGACGCCAAGGGGGTCGACCCCCTGATGGCGGCCCGCGCCGTCGTCTTCGGCCAGGCCAGCGCCCTCGTCGCCGCCCTCGTCTGCGGGATGTACGGCGGTGTGGGTGTCTTCCTCCTGGAGCACCTGGACGTACCGGCCCGCCGCGACCAGGCCATCTACGCCGGTTTCTCCGTCCTCGCGGGCATCGGCGTCATAGTGGCCGCCTTCTTCCTGGAGCGCGTGTGCAAGCTCCCGGAGGACGACGACACCAACGGGGGCGCGGCGCGGGCCGCCTAGGGAGCGGGTCACCAGGGCATTCACGTCTGCCTACTGGGCAGCCGCTGGCCCATGCGGTCCCCCCAGCAGCGATGTTCTCCGCTGGTGGGTGGACCGTATCGGGCAGCGCTGACAATCCGGTCAGCGTGCCAGTATCAGGCTCATCGCCTCAGCACGGGTCGTGGCATCCCGAAGCTGGCCGCGCACCGCCGACGTCGTGGTCTTGGCACCCGGCTTGCGGATGCCGCGCACCGACATGCACATGTGCTCCGCCTCGATGACCACGATGGCGCCCCGCGCCTCGAGGATCCTCACGAGCGAATCGGCGATCTGCGTGGTGAGTCGTTCCTGCACCTGCGGTCGACGAGCGAACACCTCGACGAGCCGCGCGAGCTTCGACAGCCCAGTGATCTTCCCCGTCTCGGCCGGGATGTACCCGATGTGAGCGACACCATGGAACGGCAGCAGATGATGCTCGCACAAAGATACGATCTCAATGTCCTTCACCAGGATCATCTCGTCGTGTCCGAGATCGAACGTCGTCGTCAGAACGTCCTCGGGTGCCTGCCTGAGCCCTGCCAGAAGCTCCTTGTACGCCCGCGCCACCCGCGCCGGCGTCTCCCTGAGCCCTTCCCGGTCCGGGTCCTCCCCGACCGCGATCAGCAGCTCTCGTACGGCGTTCTCGGCGCGCTTCTCGTCGAACTCGCCGATGGTGCCCTCGCCGTCCAGCGTCACGGGGTCGGTCATGTGGTGCCTCGCTCCTGCAGCCTGTGACGCGTGCGGCTGACGCGTCTGTTTACGGCCATACGACAGTGCCGCGCCCCCCAGGCTAAAACCAGGGGGGCGCGGCACTGTCGTA
>NZ_LIRK01000775.1 GCF_001419765.1 Streptomyces torulosus
GCAGAACACCGACCCCCCCCGAAGACACCGCCGCCGCCCACTCCGGCACCAAGGGCGACGCCCCGAACGTCCCCCAGGCACGACCTGAGCCACACGTCGGAGGCGACACCTCCGAGCCCGGACGCTCTCCCGACGCTGCCTGCGCTCCCCTCCTGGAAGTGCCTGTCACCGAGGGCGGCGTAGTCAATATCTGCCTTTGACGTGTGCAAACGAAGGGACCCGACACCCCACGTGTGCCGGGTCCCCTCGCTCGACGGCATCCGATGAGAGGCCGTGAAGCGGTGGTGGCCCGGTCGCCCGCCGGAGACGACACCGTCGAGGGCGGGAGGGAGATGAGCAGTGATGCGTTACCGCGGCCAATGGGCCGGTCGGGGGAATCCCGCCTCGAGGGCGACTGATACCGAGCCCGGGCTCGTTACTCGGTACGGACATTGAGCTTTCGTACCCGACTCCCGATCCTTGAAAGGGACCGTGCCGAGATGAAGTCGACCCCCCGAGGAACCCTGGCCGCCGTCATCACGGGGGTGGTGACCGCGGTGGGTGCCGGTACCACGACCCCCGCCGTTGCGGCCGAATCGGTTCCCGTCGTCGTACCCCTGGACGGTGTGGAGAAGTCGCACAACGCGAAACTGCCCAAGATCGCCGGGGAAGTGCCGCTGCCCACGCAGGGACGGCCGGAGAAGCCCCGGTACGTCGAAGGCCGGCTGACCCCGGAGAACACGCTGCCGCAAGTGCCTCTCCGTGCTCCCCTGCCAGGTCTGGTGGCCGAGGCCCCGCTGCCACGGAGCGCAGGCAAGGCGTCCGAGCGCGCTGCGGTCAGTGCGCCCGCGGCCGACCTGAGGACGATGACGCCCGGACTGTCCCTGGACGCCCCGCTGACCCCGCCCGACCACAGGGCCTCCCGCCTTCCGGCGCTCAAGAAGCCTCAGGCGGCGATGCGCACACCGTTGTTGCGCACAGCACCGACCGCCGACGTGCGGCTCGGTCAGCCGTAGAGCCACGCAAGGGGAGGGAACCCCTGCGTCTTGGGCACCGCCCCATGGTCGGCACCGGGCAGCCGGGCGGGCGCCGCTACCGAACCGGATGAGGAGAGAGCGGTGTCCGCCCGGCAGAGCGCTGGTGGTCCCGGCGCAGCCGGGTGGTTCGGCGGCCTGCGGGTTCGACGGGCCCGGGAAGGTCGGGAAGGCCCGGCCGATCCCGGGCCTTCGGCGTGTCCTGGGACGGTGCGCGGACCGGTGGGACGAAGGCCACCGTGGGCAGGCGGCGGCAGGTCGCACGCGGGCTGCTCGCTCGGTCGTCACCTCGGCCGTCACGCCGGTCGTCACCGCCTCGTGTTCCAGGTGGCCGAGGCTTCCCGGTGGGGCAGCGCGCGACGAGATGGACCTCGGCCACCGGATTCGCCGTGCGGTCGCTGCCGCCGGCCTGGCGGCCGAGAGCCCGCAGGGGCACGTCAGCGCGGAAGGGGCGCCGCCGCGACGATGCGGCGCGCGGGCGGCACGTATGCGTGCGTGGCAGGCACCCACCGCGCGTGCCCCTCCGCACCTGGAGACGGGACCCTTCGCCGTCGTCCGCGCCCTGGACCGCGGACCGGACCGGACGTGGCCCTGGCCGGCCCCGCCCACGACCGTGGCCGCGTGGCAGTGGCGGCATCCAGGCGGCTTCCAGGCGGGATTCAAGAGGGCGCCATCCGTCGGCCCGCCCCGGTGGTGCGAGTACGGCTGAGCCCCCGGCGGTCGACACCGTCGGGGGCTCAGCCGTTCTGTTGCCTGCTTGCCGGCGTCGGCCCGGGGTCAGTGGCCCTTCTTGTGGCCCTTCCCGTCGTCCTTCTTGTGGCCCTTACCGTCGTCCTTCTTGTCGTCCTTCTTGGCGTGGTGCTCGCTGTCGTCGTTGATGCACGTGTTACCGAAGGCGGGGTTCAGCAGGCCGATGATGTTCACGGTGTTGCCGCAGATGTTGACGGGCACGTGAACGGGGACCTGGACGACATTGCCCGACAGGACGCCGGGCGAGCCGATGGCCGCACCGTGGGCGTCCGCGTCGGCCGAGGCCAGCCCGGCCCCGCTGAGGACCAGGGCGGAAGTACCCAGAGCGACGGTAGTCACCTTCACCATGCGAGACATCAGGTTCTCCTTATTTGCTCGATGAACCCGGCCGCACGAACGCGACCGGACGTCCCTTCAACGCTCCCGCGCGCGTGGGGTCACGGTGTTCATCCTGGAATCACCCTTTTTGAACAGGGGAGTTCCGCTGCCATGCCGTGCGCCCGGACGCATCCGGACGGTGCGGCGGCCCAGTGGTGAAATTCGGTTCGCCTCCAGGGGTGCGGCGGCTACTGTCCGGGCCATGGCTACCGACCAACTGATCCGTCTGTTCACCGACGAGGACAGAGCCCGAGCGTTCGCCGCCGTGGCTCTCGGCGCCGATACCCCGGCCAAGGTCGGCGCGACGGCTGGGCTGTCCCCGAAGGACACCGCCATGGCGCTGCGACGGCTCCAGGCCGAGGAGGTGATCTCGGCGACCGGCGCGGGGCTGAGCGTCGCGTACGAGCACTTCAGGGAGCGTGCGCGGGAGGAACGGGTCATCGCGGAGAGCGGGACACGTACGCCGGACCACGGCTCAGGAGACAGGCGCGCCGAGTCCGTACTGCGGACCTTCGTACGCGACGGACGCCTGGTGCGCCTGCCCGCCCAGTGGCAACGCAAGCTCGTCGTGCTCCGGCATATCGCCGAACGTACCTTCGAGTCGGGCGTCGAGTACCCGGAGCGTGAGGTCAACGAGAAGCTGCGCGCCTGGTGCACCGACGGGCCGGTCGACCATGTGACGCTACGGCGCTACTTGGTGGACCTGGGGCATCTGCGCCGGCAGTACGGCTTCTATTGGCGACCTGAGGGCGAGAGCTCGTGAGGCCATGGCGCGGCGGCCTCAGCTGAGGAGTCGTACCGGGGAACCCGCCAAGTACGCCTGGATGTCCTCGACCGCCTGGCCGTAGTACGTGGCGTAGTTGGCGCGGGAGACATATCCGAGGTGCGGGGTGGCGAGGAGGCGGGGGGCCGTGCGCATCGGGTGGTCGGCGAGGAGCGGCTCGACGTCGAAGACGTCGACGCCGGCTCCGGCGATACGGCCCTCGTGCAGGGCGGCGAGCAGCGCGTCCTGGTCGACGATGGCGGCGCGGGACGTGTTGATCAGGTAGGCGGTCGGCTTGAGCAGGGCGAGTTCGGGGGCACCCAGCAGGCCCCGGGTGCGGTCGCTGAGGGCGAGGTGGAGGGAGACGAAGTCGCTGTCCGCGAGCAACTCCTCCTTGGACGCCGCCAGTTCCACGCCCACCTCGTCCGCGTGCTCCTTGGTGAGGTTCTGGCTCCAGGCCGTCACCCGCATGCCGAAGACGAGGCCGACCCGGGCCACCCGGCTGCCGATCTTGCCGAGGCCGAGCAGGCCGAGCCGGGCGCCGTGCAGGTCGACGCCGACCGTGCTCTGCCAAGGGCCGCCCGAACGCAGGGAGTTGTTCTCGGTGACCAGGCCGCGGGCGAGGCCGAGCAGCAGCGCCCAGGTCAACTCGACCGGCGGGGTGGAGGAACTGGCCGTTCCGCAGACGGTCACGCCATGCGCCTCGGCGGCCGCGTAGTCGATGACCGAGTTGCGCATGCCGGAGGCGATCAGCAGCTTCAGGCGGGGGAGGCGGGCGAGGAGCGAGGCGGGGAACGGGACGCGTTCGCGCAGGGTGACGACGATGTCGTAGTCGGCCAGGGCATCCGCGAGGGCGTCCTCGTCGGCGAAGTGCTCCGCGAAGCTCACGACGTCGACGTCCTCGGCGACGGGGGACCAGTCGGCGATCTCGGTCGCGACGGTCTGGAAGTCGTCGAGCACGGCGCAGCGGAGTCGCGGTCGCATGTCGGGTGCCTCCGGGAGATCGATTGCCTGACCCGTCCCGACTCTACCGAGCGTCGATCTCCGCGATCAGGGCCCGGACGCGCTGCTCGATCTCGTCGCGGATGGGGCGCACTGAGGTGACTCCCTTGCCCGCCGGGTCCTCCAGGGTCCAGTCGAGGTACCGCTTGCCGGGGAAGACGGGGCAGACGTCGCCGCAGCCCATGGTGATCACGTAGTCGGAGGACTGGACGGCCTCGGTCGTGAGCACCTTGGGGCGGGCCGCGGCGATGTCGACGCCGACCTCCCGCATCGCCTCCACCGCGGCAGGGTTGACCTGGTCGGCGGGGAGGGAACCGGCCGAGCGGACCTCGACGCGGTCGCCCGCGAGGTGGCTGAGGAAACCGGCGGCCATCTGGGAGCGGCCGGCGTTGTGGACACAGACGAACAGCACGGAGGCCTGCGGCGCGGGCGCGTCAGCGGATGGGGACGGGTTCGTGGACGCGGACGGATTCGCGTGCGCGGGCGGATTCGCGTGCGCGGGCGGATTCGCGTGCGCGGGCGGAGGCGGAGGGGTCGAGTTCATGGGTGGCTTCCTTCGCGGGCGGCTCGCATCAGCCTTGAGCGATGTGACAGTATCAGCGCATGCTGACGTCAGTCGACACTGATCTGCTCCGGGTGCTGGCCGATCCGCTCCGCCTCCGGATCGTCACCCTGCTCGCGCACGAGACGCTGTGCACGACGCACCTCGTGGAGGAGACGGGCGCCAGACAGACCAACCTCTCCAACCACCTCAAGGTGCTGCGGGAGGCCGGGGTCGTGGAGACCGAGCCGTGCGGGCGGTGGACGTACTACCGGCTCAGGCCGGAGGTCCTCGCCGCCCTCGCGGGCGGGTTCACCGAACTGGCGGAGACGGCGCGTGCCACGGCCGAGAACGACGTCAAGCGGGCCTGTTCCTGAGTGGCGGGGGTGTAGGGCGGGGCCTTCATGGGCTGGGGTAAGGAGATCAGGTGACGACGGTCGAGCAGGGCACGGGCGGTGCGGTGCCGGCTGCGGGGGCTGCGCCGGTGCCGGAGTCGGTGCCGGTCGCCGCGGGTGGGCCTGTGCCCGTGGGCGGGTCCGCGTCCGGGAGTGTGGCGCCTGCGCGGGCGCCGTTGGGGGCGCGGGTCGCCGCCGAGGCCGTGGGTACGGCGGCGCTCGTGGCCGTCGTGGTCGGCTCCGGGATCCAGGCCACCGAACTGACGCATGACGTCGGGGTGCAGTTGCTGGCCAACTGCCTCGCCACGGTCTTCGGGTTGGGCGTGCTCATCGTGCTGTTCGGACCGGTGTCCGGGGCGCACTTCAACCCTGTCGTGACCCTCGCCGAGTGGTGGACGGGGTGGCGGCGCGGACACGCCGCCCGCGCGGCGGGTGCGGATGTGGATGCGAATGCGGGCGCCGGGGAGGGTGCGCAGGCCGCCGGGGTGACCGGCCGGGACGTCGCCGCGTACCTTCCCGCGCAGGTCGCCGGCGCGATCGGCGGGGCCGTACTGGCGGACGCGATGTTCGCGGAGCCGTTGGTGAGGTGGTCCACGCATGACCGCTCGGCGAGCAGCAGATGCCCCGCCGAGCGGTCATGCGTGGA
>NZ_LIRK01000776.1 GCF_001419765.1 Streptomyces torulosus
CCCGCACCCGGCACACCCACGCGCACCCCCGAGCCATTAGACGCCCTTGGACAACGTCGGCCGGTTCCACCTCGTGTTCGTGTTGTGCAACTCCCGCTCCGTGTCCGTGATCGACACCTTGATCGGGATGCCCGGACGCCCGCCCACCTTGATGAGGAAGCGGCCGCGCCCCGGCGGTTCCTCGTTCCCACCCGTGCTCGCCCACCCAGGCGGGGACGACCAGGACGAGACGAGTTCGATCTCACGCTCGGACAGGCCGACGATCTCGCCGAGCTCCCGCATCTCCGTACGCGGCAGACCCGCGCACACCACCATCCCGGCCCGCTCCACGAAGCCCCGCGCCTTCGCCCGGTCGGCCTCGCTGCCGAGCGCCTCCGCGTCCTTCAGCGTGTGCGTGATCTTGGCGTCGCCGAGGCCGAGGGAGCGGTTCAGACGGGTCAGCGCGTCGATGCGTTCGACGATGCCGGAGGCGGCCCGAAGGGGGCGCCACAGCTCGTCGAGGACCGTGAAGAACCAGCGCTGGGGGGCGAGGCCCGCGTCGGCGAGGGCGTGGGCCGCCGCCACCGTGCCGAGCCCGTCCGACCAGGCCGCCAGCATCGCCGCCGCCGTGAGCTGCGTGTCCGCCTCACCGATCCGGGAGATGTCGACGCAGACGGCGGGGGACGCCGGGTCGATACGGGTCGACGTCTCGGAGGCGAACGTGTCGCCGAGCGGGCCGTCCAGCACACCGAGCAGCGAACGGTGCAGCGGGTCGACGGCCTCCTGGTAACGCGCCTCGTTGCCCCGGTCCAGCGTCACCGCGCGGACCCGGTCCGGGCCCTCGTCGAGGACCTTCAGCAGATCGGGCAGCAGCGGCGCCCGCCCCTTCTTGGTCCGCTCCGTCAGATGGTGCAGGCACGCCGACAGCACCGACTGCTCGTGGTCGTCCATCGGGCGGCCCCGCACGATCGTGATGAGCGCCGCGACCATGTTCAGCACCCGGCCGTGGGCCTCGGCCGCGAGGATCCGGCCGCGTTCGCCGCCGATCCGGGCCGCCGCCTCGCCCATCGCGCCGGGGTCGAGGACGTTGATGCCGCCGACGCCGCGCCCGATGGAGATCACCTGGCCGCCGAGCGCCCGCACGGTGTCCGCGTAGTCCGGCTTGAGGTCGCCCAGCACCAGCGGCGTGACACCGGTCGCCGACATGCCGATCAGCATGCGGTTGACCAGCGTCGACTTGCCGAGGCCCGGCATGCCGAGCATGAACAGCGACGGGTTGGAGATGTACCGGGCGCGGGTGAACCAGGAGATGGGGTCCCCGCAGACCGTGGCGCCCGTCTGGAGGTGCTGCCCGAGCGGCACCCCCGTCATGGGCGCGCCGGAGCCCGCCGCGAAGGGCCACAGGCCGCACGCCTGGACCGTGGTCGCCCGCCACAGCGCGGGCGGGTCGATGTGCCCGACCTGCCCGCCGCCGGGGCCGGGCCAGCCGCGCGGGGGCGCCGTCTGGGGTCGTGCGGGACGAGTGGCGGACGTGCTGGACCTGGTCACAGCGCCTCCCGGATCTGGTACGGAACGAGGGTGTGCTCCCACGGCAGCAGGCCGACGGGGAGCGTGCAGGTGAACGCCGAGGCCTGCATACGGTCGGCGGGGCGCATCAGGATGCGCGAGGACGCCTGGAGGTTGCGGACGGTGATCGCCGCGTCCGGGAGCTGCTCCTCGTCGTCGACGGTGACCGTCACCATCAGCGAGAACTCCACGAGCCCGGCGCCCGCCGCCTCCTCGGCCGCGGTCTGCTCGGCCGCCTGCATCTCGGAACTGGCCCGCGCCTGGACGAGACCGCGCTTGGAGCCCGCCATGAAGTGCGCGGCACGACGGTCGGACTCCACGATCCGCGCCGACGTCGCCGGGTCGATCGGGCGGTAGATCAGCGAGACGCGCTTGCGGCGCGTCCCGACGGCCGGTTCGAGCAGCCCCCGCAGCACGCTGGAGCGGACGGTGCCGCGCGGGGCGAGCGTCAGCATCCAGGTGCGCGAGACACCCGAGTCGTGCTTGTACGACTGCACCGACTCCACGGCCGCCGCCGGGCCCGCGTCCGCCCACTCCAGGCCGGTGGTGGACTGCTCGGCGCGGGCGCTCAGCACATCGGGGGCGACGGCCGGGTCGTACGCCACCCGGACGACCTCCGAGAGCCGCTCGGCGGACAGCGGGTAGGCGGAGCCGCCGCCGGCCGCGACCAGACCCGACAGCAGGCCCGGCAGCCGCATGGACAGATCGGTGATGACGTCCTCGATGCTCCGCTTGGGGCCGCCGGAGGGGCCGTAGGTCAGGGCGATGTACGTGTGCATCTCCGACGAGGCGGACGGGTAGCGGGCGACGACCTCCTCCATCACCGCGCGGGCGGCGGCCGGAGCGTCCGGCGAGATCCGTGGCAGGACCTCGGCGGCCAGCCGCGTCCCGGTGTCGGGCGCGGTCTCGACGACGACCTGGGCGCCGCGCAGGCCCGGCTCGTGCGACAGCCGGGCGAGCCAGTCGCCCCAGGACGCCACCCAGATGTCGACCTGCTCGGGGTCGACCAGCGAACCGCCGTCCGGCTCGCACGCCAGCACCACGGTGTAGAGGTTGCGGCCGGGGTGGTGGAGCACGCCGAAGGAGCGGTTGTAGGCGTCCCGGCCCTCGTGCATCCGCGTCCGGGCGAGCAGACCGGGCGGGTGGTAGCGGCCGCCCGTACGGCGGGAGAGCGGGCCGGAGACGTAGGTGTGGGAGCCGTTCGCCTTGCGCCTGAACCAACCGATACGCACCGCGACCACCTGATAGACGTTGCGGCCGTCGACCGTGCGCAGCGCGAGCGGCGCGAGGAAGAGGCCGACGGGGATGAGGACGACGATCGCCGCCGTCAGCGAGACGAGTGAGGCGAGCAGCGCGACGAGGAGTCCGCCGAAGGCGACCACGGTGCCGAGGAGGCCCAACGGGCCGAGGCCGGGGCGGCGGGGCCGGCGCCAGTTTCCGTAGGTGGGACGCGTGAGGGCGTCGGTGGACATGGGAAATCCTTCTTCCGGCTGAGTTCGCTGGGTTTCGAGTGCCTGGGAGCTCGGGTGGTGGAGGCGATCGGGCGGCTGCCGGAGCGTCGTGGCTCGTCGCGCTGTTCCCCGCGCCCCTTTCGGGGGCTTCGCCCCATCGAGGAGGCGCGGCCCCAGAGGGGCGCGGGGCGGGGCTACTGGTTGTGGCCCTTCATTCCGTCGTTGTCGCCGAGGGAGTTGGTGATCTCGCTCGCCGCCTGCATGCCGGTCTGTACGACGACCGCGGCTGCCTGGACCGCCACGGCCGCGCCCGCCGTGGCCGCGCCCGCGGCCGCCGTACCGGCCGCCGCGCCCGCGCCACCGGCTCCGCCCGCGCCGGCGCCCCCGGAGGAGCCCGCGCCCGCGGACGGCGAGCCCTGCGGGGCCGAACCGCCGCCCCCGCCACCGCCGCCGGCCTGGCCCGCCGCTCCGGCGGCGCCGCCCGCGATGCTGACCGCGCCGGAGGCGATGTTGTTGGCGGCGTTGAGGGCGACCGTGCCGCCCGAGGTGCCGCCGAGGGCGGCGGTGGCCGGGACGATCAGCTTGAGCAGGGCGGGCAGCGCGAACACCGCCATGATCAGCATGCCCATGCCCGCGATGACCGCGTCCAGATCCTCCTTGTCCTTGGTCATCGACGTGGCCGAGTAGATGATCAGGGCCGCCGCCGGCTTGTACAGCAGCCAGGCCGCGAGCCAGCCGATGTGCTTCTTCCACCAGCCCTCGCCCCACCCGGTCATCGAGGAGGCGGCGGCCAGCGGCAGCGTGCCGACCAGCATGATCAGCACACCGATGCGGATGTACATCAGCACGATCTGCACGAAGCTCGACAGCATCACCAGCAGACCGAAGATCAGCACCAGACCGGGCTGACTGAGCGTCAGCACCCCCAGCATCTCGGAGGCCGTGTTACCGAGATTGGACTTCTTGTACACGTCCACCGCGTACGCGTCCGACGCCTTCATCAGCGCGGTGACCACCGGTACGGCCGCCGCGCCCACGAGGATGACCTTCCACATCCCCATGAACGCCTGTTTCATCGACTGGCCTTTTCGGTCGATCGCCATCCGGATCGACGCGATGAGCAGGGAGGTCACCGCCACGTACGCGACGATCCAGTTGATTTCCGCGGTGATCAGGCCGATGGGACTGCCCGGGTCCATCGTGGGGTTGGCGTGGGTCACGTTGCCCGCGGGCTGGTCGACGTCGATGCTCAGCCAGACACCGTTGAGGGCCTTGAGCACCTCCGACGCGCCGTCACCGATCGCCTTGGCGAAGACGACGACGGCACCCTCCGTGAACTGCTTGCCGCCCTCTTCGATGACGCAGTCGTAGATCTTCCAGGAGCAGCCCATGTCACGCCTCCCAGGTGACGAAGCCGTCGGTGCCGCTCACCTGCGACACACCGCCGTAGATCGTGCCGTCGGCCTCGGGGACGAGCTTCCAGTCGCCGTCCTGCCAGCGCACGGTCACCGAGGCGGAGCCGTAGCCGCCGCCCCCCATGCCGCTGACCAGGACCATCACGGTCGCCTGCGAGCGGTTGTACGTCAGGACCGTGAAGCCGGTGTAGCCACCCGCGTCCGGCGATCCCGTCGTGGACTTGTCGCCGGACTGGGCACGCGTCTTGACCAGCGCGTCACGGCCGGCACCCGGCACGACCTGCCGGTCGACGACCTCGCGCCAGCCGTCGTAACTGAGGTGGTCGGTGATGGAGTGGGCGGCCATGACGGCGCCCATCGGGGTGCGGGCGAAGCAGGACCAGACCGGACCGTCGTACTTCAGCGGGCCCGCCGTCCTCGACACCGGGACCAGACCGGTGCCGTTGGCCTTCCAGTGGAAGTCGCGCGGCGCCTTGGTGGGCCGGGCCTGCACGCTGTCGTCGGTACGGCAGCCGGCCGGGCGGTCCTGCGCACCGCCGTCACCGGAGCCGGACCCGGACCCCGAGTCCGAGGTCGAGGTCGGTGCGGGGCTCGGATCGCCGGACGCGCCGGACGACCCCTCGGCGCCGTTGCCGGTGATCGCGAAGAGCACCGCGAGGACGACCAGCACCCCCAGGAACCCGGCCGACAGGATCCAGCCCCGCTGCTGCCAGAACGGCTGCTCCCACTCCCCGCTGCCCCCTCGGGACCGGCCGGAGTTCAGCATCGTCGCTCCCCCTTTCGACTCGCTGGCTGACGGACTACGCGAAGACGAAGTTCACGAGCGGGCCGGCGGCGGCGACGAGGACACAGCCGCCGAGGACCATGCCGAGACGGCCCATGTGCTCCGAGCCCTCACCGCGGCGCATCGAGATCGCCATCATCGCGCCGGTGATCAGCACGCCCGCGACGCCCGCCGCGGTACCGGCCCAGGCGACGATGCCGAGCACGGTGTCGACCTTGCCGGTGAGCGCGCCGGGGGCGTCGCGGTTCGGGTTCGGGACGGTCCCGTCGGCCAGGTAGACGGCCTGCTGCGCCTTGGTGGCTATCGCGTTCAGCATGTGGTTTCTCCCCGTTTCGGTCGGCCGCAGCGGAGCGGTCGACGTCAACTCACTTGAGCGGATGGGTGCTTGGGATGCTGGCGGGGCCTGAGTCAGCTGCTCGGGTTCCCGGTCGCCCTGTGAGCTTGGCGACTGTGGTGACCCTGAGCCAAGCGATGTAGTGATCCAGCACTGGGCGGTGACGTGGTCGTGACAGACGGGAACTGCTCGTCATGTCCGGGACAGTGACGTGCCGTCATCAGGCCCCGGACCTGCGGAGAAGCGGAGTGTGTCGTACCGGTGTGCGGAAGGAGAGGGTGAAGGGGAGGTGGGCGTGCGGATACGGTGACGGCCCGTCGGTTTCCCCGGAACCGACGGGCCGTCACCCGCTCTCAGTCACGCTCCGTCACATCACGAAGTCCACGATCGGCCCCGCCGTCGCGCCGATGATGCAGGCGCCCATCACCATCGCGAACTGGGTGAGGTGCTCGTCGCCCTCCCCGGACCGCAGCGAGATGGCCATACGGGAGCCGACGAGCAGCAGCCCGCACACACCGGCCGCCGTCACCAGCCAGGCGAGGATGTTCAGCACGTAGTTCAGCTCGTAGGTGACCGTCCCCGGAGGCCCGGCCAGGGTGGTGGCCGCTGCGTACACGGTGTGGCTCATGGGGTCCTCCCGGTGAGACGGGCCAGCGCCGCGCTCTCCCGCGGCGGCGGGCCGGTGAGATCGCCGGTGCGCCAGGCGGGCACCCAGGGCACGCGGTGGACGTCGATGACCGAACCGATCACCTTGACGCGCTGGACGAGCTGCCGCGGCAGTCGCCCGGGCGCGTCCGCGACCAGCACGATCGCGTCCAGGTCGAGTCCCGGCGGCGCGTCGCCCCGCCGGAAGATGTCGAGGGTGTGCGAGACCGCGTCGAGTCCGGCGGCGTGCGTCCGGCCCACCAGCAGCACGGATCCGGGCTCACCGTGTTCCGGCCGGGGCCAGTTGCGGCCCGCGTCGTGACCGCCGAAGACCGCGGCGAGGGTGGTGGACCCGGCGCCACCGTGTGTGGCGACCCAGGAGAACCGCCGCGCGGCGGCGGATGCCAGGGGCTCCGGCTCCTGCGGCAGCACCTCCGCCTCCCCGACGGGCCCCCGCACCCAGATCTCCGGCCCGGCCGTCGCCTGCCCTGCATTCCCCTGCATCACCGCATCACCACTCTCCCCATGTCCACAGCCATCCACCGAAGTTTCCCTGACCCGACGACCACCTCAGCCGCCGACCGACCCGCGCCGAGCCACCGATCAGCGTGCTGTGCCGCCGACGGTTGGTGCCGCCGACCAGCGTGCTACGCCGTCGACGCCTGTTGCCGCCGACCGACTGCCGCGCCGCCGCCGTCTGTTGGCCGCCGACCGTCTTGCCGTGCCGCCGACGCCTGTTGCGTCGACCGTCTTGCTGTGCCGCCGACGGTTGTCGCCGTACGGCCTTCGGCCGCCCGGGCGTTGCGTCGGCCGGCCTGTCGTCGCCGACCTGTCGTTGCGGCCGTCCGGCGCCGCCGCCGAACGGCCTCGGTGCCCGCCGACGGGTTGCGCCGGCGGCCTTACCGAGCCGCCGACATGCCGCCGTCGGACGGCGCGTTGGGCCGTCGGCGAGTATCGCCGTTCGGTCTGTCGTGCCGTCATCGTCGCCGTGCGTCCTTGTTGTTCACCGTCGTCAGGCGTCGCCGCTGTCGGGCCTTCGGCTTCGCCGCGCAGTGCCGGCCGGTTCGTGAACCCGCAACCGACGCGAAGCGGAGCCGAATCAGCCGAGCCGAGCCGACCCCGCCCAGCCGTGGGCCGAACCCGCCGAGCAGGGCCGAACCCGTTCGGTTCGTGGCCCCGTCGTGGCGCTTGCCTCCGATCTTCACCGGGGCGCGGGCGCTTGGGAATTGGGACGTGAGTTCCTGCTACGAGCCTGTGACGTGCTGGTGACGCGGGGAGCGCGGGTGAGCGGAGAGACTCGACTGGCCGGCCTGGACTGGCAGGAACATGACTGGACTTCGACGCTGAGGGGAGCAGATGTCCAACGGGGGTGGGTCCACCACGGGCTGGGTGGTCGGCGGTTGCGTCGCGGCCGTGATGATGCCCGTGGTCATGATGGTCGCGGTGAGCGGGGGAGGCCAGGCCGATGCCGAGGAACAGGGCGGCGTCGGCGGCGGCCTCAAGAACGGGCAGGTCCCGGCGGAGTACGTGCCCTGGGTGCTCAAGGCGGGCTCGATGTGCGACATCATCAAGCCGGCCGTGATCGCCGCGCAGATCGAGGCGGAGTCGGGCTGGAACCCCAACGCCCAGTCCCCCGTGGGCGCCGAGGGCCTGAGCCAGTTCATGCCGGGCACCTGGCAGACCTGGGGCCGCGACGACGACGGCAACGGCCGGATATCCCCGTACGACCCCGGTGACGCGATCATGGCGCAGGGCCGTTACGACTGCGCGCTGGCCAAGCAGGTGCAGGGCTACAAGGACCGCGGCAAGGCCAGCGGCGACACCCTCGACCTGGCGCTCGCCGCGTACAACGCGGGCCCCGGCGCGGTCGAGCAGTACGGCGGCATCCCGCCCTACAAGGAGACCCAGGACTACGTCGTCCGCATCAAGTCCCTGATCGCCAAGTACGAGTCGGTGGACGACCCGCCGGGCAAGCTCCCGCCGGGCAAGCAGATGGCGATGCCGCTGGCCGGCAACCCGCCCGTGACCTCCCCGTACGGTTGGCGCATGCACCCCACGCTCGGCGTCCGCAAGCTGCACACCGGTACCGACTTCGGCGTGGCGGCGGGCACCCCGGTGCTGGCCGCGCGCGACGGCGTGGTCACCTTCGCCGGCTGGACCAACGGATACGGCAACCGCGTCGTCATCTCCCACGGGACCATCGACGGCGACCAGATCTCCACCACGTACAACCACATGCTCGCAGGGCTCAACGTGAAGGCCGGCGACCACGTGAAGGTCGGCCAGCGCGTGGGCCCGGTGGGCTCCACCGGGTACTCGACCGGCGCCCACCTCCACTTCGAGGTGATGCAGAACGGCAAGTACGTGGATCCGGCGCCCTGGTTGGGCCTGTAGTGAGGCCTGTGGTGACGGCACGGACGATGACGACGGGGAAGGACACCGAGGTGAGGAGGGGGACGACGATGGTCAGGAGGAGCGACGGGCGCCAGATGCCCGGCGCCCGTACGGGAGCGGGCGGACGCGGCGCGTCCGACGGGCTCCGCCGGGCCGGGGCGGTGGTGCTCGCGACCGTGACCGGCGTGGCGGTCCTCACCGCGTGCGGTCTGCAGGACCACCGCGAGACGGTCGGCGGCGGCCCCGGCGCCTCGGCCGAACCGTCGATCGCCCCCAAGGCCCCGCTGCCCTCCGGCAAACCGCTGGGCGACGACGCGCACGTACCGAGCCCGTCCCGAGTCGACGACCTGGACGCCACCTCCGTCTCCAGGGCGTGGGTCGAGGTCGCGTACGGCTACGACACCAAGTACGACATGAGTCCGCACGACGCCGTCCTGCGCACCGCGCGCTGGCTCACCCCGGACAAGCGGAAGGCGGAGCGTTCGTACCGCCCCGCGAGCGGCGCCGGCGAGAACTGGAACTCCTGGGCGGCGCACAAGGCGTGGACGACCGTCGAGGTGGAGTTCGACGACGACGGTGACGCGCCCTCCGACACCGCCACCGAGGCGTACCGCGCCGTGTTCGTCGACGGCGAGGCGCACGGCCGGGACGGCTGGACGGGAACCGGTCCACAGGCCACGGTGTATCTGAAGCTGGTGCGTTCGGGGAAGGGCGAGCCGTGGCGGGTCGACGATGTGCGTACGGTGGAGGCCGCGGCGCAACCACCGACGTCACCGACGGCGTCGCCCTCCACAGCGTCGTACACGGGAGTCGGCGGGAAACCGCTGTCTCCCACGGCGCCGGTGTCTCCCGTGTCACCGGTGTCCTTCGATCTCCCGTCCGCCGTTTCTCCTTCTGACCGACCCGAGTGAGGGAACGATGACTCGACTCAGCCGCGAACAGAAGCGGGAACTCAAGCGTGCGGGCCGCGGGCCGGCACCGGCCGGGCTGACCCCGATCGACGTGCGCGTCTCCGCGGAGGCCGGCGCGACCGTCGGCGGCATGCCTGTACCGGCGGCCGCGGGGGAGTCCCTGCAGAGCGCCGCGCTCGACTACCTCCACCGTCTCGCCCTCGCCACCGGCCACCCGGTCCTCGCCACGGTCCACGACGAGCGCATCGGCTACGTCGTCCCGCTCCAGGTCCATGTCGACGGCTCCAGCCGTTTCGCGGGCGAGCCGGTCCAGGTCGCCGAGCCGAGGGGAGACGTCACGACACCGTCCCGCCCCGCGCCAGCGGCCCCGCCCGCGCGGCCCGTGGCCGAGCCTGTTGCCGCGCCACCTGCGGGCGAGCCGGTCGCCGCGCCGGGGCCGCGCCGGGACAAGTCGACGTATGTGCTGCGCGCGGTACCGGAGTCGGCGGCCCGGGGGATTCCCGAGCAGGAGCCGACTGCTCCGGAATCCCCGCACGCCCAGCCGCAGGTTCACGCCCAGGCGCCGTCGCAGCTGCCCCACGGCCAGCCCCAGCAGTCGCAGCCGCAGGGTTACGCCCACCAGCAGTCGCACGTGCCGGAGCAGCCCCACGCGCAGGAACAGCCCCCCGCGCCGGAGCAGGCCCACGCACAGGAGCAGCCGCACTCGTCGGAGCCGCAGCCCCAGCAGTCGCAGCCCCAGTCGCAGGTGAAGCGGGAGCCCAGCACGATGCGTCTGGCGGCGGTCAAGCCGGCGCCGTCAACCGGGGACCCGGTCGGTCACCCGGTGACTCCCGAGCGGCCGAAGCGCGAGCCGAGCACGCTTCCGCTGACGGCAGCGAAGGCCACCGCTCCCGGCCAGGAGGCGGCCGGCGCCCCGGCGGAGCCCCCGGCTGCCGCCGAGCCGAAGCGGGAGCCCCGGACGATGCCGCTCACCGCGGCGAAGCCGGCGGCGGGCGGTGTCGCCCCGTCGACCTTCGTCCTGCGCGCCGTCCCGGAGCCCAAGGACGGCCCCC
>NZ_LIRK01000777.1 GCF_001419765.1 Streptomyces torulosus
CCCCGAGCTATGAGGCGCCCTTGGTCTCAGCCCAGCGCCCGGCCCAGCAAATACACCGCCGGCGCCGCCGCGGCGAGCGGCAGCGCCACTCCCGCCGTGAAGTGCACGAACCGGGACGGGTAGTCGTAGCCGGCGACCCGGTGTCCGACCAGCGCGCACAGCCCGGCCCCCGCCCCCAACAGCGCGCCGGAGCTGCCGAGATCGGTCCCTCCGCCGACGGCGACCCCCGCACCGGCCGCCGCCAGCAGCGCCACCACCACCGACGCCGCCGTCGGCAACGGCAGTGCCCGCGCCACCACGGCCACCGCGACAGCGACCCCGCCGACGGTGACCGCGTCCGCGGTCGCCGCCAGATATCCGGTCGCGATGATCGCCAGCGCCGCCGAGGCGATCGTCGCCATCAGCCCGTACATCCGCTCGTCCGGGTCCGCGTGGCTCCGCAGCCCGAGCACGATCCCGAGCAGCACCCACACCCCGAGCGTCCCGAGGATCGCCGCGGGCGCGTGCTCACGCCCGGCCGCGAACAGCGCCGCGTCCGCCGCGAGCGCGCCCGCGAACGCCAGCACGATGCCCTGCCGGGCCGGCCACATGCCGTTCAGCCGGAACCAGCCCGCCGCCGTCACGGCCTGGAGGATCACCAGCGGTACGGCGAGGGCGTACTCCCCGATCGCCGCCGCGCCCGCCAGCAGCAGCCCCAGTACCGCCGTGATCAGCGCCGGCTGCATGCCGGGCTCGATGATCGGCGACCGTCCCTCGGCCCGTGCCCGCTGCGCGTCGGTGATCCGCGCGTTCCCGGTGAGCGTCGGCGGCCCGTACGCGGGCCCGGCCTCGCCGGAGTCGCCCCCCTGGGCGTGGTCGTGCGGAGCCACCGGCGCCTGCCCGTGCGGCTGACCGGCGGCGGCATGCGAAGGCACCGGGGCCTGCCCCTGGGCAAACCCCTGGCCCTGGGGGTACGCCTGGCCCCGCGGACCGGGCTGGCCCTGCGGTCCGGTCCGCCCATGCTGTCCGGGCTGGCCCTGCGGTCCGGCCTGCCCATGCTGTCCGGGCTGGTGGTCCGGGGCGTACTGCGGGGGGCGGCCGTCCGTCTGCGGCGGCAGGTACGCCGTCTCCGTCAGGTTCGCCGCGAAGGGGGCGGTCTGCGGCTGCACCTGGGTGTCCCAGGTCTGGCCCTCCCACTGCTGCGCGTACTGCTGCCCGTGGGCGGCCTGCCCCTCGTCGTACCCCTGCCACTGCGGCTGCGCCGCGTACGGCGGCTGCTGCTGCGCCTGGTGCGGCGCCTGGTGCTGCTCGGCCCGGTGCTGCTGCTCCGGCTCCTGGTGGGCGTCGTAGCCGGGGTGCCCCTGGTGGCCCTCGTACCCGTACGGCTGGTTGCTCATGATGTGGGGGTCACCCTCCTGCGAACGGCGGGAGCACCTCGACCGTGCCGCCCTCGGCCAGACGTACCGTCTCATGTTCACGGGTGCCCACAGGGTTCCCGTCGACGAGGAACGAGCATCGCCGCAGCACGCGGACGAGTTCGCCGGGGTGTCGCTCGCGGATCTCGCCGAGGGCCTCGGCGAGATCCGCGAGCG
>NZ_LIRK01000778.1 GCF_001419765.1 Streptomyces torulosus
TCGAAGCCGAAGTTGCCGGCCTCACCGGTGACCTCAGTGGCGGTTGCTGTGGACTGGCCGGCAACTTCGGCTTCGAGAAGGGCCACTACGACGTGTCCGTCGCCTGCGCCGAGGAGCAACTCCTCCCGGCGGTGAGGGCGGCGACGGAGGACACGCTGATCCTGGCGGACGGCTTCTCCTGCCGGACGCAGCTGGAGCAACTGGCGGGACGCCGGGGTTCACACCTGGCGGAGGTGCTGGCGGAAGGGCTGGACCGGGGGAAGAGGGGAGACGGATGAGGTCACCGGAACCGGACCGCGTGGCCGTGCTGTCGGACATCCACGGGGTGCTCCCCGCCCTGGAGGCCGTGCTGGCGGAGCCGGAGGTGCGTGCGGCGGACCGGATCGTGCTCACCGGTGACATCACGGCGGGCCCGCAACCGGCCGAGGTGCTGGACCTGTTGCGAGGGGAGGGCGACCGGGTGGTGTGGATCGGGGGGAACGCGGACCGCGAACTGGTCGAGTACCGCCGGGGCGACCGCGCCACCATCCCCGACCCCATCGGCCCGTACGCGGCGGAGGCGCTCAGCGACGAGCAGGTCGACTTCCTTGCGTCCCTGCCGAGGACGCGCACGCTGGCCGTGCGGGGCCTCGGGCCCACCCTCTTCTGCCATGCGACGCCCCGCGACGACGAGGAGGTGGTGCTGGTCGATTCCCGCCCCGCCCGCTGGACGGAGGTCCTCGCGGACGTGCCCGCCGAGGTCCGCACGATCGTCTGCGGCCACACGCACATGCCCTACACCCGCCTCGCCGAGGGCCGCCTGATCGTCAACCCGGGCAGCGTCGGCATGCCGTACGGCCGCCCCGGCGCGCACTGGGCGCTACTGGGCCCCGGCGTCGACCTCCGCACGACCTCGTTCGACATCACCGCGGCCGTCGCCCGCCTCACCACCGCGTGCGGCTACGAGGACATCGCGGCCTGGGCCGACCACTACCTCAACGCCCGGACGACGGACGCCGAGGCCCTGGCGGTGTTCGGCCCGAAGGACGGCAGAGGCGGCGCGTGAACAGGGGCGCGTGCGGCGGGGCTCCGTCCGTCCGGCGTCAGCCGAGGTCCGTGACGTCCCTGAGCCCGGTGGCGCGTCCCTCCGCGTCCCACTCGACCTCCTGGATGCCGACCACGGCGTCCCGGTTGAGCGGACCGAAGACATGGGGGAACAGGACGTCGCCGCCGACACCCGGAGGCGGGGCGGGCGCCGCCGCCTCGAACTCCACACGGGCGTCGAGTCGCTCCTCGTCGAGCATGAGCACGTGCAACGGCCTGGGGGCGTCCCGGTAGAACGCGTTGACTACCGCCACGGTCGTCGCCTCGTCCGGCGAACAGTGCACGAACCCGTCCTCGGCGAGCGAACCGGGAGCGTAGGGCTGATCGGGGCGTGCGGCCCAGGCCTCGAGTGACACGACGTGGTGGATCATGGGCCGGTTATACAGCACGGCCCGCTCGGGTCGCTGCCGCGGCTGCGCCCGTGCCGACGGACGGGGTGCCCTCGCCGGGTGCGGGCGCCACAGAGGGTGCTCGCGCCTCGGTCCAGGCGCCCTCGTTCAGCCCCGGCACTCATGCCGACGTGCCGTCCGTTCCCTCGACGAAGTCCCTGATCGCCTCGGCGAGGCGTTCCGGCTGGTCCTCGGGTACGAGCGTGGAGGAGTCCTCGATCTCGATCAGTCGGCCCCTCGGGTACAGCGCGGCCAGTCGGGGGCCGTGTTCGCGTGGCATCAGGCGGTCGTCCGTGGCCCACACGACGAGGACGGGACGGTCGAAGTCCCGCAGCCCCTCGCTCCACTCCAGCAGGACGGCCCGGCCGGGCGCCGACGTGGCGAACTTGGCGAAGTCCCGCCGGATGGCCCGGCTGCGGGTCGCGGGGCCGAACCACTCGGCGAGGATCTTGTCCGGGATGCCGCGCAGGCTCATCCCGCCGTATCCGCGGGGGTTGTCCCGGAACGCGGGGACCCGCATGAGGCGGGTCAGCAGCCGGACGCCGCCGGGTACCTTGCAGACCCTGGCCAGGGCTTTGGCGGGGCCGGGCGGGAAGTTGTCGAACGCCTCGCAGGCGACCAGCACGAGTCGCCCGACCCTGTGGCCCCGCTCCTCCGTCACCAGGAACTGGCCGCCGCCCCAGTCGTTGAGGACGAGCGTCACGTCGTCCAGGCCGAGCCGCTCCATGAACTCGCCCAGCAGCCGTGCGACGCCGCGGTGGGACAGGTCGGCGTCCGGTCTCATCGGCCGGCGGTGGCCGCCGAGCGGCAGCGTGGGCAGGACGCAGCGGTAGCCGTCCAGGAGCGGGACGACCTTGCGCCACTGCGTCCCGGTCATCGGCAGCCCATGGCCGAACACGAGCACGGGCCCGTCCCCGCCGGTGTCCTGATAGTCGATCGTCCCGGCCGACAGCTCGACCTCCGGCACCACGCCACCCCCGTCCGGCGACTCGCCCTCACCGGGACCGGCGGGGCCAGGTCCAACCTAGGCCCGCTTCGGCCGCCTCGACCCTCTGCCGCAAAATCATGTGAGACACAGCCGCAGTGGCGCCTACCCTCCGGGAATGGATCTTCGCGAAGAACTTCCGAGCGACAGACAGGCCGTGCGGGGCGTTCACCTGGGGGCGTTCGGTGACCATGGCCCGGCCGTGGCCGACCTGGTCGACACCCTGCGGGACACCCTCACGGCCGACGACGGCCTCTCGCTGGTCGCCGAGCACGACGGCCAGGTCGTCGGGCATGTCATGTTCACCCGGGGCCTGCTCGACGCTCCTCGGCGGCTGGTCGACGTGCACGTCCTCAGCCCGCTGGCCGTGGCGCCGCCGTTCCAGAGGCAGGGGATCGGCTCGGCCCTGGTCCGGCAGGGGCTGAGCATCCTCGCCGAACGGGCGGTTCCTCTGGTCTGGCTGGAGGGCGATCCCGGTTACTACGCGCGTCTCGGCTTCGAGCCCGGTGGCGGGCTGGGCTTCCGCAGGCCGTCCCTGCGCATCCCGGACGGCGCCTTCCAGGTCCTCAGGCTCCCGAAGTACGAGTCATGGATGACGGGGACGCTGGTCTACACGGAGCCGTTCTGGCGGCACGACGCCGTCGGCCTCCGCGACCCCGACGCGTGATCCCGGTGCGTGACCCTGACGCGTGATCACGCGCGGTCCGCGCAGTGCGTGCGGACGGCGCGTGATCACGCGTCAGGG
>NZ_LIRK01000779.1 GCF_001419765.1 Streptomyces torulosus
CGCGCGCACCGGCGGCGCCACCGCGTCGGCCACCACGAAGTGCGCTGCCGCGGGCGCGGCGGCACGGGCCGAGGCCACGAACCCGGCGGACCGGTCCAGCCCCACCACGGTGCGCGGCCGGCGGTGGGCCGCCACCGTCGCGGTCAGCGCGCCGGTGCCGCACCCCACGTCCAGCCACCGCGCACTCTCCGGGAGGCCGAGCCACGCCGTGAACCGCTCCGCGACCGGACGGCTCCACCGGCCCATGTACCGCTCGTAGGCGTCACCGGCCGCCCACACGTCGCCACGCCTGTCGTCCATGCCCCCACGATGGCTCCGCCGGGCCGGCGCGGAACGGGGACACGCGGGCGTCCGGCGCCCCTCAGAAGGCGGTGGGGCCCTTCACCAGCGCGGCACCGACGGGGTGCTCCAGGCCGGGACCGCCACCCGCATCGCCGCCTCGTCGTCACGGTCGTGGAGGGAGCCGTCGTCGGCCAGCCACCGCTCGTGGAGGAGGGCCAGCCGGGCGCGGTCCAGCTCGACGCCCAGGCCCGGCGCGTCGGACACCCGTACGGAGCCGTTCTCGAAGGCGAGGCGCTCGGTGAGGACGTCCTCGGACTGCCAGGGGTAGTGGGAGTCGCAGGCGTGGTGGAGGTTCGGCACCGTGGACGCCACATGGGTCATCGCGGCGAGACTGATGCCGAGGTGGGTGTTGGAGTGCATGGAGACGCCGACGCCGAAGGTACGGCAGATCGCGGCCAGTTCACGGGTGTTGCGCAGGCCGCCCCAGTAGTGGTGGTCCGACAGGACGACCTGGACGGCGTCCTTCGTGAACGCCTCCTTGATCTCGGCGAAGGTCGTCACGCACATGTTGGTGGCGAGCGGCACCGGCGTGCGCGCCGCGACCTCGGCCATGGCGGGGGTGCCGAGCGCCGGATCCTCCAGGTATTCGAGGACGTCGGCCAGGGCGTCCGCGACCCGCACGGAGGTCTCCACGGACCAGGCCCCGTTGGGGTCGAGCCGCAGCGGACGGCCGGGGAACGCCTCCGCGAGGGCGCGGACCGCGGCGATCTCCTCGTCCGGCGGGAAGACACCGCCCTTCAGCTTGAAGGACGTGAAGCCGTAGCGCTCGGTGAACCTCCGGGCCTGCTCCACCACCCCGGCCGGGTCGAGGGCCGCGCCCCAGTCGTCCTTCTCGCAGACGACGCCCTCGGGATGGTCGGCCCACTTGTAGAACAGGTACGCGCTGTACTCCACCGTGTCCCGCACCTTGCCGCCGAGCAGCGCGTGCACCGGCAGACCCAGCACCTTGCCGAGGGCGTCCAGGCAGGCCACCTCGAACGCGGAGACGACCGAGAGCCGCAGTTTGTCGGCGGTCTGCACCCCGCGCAGGCCGCCCACGTCCACCTGGCCGGAGGTCCGCGACGCGTCGACCGCGACCTCGTCGGCGACGGCGAACAGCCCGTTCAGATCGTCGACCGAGCGGCCCACCAGCCGCGTCGCGAACGGCCGCGCCAGCTCCAGGTACTTCGTGTCGCCGTAGGTCTCGCCGACGCCCGTGGTCCCGT
>NZ_LIRK01000078.1 GCF_001419765.1 Streptomyces torulosus
ACCCCGCCCCGAGCCCCCAGACAGGAGCGCCCGGTGAACAACGCCACCCTGCTGGCCCTCGGCGCCACCGTCCTGTGCGGCACCCTCGCCGTCGCGGGCGCGCACACCTACGCCTCGGGCCGCGCGCAGCGCCAGGCCCTGGTCGACCGTCTCGCCGGCGGCCAGATCGGCCCGCTCCGCACGGCGAGCGGCCGCGTACGACGGTTCACGGCCGTAGACCGCCGGCTGCGCCGCACCCGCCTCGGCCGGGCGATCCACCTTCGCCTGACCACCACGGGACTCGACCTGACAGCGGGCGAGTTCGCCACATACGTGGCGATGGTCGTGGTCGCCCTGTGGCTGATCGCCGCCGCGACGCTCGCGCCGTTCTTCGGCCCGATCGCCGGCGCCGTCGGCATCTGGGCAGCCGCGATCTTCCTCAACTGGCAGCGCCAGAAACGCATCGAGGCGTTCATCAACCAGCTCCCCGACGTGGCCCGCCTCCTGGCCAACGCCACGGCGGCCGGTCTCGCCCTGCGCACGGCGCTGGCGATGGCGGCGGAGGAATTGGAGGCCCCGGCGGGGGAGGAGCTGGCGCGGGTCGCGGACCAGTTGGCCCTCGGCCGTTCCGTGGACGACGCGCTCGGCGAGCTCGCCGAACGCCTCCCGTCCCGCGAACTCATCGTCCTCGTCACCACCCTCGTCCTGTCGAACAAGGCGGGCGGCACGGTCGTCAGTTCGCTCCGCAATCTCACCCAGACCCTGGAGGACCGCAAGGAGACGCGACGCGAGGTCCGCACGATGCTCTCGGAGGTCAACGCGACGGCGTTCACGGTCCCGTTCCTGGGCCTGGGCTCCCTCCTCCTGATCAACTCCTCGAACGAGGGCGCACTGGCCCGCGTGACCGGTTCGCCCCTCGGCCAGGTCCTGGTCCTGGTGTCGATCGGCCTCTACACCGTCGGTTTCTTCGTCATCCGCCGCCTCGGCAAGATCGAAGTCTGAGAAGGGAGCCGCGATCCGACATGACGACATCGACGCTCCCGCTCCTCCTCGCCCTGCTGATGGCCATTGCCGTGGCGGGTGTCCTGCTCGGCATCCGGATGATCCGCGCCGACGCGAAACTCCCGAGCGACCTGGCCCTCGCCCTGGAGGTGGGCGCGACCCGTGTCTCCAAGACGGGCTCGGCGGTCGACCGGCTCGGTATGCGCTTCGCCCCGTTCGTGCTGCGTCTCATGGGCCCTCGCCGGGTCGAGGCGAAGCGCCGCCGCATCGACATGGCGGGCAACCCCGGCGGCCTCACCCTCAACCGTTACGCCGCTCGCCGGGCCGTTTACGGCTTCTTCGGCGCCTTCATGGGGCTGGTCTTCCTCACCAGTGACCGCCCCCTGTTCGCCGCAGGCACGTTCGCGTTCGGGTTCTTCGCCGCGGACGCCGCGATCTGGCAGGCGGTCCGGGAACGCAAGGACGTCATCGACCGCACGCTTCCCGACTTCCTGGACGTGCTCGCCGTGGTCGTCTCGGCGGGCCTCGGTTTCCGCCAGGCCCTGGACCGGGTGGCGGAGAAGTACGAGGGCCCGTGGGCCGACGAACTCCGCATCACGCTTCGCCAGATGGACATGGGCGTCAGCCGCCGCCAGGCGTTCGACGAACTCCGCAAGCGCAACTCCTCCGAGCAGGTGGCGCAGTTCGTCTCGGCGTTGCAGCAGGGCGAGGAGCTGGGCAGTCCCATCGCGGAGACGTTGATCCAGCTGGCCGCCGACATGCGCCGCACGGACGCCCAGAACGCGCGGCGCAGGGCGGCGAGGACGATCCCCAAGGCGACGCTGGTAACTCTGATCTTCATGCTCCCGGCGACGATGATCCTCATCGCGACGGGCATGTTCCTCGGTTCGGGCACGAACTTCGGCGAGATCCTGGGCCGCTGATGAGAACCCGCGGACCAAACCTGCCCCCATGGACCCGCTGGAGCGTCTCGGCGGCGGCCCGTCGGCGCCGCCCGTCGGACGACCGCACCGCGGCCCCCTCCGTCGCCCCCACCACCGGCTACCTCCAGGACGACGCGGCACCCCCCGCGACTCTCCGCCTCCAGCTGAACGCCCTCCAGGCCCTCTCCCGCCAGACGATCGCCGTCCGCCTCACGATGCTGGCCATCGGCACCCCCTTCGCCATGGCCAACACCTCCGACGGCGCACCCACCCACGCCGTACTCATCGCCGCCGCCCTGGGCATCACCATCTCCTACGCCACCCTGAGGGACTGGGACCGCTTCGCCCCCCGTCTCCTCGCGCACCCCTCCCTGATGGCGCTGGACCTCCTCCTCGGCGCGGTCCTCCTCCTCACCGCCTCCCCGGTCTCGCCCCTCGCCTACGCCACGGTCTGCACCCCGCTCCTCTCCGGCCTGCTCTACGGCTGGCGCGGCGCCGGCCTCTTCACCGGCCTCCAGTTGGCCGTCCTGCTGACCGTCCACCGTGCCTGGGAGCACAGCCCGGGAGCGGGCGCGGGCACCCTCCTCATCGCCGGTTTCTGCGTCGCGGCCGGCATTATCGGCGTGACCCTCCGCAACCTGATGTTCCGCTTCGGTACGGCCACGCAGGCCCTCGCGGAGGCCACGTCCCGTCTCGCCGTGGCGGAGGCCGTCGAGTCGGAACGCGCCCGGCTGGCCCGCGAACTGCACGACTCCGTGGCCAAGACCCTGCACGGCCTGGCCCTCGCCGCGGCCACGAGGGTCGCCTGCTGGCGCAGTACGGCCGGGTCGGGGGCCGGGCGGTCCGCGGAGGTCGACAGCGCGTCCGCGGCGAGGGCCAGGCCGT
>NZ_LIRK01000780.1 GCF_001419765.1 Streptomyces torulosus
CCACTCGGCGGGGCCGAGTGGGCTAGAGGCTGCCGCCTGCGTCCCCTCCGGGCGTTCAGCCCGCCGTCAGTTCCGCCAGGGGCAGGGTGTGCTGGGTGGTGAGGACCTTCGCCCGGAGGTAGCGGACGTTGTGCGCGGTGGTGAAGACGCCGGTGGGGACGCGGTGCCGGACGCCGACGCCGAGGTCGCGCAGCTGCTGCGCCTTGTCGGGGTTGTTGGAGAGCAGGTCCAGCTCGTCGATGCCGAGGGCGCCCAGCATCTGGGCCGCGGCCGTGTAGTCGCGGGCGTCCTCCGGCAGCCCGAGGGCCGTGTTCGCCTCGTAGGTGTCGAGGCCCTGGTCCTGGAGGGCGTACGCGTCGAGCTTGTTGTAGAGGCCGATGCCGCGGCCCTCCTGGCGGAGGTAGAGGAGCACCCCGCCCTGGTCGGCGATCCGCTCCACCGCCTCGCGCAGCTGGGGACCGCAGTCGCAGCGGGCCGAGCCGAAGACGTCGCCGGTCAGGCACTCGGAGTGCATCCGGACCAGCGGGGCCGTGCCGGGGGCGGGGTCGCCGAGCACGATCGCCAGGTGCTCACGGCCGTCGACGAGGCCGTGGAAGGTGACCATCTCGGCGTCGACGCCGTAGCCGTCCTGGAAGCGCAGCGGTACCCGGACGCGGGCACGCGGGGTGGCAGCGGGGAAGTCGGGCATGCGGGTTCTCCGGTCCTGGTGCGACTGCCGCTGTGCTTCAGTTTTGAATCACAGCGCTCGCCGCGACTCTATCCCCTGCTTCAAATTTCAAGCAACCGGATTTGGGATGCGTCACATCAGGGGGATGGGGGAATAAAGGCCGCCCTCGCCGCCCCTCGTGACCGGGCGACGGGGTCGGGCGAGGTCACTGGCCCGAGGAGCAGGAGCGGCGGCGCCACGGCAGGTCGTCGGGGCCGTTCTGCTGGGCCTCCTCCCCCTCGATCGCCGCCGCGATGGCCGAGCAGATCTCCTCGAACTGGCCGATCTGCTCGGGGGTGAGGTGGTCGAAGACCGCCTTGCGGACCGACTCCACATGCCCGGGTGCCAGCCGCTCCAGCAGGGCGAGGCCCTCGTCGGTCAGGACGGCGATGCTCCCGCGCTTGTCCCACTGGCAGTTCTCGCGCCGGATCGCCCCGTCCTTCTCCAGCCGGGTCACGACGTACGTCAGCCGGCTGCGCGTGATCTTCGCGTGCTCGGCGAGATCGGTCATCCGCATACGCCGGTCCGGGGCGTCGGAGAGCACGGCCAGCACCGCGTAATAGAGGTGCGGCATGCCGGCCTCCTGCTGGAGCTGCCGGTCGAGCGCGTCCTCCAGGAGCGTGCTCGCGGCGAGGTAGGCGCGCCAGGCACGCTGTTCCTCGGGAGTGAGCCAGCGAGTCGTCATACGTACAGTGTAGTTATTGTTTAAAACTTGAACCAAGCCCGGCCGGGTCAGCCCGCCTTTCCAGCCCGTAGGCCCGCCTTTCCAGCCCGTAGGCCCGCCATTCCAGCCCGGCAGCCCGTCAGCCCGTCATTTCGGCCAGTCAGACCAGGGAGCGTCTCCATGCCCCAGCCCTATGTCCTGTTGTCCGCCGCCGTCTCCCTCGACGGCTATCTGGACGACACCGGGCCCGAGCGGCTGCTCCTGTCGGGCCCGGCCGACTTCGACCGGGTCGACGAGGTGCGCGCCGCCAGCGACGCCATCCTGATCGGCGCCGGCACCCTGCGCACCGACAACCCCCGGCTGCTGGTCAACTCCCCCGAACGCCGCGCCGCCCGCGTCGCCGCCGGTGTGCCAGAACTGGGCCTCGGGGTCCAGATCGCCGGACGCGCTGACCGTGACCTTGAGCGGGTACTCGGGGAGGCCGGCGGCGACGCGGGCGGCG
>NZ_LIRK01000781.1 GCF_001419765.1 Streptomyces torulosus
CGTTCGTGAGCCCCTCGCGAGCCCTTCAGGAGCTCCTCGCGAGGGGCTCACGAACGTCCCCTGCGCGCCCCCTGCCGGCCCCCGCCCGCACGGGGCGCGCATACGGAATCCCCCATCCGCCTCCGACGTCCCACGCTTCCCGGAACCGGAACGCGGCCTCGGATTCCGGTGCCTGTGCACGAGCGTCGGAGGGCGTGAAGAAGGTGTGCAAAGTGCATGTCGGGTCGCGTTTTCGCCTGTCGCCACCGCACGGCCTGTCGTAGGTTCTTGGGCAGATGAGAGATACACCCCGCCCACAGGGGACTGTGGGCGACACCTGGTCGGGGCCTCCCCAGCTTCGCCCTGGTCGTGCCCTCGCGCACACACCCGGAGCTTCCGGCTCCGGATCTCCTCACCGATCGGATGGCCGCTCGCCCCAAACCCCCCGGGGCGCGCGGCACACCGATCCGGACGGCCGCTCTCGAACCACCCCCCCTGTTCGAGGGCGGCCGACCATTTCCTCCGGCCGTCGCGCCGGACCCCGCGGACCCCGCGGACTCCTCCTTCTCGGCCTTCCGGGCCTCCTCTTCGCGCTGATCACCTGGCAGGTCGTCGCGGACGGCCCGCTGGCCCACGCGGACGAACGCCTCAGCGACTCCCTCGTGCGGCGCGGCGCCGCCGCGCAGTTCCTCGCCGACCTCGGCAACGTCACCGTCGCCGTGCCGGTGCTCGCACTCGTCCTCGTCTGCGTCGCGTGGCGCGCGCGTGCCACCGGTACGGACCACTGGTGGCGGCCCGCCGCAGGCGCCGCCGCGCTCATGGCGGCCGTACCGCTCTGGGTGGTCCCGCTGAAGGAGCTGGTCGCCCGCCCCGGCCCCGCGATCATGGGCCCGGGCACGGGTTTCTACCCTTCCGGCCACACCGCGACCGCCGCCGTCGCGTACGGCGCCGCCGTTCTGCTGCTCCTGCCCTGGCTGCGCGGCGCCCCGTCGCGCGGCGCGGCCGTCTGCTGCGCCGTCGTCGTCAACCTCGGCGTCGGTGCCGGCCTGGTCCGTCAGGGTTACCACTGGCCGCTCGACGTGGTCGCGAGCTGGTGCGTGTGCGCGATGCTCCTCACCGCGCTGAGCCGCTGGTCACGCCCCCGCTCCCGTACCCCCGACGGGACGGGCCGGGAGGGGCGGTAGGGAGCCCCCGTCGACCCGCGCGTCAGGCCTCGACGTCGACGACGACCCAGTCGGCGATCTCCCGCCAGAGCTCGGCCGAGCGCCGGTGGAACGGGTGGGTCAGATAGCGGTCGACGGCCGGGATGTCGTCCAGGACTCCCTCGGCGTAGAAGTCGTAGGCGACGGCCCGGGTGGACACATTGCGTCCGCAGCGCCATGCGTGGAGTCCGGGCACCTCGCTGCCCACCTTCGCGGTGGACTGCTCCGCCTCGACGGCGCGCGGGTCGTTCCAGTCGATTCCCGGCTTGAACCGGAACAGGACGACGTGGCGTATCACAGCAGGTCTCCCGTGGATCGTGAGAAGGCGGCGAGCCGGGCGACGGCCTCGCGGAGGCGTTCCTCGGGGGCCAGCAGACTGACCCGTACGTATCCCTCGCCGTGCTCGCCGAACCAGTGGCCGGGGGCCACGGCGACCCTGGCCCGGGTGAGCAGGTCGTCGGCGAACTCGGCGGACTTCCGGCGGCCGGGGATCGGCAGCCAGGCGAAGATCGACCGGGGCTCGTCGACGGGCCATCCGGCGTCGCGCACCCCGGCGACGAAGATGTCACGGCGTCGTTCGTAGACCGCCGTCAGCTCGTCGACGCAGTCCTGGGGGCCGGTGAGGGCCGCGACGGCGGCGCGCTGGATGAACGGCGGGAGCGAGACGTAGTAGTGCTCCTGGAGGAGGTTGATCGCGGCGATGACGTCGCGGTTGCCGACCACGGCTCCGATCCGCCAGCCGGCCATGTTGAACATCTTCGACAGCGAGATGAACTCGACCCCGACGTCCTTGGCTCCGTCCGTCTCCAGGAAGGAGACGGGCCGCTCACCGTCGAAGCCCAGTGCTCCGTAGGCGAAGTCGGACGCCACGATCACGTGGTGCTCGGCGGCGAAGCGGACGGTCTCGGCGTAGAAGTCCGGCGGGGCGGTCACCGAAGTGGGGTTGTTGGGGTAGTTCAGGAACATCAGCTTGGCCTGCGCGCGGGTGACCGGGTCCAGCTCGGTGTAGTCGGGCAGGAAACCGTTCTCCCTGCGCAGCGGCAAGGGGCGCATGTCCGCCCGGGCGAGGACCACGCCCGCCCAGTAGTCCGGGAAGGCCGGGTCGGGCATCAGGCACACGTCACCCGGGTCGAGGAAGCACTGGCTGATCTCCACCAGGCCGGCCTTGGCGCCGAACAGGATCGCGACCTCGGTCTCGGGGTCCAGACGGACCCTGTGGTGAGCCGCGTACCAGTCGCCGATCGCGGCCTTGAGTTCGAGCAGGCCCGAGAACGAGCCGTACCGATGGGTGGCCGGGTCGAGCACCTCCCTGCGCAGCGCTTCCACGATGTGCGGCGGGGTCGGCAGGTCGGGGTTTCCCTGGCACAGGTTGACGACGTCCTCGCCCGCGGCGACGAGCTGGTCGATCCTGGCCACGGTCGTGGCGAAGGAGCTTCTGGGCAGGTCACGCAGTCTGCGCGCGGTCTCAGTCCTCATGGGCCACGACCTTCGCTCCCCGAGCCTGGTCCACGGCCGCCTCGGGAACCGGGTCCCCGGCGGTCGGGTGACCCGCGGTCCGCTCGCCGCGCCCCCGGTGCGCCCAGCCGGTCAGGGCGAAGGCCAGGAGGGTGATGGCGGCGCACACCCAGCCGAGGGCGTCGAATCCGTATGCGGAGAACAGGGAGCCGAACACCGCCGCCCCGATGGCCACCCCGAGGTTGGTGGCGAGGCTGTAGAACGCGAGGATCGCGCCTCGGTGCTGTTGCGAGCACTCGCTCAGCAGGGTGCTGAGCAGGGTGACCACGAGGCTCTGCATCGCCCCCCACAGGAACAGGCACACCACGAGGAGCGGCGTCCAGCGCGTGGCCTGCGGGATGAGCGCGAGGGCCGGTACGAGCCCCGCCAGCAGCACGACGAGCACACGCTCCTTGCCCCACTCGTCGGCCCATCGGCCGGTGAGGAAGCTGGTCGCGAAGCCCAGACCGTAGAGAAGGATCATGATGCCGGTCATCGAGCTGCCCGTGCCGAAGCGGTACTGCAGGGCGCTGCCGAGGAAGGTGTACATCCCGTAGAAGCCCAGCATGTTCAGGAAGGTGGCGAGGACGTAGGTGGGCACACGGGGCGCCAGGAAGGCGCGGGCCGCGTCCCGGATCCAGCCGCGCCCCGACGGTTCGGTGGCCGCCTCTCCGTCCGGTGTTGCGCCGGCCCGGCCGCCGGCGGTGCCGCTTCCGCCGGCCCGGACCAGCACCAGGGTCACGACGGCACCGAGGATCGCGAGCAGCCCGAAGGTCCAGCGCCAGCCGACCCAGCCGCCGACGAAGGAGCCCATCGGTACGCCGAGCACGAGCGACAGCGACCAGCTCGACACGATGATCCCCATGGCGCGGCCGCGGTGCCGGTAGGGGATCTGGTCACCGACGAAGGCGTAGGCCGTCGGTACGAAGGCGCCCGTCGCCAGGCCCGCCAGGGCCCGTCCCGTGAACAGCAGGGCCGGTGAGGGGGCGAGCGCGCACAGGACGGTCCCCAGGACGAACATCGTCATCCCGATCGTCAGGCTGACCCGGCGTGACATGCGGTCCCCGAGGGGAGCGAAGATCAGGGCGCCGATCGCCGTCGCGACGCCGTACACCGTGACGGACAGCGCCATGAGGGCCACCGAGGTGCGGAACGAGTCGGCCATACCCACGAGCAGCGGTGAGACCACCAGCTCCTCCGAGCCGACCGCGAAGATCCCCGCCATCAGGGCGAGCACGGTCAGGAGCGGGAACCCGCCGGAGCGTTCCTCGCCGTTCAATCGGTCCGACACTCGGCCAACCTTTCTTTCGGTGCGGGGGGATCACGTAGGGCCGAGGACGATCCTGAGAGTCCTCGGCGGGCTGCTAGTGCTGTGGCCGGAAAGGTTTGCCGGAAAGCTCGCGGCGTCCGGTGCGGTGCCTCGCACGGCGGAGCATGACCCGCGTACTGGATGTACTCGGGTCATGCGACAACGCCGCGAGGT
>NZ_LIRK01000782.1 GCF_001419765.1 Streptomyces torulosus
GCATCCCGAGCAGCGGGAAGCGGGCGGCGGCTGGGGCCGGTTGGGCGGTGAGACACGACCACGCCCAGGCAGCGGACAGGGCGCGTACGGGGCTCCTTCGGGGGCCCCGTACGGCGCGCCCGGCGGCCCTTCCCACGGCGCGCAGCAGGGCGAGTCCGGCGACCCCTCCTCCGGCGCGCCCGGGCAGGGGCAGGGTCGGCGCATTCCCATCCCCCGGCAGCGGCAGGAGGCCGTGCCACCGCCGCCCGGCGGGCCTAGGCAGGCATACCTGGACGCCTTCGACGAAGAGCAGCCGCCGACCGGTGAGCCCGGCGAAGGCAAGGACACCGGGAAGAGCGGCAAGGGGCGGGCGTTCGCCGGGATCGCGGCCGCCGCCGTCACCACCGTGCTCGCGGTCATCGTCGGCGGGCAGGTCACCGGCGGCCAGGAGGACGCCACCGCCCGGGTGCAGGCCGCCGACGCCGCCGACCGTGACGTACGGGGCGCCTCACGCAGCGACGACCGGCCCACGCCGTCCAGTCCGCCGAGGGTGAGCGTGGCCCCGCTCTCGTACGACGAGAAGATGGGCCAGAAGTACGCACTCGCCGCGGACCTGGAGGGCAACGGCAGGTTCCAGACCGTCAGAGGCTTCGACAAGGCGCCGGGGACGGGACGGAAGTACCGCTACCGGGTCGATGTCGAGGAAGGGCTCGGCCTCGACGCGGAACTGTTCGCCCAGGCCGTCCAGAAAACCCTGAACGACGACCGGAGTTGGGCGCACAACGGCGGCCGCACCTTCGAACGGATCTCCTCCGGGAAGCCCGACTTCGTGATCACGCTGGCCAGTCCGGGCACCACCGCCGTGTGGTGTGCCAAGTCGGGGCTCGACACGACGGTGGACAACGTGTCGTGCGACTCCGCCGCCACCGAGCGCGTGATGATCAACGCCTATCGCTGGGCCCAGGGTTCGAAGACCTACGGCGACCGCATCCACGCGTACCGGCAGATGCTGATCAACCACGAGATCGGGCACCGTCTCGGCTACAGCCACGTGACCTGCGACAAGGACGGAGACCTCGCGCCCGTCATGCAGCAGCAGAGCAAGTTCCTCTCCTACGACGGGATCACCTGCAAGGCCAACCCGTGGGCCTTCCCCGGAGATTGAGTTTCTGACGCGGCGTAGTCGATTGATCCCCTAGCGCGACGGAACGCGTCCCGCTGGGGAAAGTTACGACCGTTCACCCCTTTTGGTGGCGCGACGGACAACCGTCCGTCGCGCCACCGCCATGTCCGCATACGTTCGTCCCGCTGCGAGCCGCGGGTGAACGGCGGCTCCCCAAACGGGAGATCGGGGGTGCGCACGTGCGCATCGGACTGCTTACGGAGGGTGGCTATCCGTATGTGAGCGGTGACGCCAGGCTCTGGTGCGACCGACTCGTGCGTGGGCTGGAGCGACACGAGTTCGACGTCTACGCGCTCAGCCGTAGCGAGCAACAGGAGGACGAGGGCTGGGTCCCGCTTCCGCCACAGGTCAGCCGCGTCCGGACGGCGCCGCTGTGGACGGCCGACGATGACGGCGTGGTCCACGGCCGCCGGGCGCGACGGCGCTTCGCGGAGGTGTACGGCGAACTGGCGTCGGTGATCTGCTCCGCCGGGACGCCCGAGACGCGAGAAGCCGTCGAAATGAGAGAAGCCCTCGGAACGAGAGAAGCCCTCGGAACGAGAAAAGCCCTCGGAGCGAGAGAAGCACCTGAGGGCGGCTCCAGTCTTGAGGCGGACCGTTTCGGCAACGCGCTGTACGGACTTGCCGAGCTGGCCCGCGACGAGGGTGGACTGGTGGGCGCCCTGCGCTCGGAAGTCGCCGTCCACACACTCGAACGCGCCTGTCGTGCGCCGGGCGCACTCGGAGCGGCGCGCGAGGCCCGCGTACCGGATCTGCTGACCGTCGCCGCCCACCTCGAACACGCCCTGCGCCCCCTCTCGCTCGACTGGTACGAGGACGACGGGCTCGGCTCGGTCGACCTGTGCCACGCCGCGGCCGGCGGCTCGGCCGCGCTGCCCGGTCTGCTGGCCGCCCACTTCCACGAGGTGCCGCTCCTGGTCACCGAGTACGGCGTGCCGCTGCGCGCGCACTACCTCGGGGCCTCCGGTGACGCGCCGGTGCGCGCCCTGCTCGCGGCCTTCCACCGGCAACTGACCGCCGAGGTCTACCGGCGCGCCGCCTGCCTCACCCCCGGAAACACCCACGCCCGACGCTGGCAGGAACGCTGCGGCGCCGACCGGGCGAAGATCCGCACGGTCTATCCCGGCATGGAGGCGTCCCGCTTCGCCGAGGTGGGGGAGGCGCCGGAGAGCGCGGACCCCCACACCCTGGTCTGGGTCGGCCGCGTCGAGCCGGCCAAGGACCTGATCTCCCTGCTGCACGCCTTCGCCGAGATCCGCAGAGCGGAGCCGAAGGCCCGGCTCAGAATCGTCGGAGCGGCCGCGGGCGACGAGGGGGCCGCCTATCTCGGCCACTGCAGGGCCCTGGCCGCCCAACTCTTCCCCGACGAGGCCGACGGAGTGCACGCCGTCGGTGACAACCCCGTCTCCTTCGAGGAGATCGGCGACCCCGCCGTCCCCGACCTCGCGGAGGCGTACGCGTCCGGCGCCGTCGTCGTCCTGTCGAGTGTCGTCGAGGGGTTCCCCATCAGCCTCGTCGAGGCCATGTTCTGCGGACGGCCCACGGTGTCCACGGATGCCGGCGCGGTCGTCGAGGTCATCGGCGGGACGGGGCTCGTCGTCCCGCCCCGCAATCCGAAGGCGCTCGCGGAGGCGTGCGTGGCGCTCCTGCGTGCACCCGAGCGCCGTGCGCGCCTCGGCGCGGCCGCCCGCGCACGCGCCCTCGAACTCTTCACGGTCGAGCAGAACGTCACCGCGTTCCGCGGCATCTACCTGGAGGTCGTCTCCCACGCCCCGGTACGGAAGGTCGTCCTCGACGAGACCGGCGCGCCCCTGCCGTTCGGCGCCCCCGCCGAGGCGCACGTCCCCGGCCGCTGGACTGAGCCCCGGCTGGGGACGGGCAGTCTCGGTGTTGCGGGCGTGGCGGGCGTGGCG
>NZ_LIRK01000783.1 GCF_001419765.1 Streptomyces torulosus
GGGCGGGGCAGGAGCGGGCGCCGTGGGTGCCCGGTTTCGCGCGGTGGCCCTCGCAGGGTTCGCCCAAAGAGGAGGGCAAAGCCCTGCGTGAGCGGGTGCCGCGCAGCACGCACGCGGACCTCACCCTCACCACCGACCGGCCCGACGCGGTGACGGCGGTCGAGGAGTCCAACCGCGGCCGCATTGCCGCGCTCATCCCGATAAGGGTCGGCCGGATGGCCGCCACCCCGTTCGCGTTCCTGCGCGGCTCGGCCGGCCTCATGGCCCATGACCTCGCCCGTACGCCGATGACCGGCATCGGCACCCAGATCTGCGGCGACGCCCACGCGGCGAACTTCGGCCTCTACGGGGACGCCCGCGGTGGGCTCGTCATCGACCTCAACGACTTCGACGAGACCGTGCACGGCCCCTGGGAGTGGGACCTCAAGCGCCTCGCCACCTCGCTCGTGCTCGCCGGCCGCGAGGCGGGCGCCGACGAGGACACCTGTCGCAAGGCGGCGCTCGACACGACCGGCGCCTACCGGCGCACCATGCGGCTCCTCGCCAAGCTCCCCGCCCTCGACGCGTGGAACGCCATCGCCGACGAGGAACTCGTCTCGCACACCGACGCGCACGACCTGCTCGGCACGCTGGAACGGGTCTCGGAGAAGGCGCGGGCCAACACGAGCGGACGCTTCGCGGCCAAGTCGACCGAGGCGGTGGAGGGCGGCGGGCGCCGCTTCGTGGACGCCCCGCCGGTGCTGCGCCGGGTGGACGACGCCGAGGCCGCGGTGGTCGCCACCTCCCTGGAGCAGTACCTGACCACGCTCTCGGAGGACCGCCACCCGTTGCTCGCCCACTACGCCGTGCACGATGTGGCGTTCCGCGTGGTCGGCACCGGCAGCGTCGGCACGCGCTCATACGTCGTGCTGCTCCTGGACCACCGGGGCGAGCCGCTTGTGCTCCAGGTGAAGGAGGCCCGCCCCTCCGCGCTCGAACCGCATCTCGCGACGGCCGGTTTCGACGTTCCGGCCGTGGCTCACGAGGGCCGTCGTGTGGTCCTGGGTCAGAAGCGGATGCAGGTGGTCAGCGACAGCCTGCTGGGCTGGACGACCGTGGACGACCACCCCTTCCAGGTGCGTCAGTTCCGCAACCGCAAGGGCAGCGTCGACCCCGCGGCCCTCGCGGCCGACCAGGTCGACGACTACGGCCGGATGACCGGCGCCCTGCTGGCCCGTGCCCACGCCCACAACGCCGACCCCCGGCTGATCGCCGGCTACTGCGGCAAGAACGAGGAACTCGACGAGGCCGTCGCGACGTTCGCCGTCACCTACGCCGACCGCACGGAGGCGGACCACGCGGACCTGGTGGCGGCGATACGGGCCGGCCGGATCGAGGCCGAGGCCGGGGTGTGACGAGGGCCGGGGCCACAGGGCTCGGCGAGCGGTAGCGGCTGTGGTCGGCTCGGGTTGTTTCTCGGCTTGGAGGGTGCGGTCGGCTCGGGTCGATTCCCGGCTTGGAGGGTGCAGTCGGCTCGGGCTGATGCTCTGGTCGGTTCCCGGCTCGGCCGCGTCGGCGTGAGCTGTCCGAACGTCGTTCCCGGTCGGGCGGGGTGCCTTCGGGCGGGCTCGGTGGCGCTCGGAGTCGTGGCCTAGGCTGGGTCGGGTGACGAGCCCGGAAGCCGATCAGACCCAGTCCGAGCACCCCGCCGAGCCCGTGGAGCCCGCTGGGGGCCCGGGGCAGGGCGAGGGCGCTTCCGCCGAGGGCGCGGAGGCCGCGGAGACCGTGGAGGGTTCCGCTTCCTCCCAGGGTGCCGCTTCGGCCGAGGGCGCGGTGTCCGGTGAAGGCACCGGGGGTGAGCGGCCCGAGGAACGGCTGGAGCGGGCCGTGCGGGCGGCCGAGCAGGCGTTGATCGAGTACGAGATCGCGGTGGAGACCTTCCGGGTCGAGGTGGAGAACTTCTCCCGGTTGCACCACCAGAAGCTCGGACCGATGTACGCCCGGCTCGACGAGCTCGACGCCCAGATCGCCGAGGCCAAGGCCGCACGGACCGGCGACCCCGAGGATGTGCGCAAGGCCCAGGAGGCACGGGCGCGGGTCATGCCCATGCCGGGCGTGGAGGAGCTGTTCCACGGTTGGATGGACTCGGAGGGCCTGTTCCCGGAGGCCGCGGCCATGCTCACCGACCAGGCCGTGCGGCCCCCGGAGCGGGTGCGACCGAGCGACGAGGCCCGCCGGCTCTACCGCGAGCTGGTGCGCAAGGCCCACCCCGATCTGGCCCAGGACGACAAGGAGCGCGAGCGGCGCGACGCGTTCATATCGCGGGTCAACGCGGCCTACGGGCGGGGTGACGAGACGCTGCTGCGGGAGCTGTCGCAGGAGTGGGCCGCGGGTCCGGTGCCGGAGGAGCGCAGGCCCAGCCGCAGCGAGGAGCTGTACGCCCGCCTCGAATGGCTGGCCCAGCGCAAGGAACTGCTCACCCTTGTCGCCCGCGAACTGGAGGAGGGCGCCATCGGTTCCATGCTCCGCATCGCCCCCGACGACCCAGACCGCCTCCTCGACGAGATCGCCGAACAGCTGCTGACGGAGGTCGCCCAGCGGGAAGCGGAACTGGCGGGGCTGCTCGGCGAGGGCGGTCAGGTCGGTCAGGTCGGCCAAGTGGGGCACGGTGGCCAGGAGGGCCACGAGGGGCATGTCGGCCAAGGTGGTCCGGGCGGTCAGGAGGGCCCCTGACGGCCAGGGTGGTCAGGGTGGTCACGCCGGGAAGGCCGGGCGGAGCGCGTAGGCGGGGTACGGCGGCGGTGTGTGGGCGTGCGGTCGGGTAGCGTCGTACGCATGCATTTCGGAGCTGGTGTGCCCACGGTCGAGGTCGGGGACCTCAAGGACGACGACTTCCTGCTCGACGTCCGGGAGGACGACGAGTGGCAGGCGGGTCATGCCGAAGGGGCGCTGCACATCCCGATCAGCGAGTTCGTGGCGCGGTACGGCGAGTTGACCGAGGCGGCGCCGCAGGACGGCAGGGTTCATGTGATCTGCCGTTCGGGCGGGCGTTCGGCGCAGGTCACCATGTACCTCGTCCAGCAGGGCATCGACGCCGTGAACGTGGACGGCGGGATGCAGGTCTGGGCGGCCGCCGGGCGGCCGGTGGTGGACGACAAGGGCGAGAGCGGGTTCGTTCTCTAGGTTCGGAGAGCTTTCCAGGCTCAGGGGCGCGCGGGTTGTTTTGCGCGCCCTTTTGGTCGGTGTGCACGGGCCCTCGGCCCAGCGTGTGGGCGGCGCTCAGCCCAGCGGGTGCGCTGCCAGTAGATCGCCCAGGGACTCCTCGTGTGCCGCTGCCGGGCCGAGGGAGAGTTCGAGGTGCTTGGCCCAGGCGTGGTAGCGGTGCAGGGGGTAGTCGACGTCGGCGCCGAAGCCGCCGTGCAGGTGTTGCGCGGTCTGCACGACCCGCCGTACGCCCTCCGAGGCCCAGATCTTCGCCACGGCGACGTCCCCGGCCGAGGGCAGGGCACCTGCCGCTCCGGAGCTGATGCGCCAGGCGGCCTGCCACAGGGTGGCCTCCATGGCGCGGAGGTCGATGTACCGGTCGGCGGCCTGGACGGCGACGGCCTGGAACGAGGCGATCGGGTGCCCGAACTGCTCCCGCTTTCCGGTGTATTCGCCGGTCATGGTGAGGACCCCCTCCCCCAGCCCCAGGGCCAGCGCACAGGTGCCGGTGGTCAGCAGTTCGCGGAGCCCTTCCCAGGCGCCGTCCGCGTCGATGACGTCCCGTGCGGCGATCCGGGCGGAGTCCAGCCGCAGCTCGGCGAGCCGCTCACCCGCCGTCGAGATCTGCTCGGCGAGGACCACGCCCTCGTGGACGCGGGGGACGAGGGCGAGCAGGACGTTGTCGGTGCCGACCGGTGCCATGGCGGTGTGCTGGGCCTCGGTGAGCCCGGCGTCCCCGGCCACGGGCGTCGCCGGTACGACGATGTAGTCGGCGTTGTACGCCCAGGGCACCGCTGTCTGCACTCCGTCGAGGACCCACGCCCCGTCGGCTTCCCGCTGAGCGGTGACCGCGAGTTCGGCCGGGTCGTGGCCGGTGCGGCCGTGCGCGGCGACGCTCAGCACGACCTCGCCCCGGCCGACCCGGGTCAGCAGATCGGTCCGCGCTTCCTCGCTGCCGTACGCCTGGACGGTCACGGCGGCCGCGCTGCTCTCCAGCAACGGCACCCGGGCCAGGACCTTCGCCGACTCGCGCAGCACCAGGCACAGCGCGATCGCGTCGAGCCCCGAGCCGCCGTAGGAGGGGTCCAGCAGGAGGCTGAGCAGGTCCGCGTCGGCCAGCCGCGTCCACAGGGCCCGGTCGAAGTCGTCGGCCACGGCCCCCGGAACGAGCGAGGGGCTCGGCACCCCGTCGGGTGCGACCCCGGCGAACACCGCCCTCGCCGCCTCGGCCGCCGCCTGCTGCTCCTCGGTGAAGGTGAAGTCCACGGTTCCGCCCTTCCGTGTCGCCGATGACGGGGCGTCAAGATAGAACAGGTTCTAGAAGAAGGGAATGACGCGGCGAGACCGGAGAGGGGCCGGCTGTGAGTCGGCGAAGGTCCGGACGGTTCGGCTGCTCACCTCCGGCTGCGTCGGCTGCTCACCTCAATGGTGGAGCACTGCGCCGTAAGGTGTCCGAGGCTGTGGATAACCTCGTGGGTGCCGTGTGATCGGTGTGACGATGTGACTGCTGTGGCCACCGGGACTGTGCCGGATGCGCGCGGCTGAGTAAGTTCCGGTGGGGAAACGGACCGGGAGTGGGAATCGGGGAGCGGGGCGGAATGGACGCGTACGACGAGGTCTCGAACGCCCGGCGCGGGCCGGACGAGCCCGAGGGCTCCGCTTCCATAGGCCCGGGCGACGCAGCCGCCGACCGTGGCGACGGCGCCGACGCGGACGCCGACACACCTGCTCCCGCTTCCACACCCGCCCCGGAAACCGGCTCCGTCCCGGAAACCGGTTCTGCCCCGGATGCCGACTCCGCCCCGGTTGCCGAGTCCGACAGCGTCGGTCGCGCGCCGGTTCCGGCTCGTGCTCCGACGTGGGCTGCGCGGCAGAGTCCGCAGACCCCGCCCCCTCCGTACAC
>NZ_LIRK01000784.1 GCF_001419765.1 Streptomyces torulosus
GGCGTGCCGGGGCGTGCCGGGTGGCCGGGCTCGCGGGGCGCGGCAGGCGCGGGCACGGCGGGGCGGCGCTGGTGTTGCGGGTCTGCGCGGGCAGGGCGGAACGGTGCTGTGCGAGCGGCGCGGGTCCGCGCCGGTGTCGTGGGGCGGCTTGGACGTTGCCGGGCGGCTCGCCGGTGCCGGGGGCGGCGCGCGCCGGCCGTCAGATGCCGGCGGCCACGCGCCGCAGCACCCGCAGTGAGTCCGTCGCCGATACCTCCGTGAAGGCGCCGGAGGCGAGGGCGCGCAGGTAGACGCGGTACGGGGCCTGGCCGGTGAACTCGTCGACCGGGTCGGGGAACACGTCGTGGATGACGAGCAGGCCGCCCTCGGCGACATGCGGGGCCCAGCCCTCGTAGTCGGCGGTGGCGTGCTCGTCGGTGTGGCCGCCGTCGACGAAGACGAGGCCGAGGGGGGAGTTCCAGACCTTCGCCACCTGCGGGGAACGGCCTACGAGGGCGATCACGTGCTCCTCCAGACCCGCCCGGTGCAGGGTGCGGCGGAACGTCGGCAGCGTGTCCATCAGCCCGATCTCGGGGTCGACCGTCTCCGGGTCGTGGTACTCCCAGCCCGGCTGCTGCTCCTCGCTGCCCCGGTGGTGGTCGACCGTGATCGCCGTGACGCCCGCCTCGCGCGCCGCGTCCGCGAGGAGGATCGTCGAGCGGCCGCAGTACGTGCCGACCTCCAGCAGCGGAAGTCCCAGGCGCCCCGCCTCCACGGCCGCCGCGTACAGGGCCAGCCCCTCGCCCACGGGCATGAACCCCTTGGCCGACTCGAACGCTGCGAGGATCTCCGGCTTGGGGGCCGCGGGCATGGGGTCCTCCGTGGTGGCGTAGACGGGTGCGGGTCCGCTGTGCGTGCGGGTGCCTCGCAGGTGCGGGTGTCGTACAGGCGTTTGAGGGCCGTACGTACCGGGGGTGCCCCATGCTGCCATGCGGCCATGCGGCCCGTCGGCGGCGTCAGGACACCCGGCGGCTCGGCGGCGTCAGGACACCCGCTCGACCGGGCGTTCGGCGGCCGCCTTGTCGTCCGCGCTGCTCGCCAGGAGGGTCGGGCCGTTCGCGGGGCGGCGGCCGGGGAGGAACACAGCGAGGAGGATGCCGACGGCGACCGCGGCGGTGGCGATCAGGAACGAGACCCGGAAGCCGTGCATGGTGGGGATCGCGACCCCGCCGACGTGGTTCGCGGTGTTGGCGAGCACCATGCCGATGACGGCGCTCGACACCGACGTGCCGATGGAGCGCATGAGGGTGTTGAGGCCGTTCGCGGCGCCCGTCTCGGACGGGTCGACGGCGCCGACGATCAGCGCGGGCAGCGAGGAGTAGGCGAGGCCGATGCCCGTGCCGAGGACCACCGACACCACCACGGTCTGCCAGGCGGCGCTCATCAGCCCGAGGCCCGCGCCGTAGCCGACCGCGATGATCAGCAGACCGAGGATGAGGGTGCTCTTGGGGCCGTACTTGGCGGACAGCCGGGCGTAGACGGGCGCGGTGAACATCATCGTCAGGCCGAGCGGCGCCACGCACAGGCCCGCGACGACCATCGACTGGCCGAGGCCGTAGCCGGTGGCGGTGGGCAGCTGGAGGAGCTGCGGCAGGACCAGGGAGACGACGTAGAAGGAGACCCCGACCATGATCGAGGCGAGGTTGGTGAGGAGCACCTCGCGGCGGGCGGTCGTGCGCAGGTCCACCAGGGGCGCGGGGATGCGCAGCTCCAGGACGCCCCACAGGAGCAGCACCAGGGCCGACGCGGCGAACAGGCCGAGCGTGGTCACGGAGGTCCAGCCCCAGTCGCTGCCCTTGGTGATCGGCAGGAGGAAGAGGACCAGGCCGAGGGAGAGGCCGAGCGCGCCGAGGAGGTCGAAGGAACCCTGCGCCCGCGTCTTCGTCTCGGGCACGGCCACAAGGGTGAGGACGATGGAGAGGACGCCGAGGCCGGCCGCGCCGAAGAAGAGGACGTGCCAGTCGGTGTTCTGGGCGACGGCCGCGGCCAGCGGCAGGGCGAGTCCGCCGCCGACGCCGATGGACGAGCTCATCAGGGCCATCGCGGACCCGAGGCGTTCGCGGGGCAGCTCGTCCCGCATCAGGCCGATGCCCAGCGGGATCGCGCCCATGGCGAAGCCCTGGAGGGTGCGGCCCACGATCATCGGGATCAGGGCGCTGGTGAAGCCGCTGATCAGCGCGCCGACCACCATCACCGCCAGGCTGGCGAGCAGCATCCGGCGCTTGCCGTAGAGGTCGCCGAGGCGGCCCATGATCGGGGTGGCCACGGCGCCCGAGAGGAGCGTGGAGGTCAGGACCCAGGTGGCGTTGCTGGGGGTGGTGTCGAGGAGCTGGGGGAGATCCTTGATCACCGGGACCAGCAGGGTCTGCATCACCGCGACCACGATGCCTGCGAAGGCCAGCACGGGGACGATCCCGCCGTTCGTTCTCGTGGCGGGCTCGTGGGCGACGGGTGTGTGCGGGTGCGTCATTGAGGGGGGCCTCCCGGCCGGACGAAGGTGCGTGACAGGCCAACCTCGTCGACCAGGGCAACTATTCCGATGGTTCGAGTGGCTAATGAAATCTTGACCAGCCCATGGGAATGTGATCATCCGTCAGGTTCCTGGGCGCAGGTTCCTGGACGCTGCCGCAGGTGCCGCCGCACGGGCCCGGCGAAGCCGTCTGAAGTTCTTGGCCGGACGAGGCAACGGATCCGGGCCCTCGTGGACTGTTAAAGACATCTAGGAGGTGCTCATGGGGGATCGGAAACAGGCTCGGGACGAGGAGTTCCAGAGCTTCCTCGTCGGCCGCTGGCCAAGGCTGATGCGCACGGCATTTCTCCTCACGGGGGAGCGGCACGCGGCGGAGGACCTGGTGCAGACGACGCTGGAGCAGGTCTACGCGGCCTGGCGCCGAGTCGCTTCGACGGACGACCCGGACGCCTACGTACGGCGCGTCATGATCAACGCCCATGCGCGCAGGCATCGCAGACGCCTCAAGGAGTTCCTGGCGCCGAGGACCGACTCGGACCTGGTGCCCGAGGTGCCGGACAGCGGAGACCGCATCGCCCAGGCCGACGACCGCGGCGCGCTCCTCACGGCGCTCTCCCAGCTGTCGCCCCGGCAGCGGGAGGCCGTGGTCCTGCGGTACTGGGAGGACCTGAGCGAGAGCCAGGCGGCGGAGGCGATGGGCTGTTCCGTCGGCTCGGTCAAGAGCAACGCGGCGAAGGGGCTCGCGAAGCTCCGCGCCATACCGGGACTGGCCGAGACGGTGACACAGGGAGGGCGGAAGTGAGGGACGCGGACGACACGCACGGCTTCGACGGCACGCACGGCATCGACGGCGGGCACGGCATCGACGACACGCACGGCATGGAACGCGAGCACGGGAAGGCGGGGCGGCACATGACTCGGGGCGACGGCACCCATGGCGGCGACGACACGCTCGGCGGCCTCACCGGCAGCAGCCCACTGGAGAGGGACATCGCCCTGCTGCTGGCCGACGCGGCCGACGAGGTGGAGATCGGCGCAGCCCCCTACCAGGCGGTGCTCCGGGGCGGTCGGCGCCGCAAGGCCCGCCGCTGGGCCGTCGCGGCGGCGGTGACGGTGGTGCTCGCGGGCTCCACGGGGGCGCTGGCCCTGGCCAGGGCGACGGACGGGGGTCGGGTCTCGGTGCCCCCCGCGGCAACGGAACCGGTGAAGCCCGAGCGGCGCCACCTCGATCGACCGGCGACGACCGAAGTGGCCTCGGGGCGCGACGGGGGCCGCGCCTGGAAGGTGACGGTCGACGTCTGGGACGCCCCCAGGACCGTGCGGGAGGCGGAGAGACAGCTCGCCGCGATGGCCCTGCGCGGCGACAAGCCGACGGATGTGGACGGCTCCGCCGAACTCGTGGGCCGCGGTTGGAACTTCGTGCAACTGTCCGTGAGTCGGGGGCGGACCGGCGCGGTGCTCAACGGCGAGCAGTGGACCCCGGCCGGTACGGACATACAAGCCTTCGCGATGTCCCTGCACACCAGCGACCAGGGCAAGGGCGACGATCTCAAGCGCCTCGTGATCGGCGAGGTCGCCCCGACCGCCCAGCAGGTCCGCGTCATGTGGTCGGACGGCACGTCCGTGGACGTCCGTCGCGAGACCGACCTGCCCCTGTACGGCGACCTCCGCAACCCCCGCATCGTCGACGCCAAAGGCTCCCCGGTGAGCTGGTTCGTGGCCCTCGCACCGAAGGGGGCGGAGTACAAGTCGGTGAAGGTGGTGCGCTAGCCATCTGGCACAGTGTCAGGAGTCTTCACAAGTGCACGTGCCTCGGCTATACAGAGGGTCGCCGGACTGGAACGCGTTCTAGAAGGGCGGGTTCCGGACCCCTGTGACGACCTCGGCGCGGCCGCTGGTGCGGACGGTCGTGCCGAGGTTCCGAGGTTCTTCCCGGAACCCCGAGGTTCCTCCCGGAGCCCGGGGTTCTTCCCAGAACAGGAGCCCCATGCCCATCGACGCAGCCAAGGCCCTCGCGGCCGAGCCCCGTAGCGCCGAGATCGCCTGGACCCGCAAGGACGTCCTGCTCTACCACCTCGGCATCGGCGCCGGCATCCCCGCGACCGACCCCGACGAGCTGCGCTACACCCTGGAGTCCCGGCTGCATGTCCTGCCGAGCTTCGCCACCGTCGCGGGCGCCGGCTCACCGGACGTCATCGGCGGCCTGAACGCCCCGGGCGTGGACGTCGACCTCGCCAAGGTCCTGCACGGCGGCCAGCGCGTCGCCCTGCACCGGCCCATCCCCGTCGAGGGCCGGGCGACCGCGACCTCCCGGGTGGCGGCGGTCTACGACAAGGGCAAGGCCGCCGTGCTCGTCATGCGCACCGACGTCGCCGACACCGACGGCCCCCTGTGGACGAACGAGGCCCAGATCTTCGTCCGCGGCGAGGGCGGCTGGGGAGGCGAGCGGGGCCCGTCCGCCCGCCAGGAACCACCGTCCACCGCCCCCGACAAGGAGGTCGAGCGCGTCGTACGCGAGGACCAGGCGCTGCTCTACCGCCTCTCCGGCGACTGGAACCCGCTGCACGCCGACCCGGAGTTCGCCGCCCGCGCCGGATTCGACCGGCCGATCCTGCACGGGCTGTGCACCTACGGGATCACCCTCAAGGCCGTCGTGGACACGGTGCTCGACGGGGAGGTCGCCCGGGTCCGCTCGTACGGCACCCGCTTCGCGGGAGTCGTCTTCCCGGGCGAGACCCTCCGCATCCGGATGTGGCGGCCGGACGACCGCTCGGTGCGGGTGGCGGTGAGCGCCGTCGACCGGGACGACGCGCCGGTGCTGGCGGACACCCTCGTCGAGCACGAATGAGCAGCTCAGCACAACCGTAGGTCATGTACGCCGGACAGGTTCCGTACTCCTGACGGGTTACTGCCGGCAGGTACTCCTGAGGGGAGCCGCACCATGCGCGCAGCCGTACTGCACGAGATCGGCCAGGACAAGCTGGAGGTGCTCGACGACGTCGAGGCCGCGGGCTTCGGGCCGGGCAAGGTGAAGATCAGGGTGCGGGCCACGGGGCTGTGCCACTCGGACCTGTCCGCGATGGCCGGAGTGCTGCCGCAGCCGGGCCCGTTCGTCCCCGGACACGAGGGCGCCGGCGAGATCCTCGAGGTCGGGGAGGGCGTGAGCGGCGTGAAGCCCGGCGACCGGGTCGTCGTCTGCTGGCTGCCGGCCTGCGGCAGCTGTCCCGCCTGCAAGCGCGGCCAGACCCAGCTGTGCCTCGCCGGGTTCCTCAACGCCGGCACCCCCAACTTCAAGCGGCCCTCCGGTGACGTCTTCGGCTTCGCGGGCACCGGCACGTTCGCCGAGGAGGTCGTCGTCGACGCCGGGTGCGCCGTGCCGATCCCCGACGACGTGCCGTTCGACGTCGCCGCCCTCATCGGCTGCGGAGTGACCACCGGGCTCGGCGCGGCCCTCAACACCGCCGACGTGGAGGCCGGTGCGTCGGTCGCCGTCATCGGCTGCGGCGGTGTCGGCATCTCGGCGATCCAGGGCGCCCGGCTCAAGGGCGCCGCCGAGATCGTCGCCGTCGACCCGGTGGCCGCACGCCGCGAGGCCGCCCTGCGGTTCGGCGCCACCAAAGCGGTCTCCCCGGAGGGGCTGGCCGACGCGAAGCAGTCCGTCACCGGCGGCGAGGGCTTCGACTACGTCTTCGAGGTCGTCGGCCGCTCGGCCACCGCCCGCACCGCGTACGAGAACACCCGGCGCGGCGGCACCCTCGTCGTCGTCGGCGCGGGCGCCATGGACGACTTCCTCCAGCTCAGCATGTTCGAGCTGTTCTTCGACGAGAAGCGCATCCTGCCGTCCATGTACGGCGGCGGCGACGTCCTGCGCTCCTACGAGAGGGCCATCGCCCTGTGGCGGGCCGGCCGCATCGACCTGGAGGGCCTCATCACCCACCGGGTACCACTCGCCGACATCAACGAGGCACTGGACCAGATGCGCACGGGAGCCGCACTGCGGACCTGCATAGAGATCTGACGCCCGCGGGGCCATTGGACGCGGGGGCCTTGGAACCCCCGGACCCCGGCGCCTCGGCCCGGACCCCGACACCCTGGACCCCGGCGCCTCGGGCGGCTGGGTGGCGAGAGCCGGGTCCGCCGCGTCGACTCTCTGCCGGTCTGTGCCGAGCTCTGCCGACTTCTGGACGCACTTCGACGACTTCAAGGATGCCCATGTCATTGCCACTGGAGGGACTGTCGGCGATCGTCACCGGCGCGGGCCGGGGTCTCGGCCGGGCCGAGGCGTTGGAGCTGGCCCGGCTGGGCGCGGCCGTCGTCGTCAACGACTACGGGCAGCCGGGCCGGGACGGCAGCGGCGGCGCGTCCACCGGACCCGCCGAGGAGGTCGCGGCGGAGATACGGGCCGCGGGCGGCCGCGCTCTCGTCCACACCGGTGACGTCTCCGACCACCGCCAGGCGCGCGAACTGGTCGAGTCGGCGATCGGCGCGTTCGGGAAGCTGGACATCCTGGTCAACAACGCGGGCATCCTGCGGGACCGGATGGTCTTCTCGATGTCCGAGGACGAGTGGGACTCGGTGATCCGGGTCCACCTCAAGGGCCACTTCAACACGATCCGCTTCGCGTCCGCGCACTGGCGGGAGAGGTCGAAGACGGCCGGTGCGCCGGTGTACGGGCGGATCGTGAACACCTCGTCGGAGGCGTTCCTCGCTGGCTCGGCCGGACAGCCCAACTACGCGGCGGCCAAGGGCGGGATCGTCGGTCTGACCACGTCCTCGGCGCAGGCGCTCACCCGGTACGGCGTCACGGCGAACGTGATCTGCCCCCGGGCCCGTACCCGGATGACGGAGGACGTGTTCGCCGGCCTCGACCGCCCCGAGCAGGGCCCCGACCCGCTCGCCCCGGAACATGTCGCCCCGCTCGTCGGCTACTTGGCCTCACCCGCCGCCGGACACATCAACGGACAGCTCCTCGTCGTCCACGGCGGCATGGTCGCGATCGTCGAACGACCACGGGTGCAGGCGCAGTTCGACACCAAGCAGGACGCGTTCACGTACGACGAACTGGACGGCCTCCTCACCCCGTACTACGCCGACCGCCCCCAGGGGGAGACCTTCGCGGCGACGGAGGTCCTGGCGCTCCGAAAGCGCAACGGCACCGACTGACCGACCTCGCGCTTCGCCCCGCCCTGCCGCATCGCTCGGCTCAGCCACATCGCCCCGTCCTGCCGGGCTTCCCCACCTCGCTCTGCTGCGCACCCCGCCCCACGCAACAGCCCCGCCCCCTCGGGTGACG
>NZ_LIRK01000785.1 GCF_001419765.1 Streptomyces torulosus
GGGCGCCCGATCCCGCAGATAGAGCCGTACCGTGGTGCCCGGCTCCCTGCGCTCCGCGCTGCCTTCGATGCGGAAGAGGTGGTGCGGGCCGTGGATGGCCACCTTGAAGCACGGTTCCGACGTGGCCCCGTCCTCGCCCAGGCGCCGGGTGATCACCTCGATCTCGTCGGCGATCATGAAGTAGCTGAGGACGCCGATGCCGAAGCGGNNCGCCCATGCCGATGCCGTTGTCCTCGCAGAGCAGGTACGGGCGGCCGTCCGGGCCGACCCCCTGCTCGAAGCGGATCTTCCCCTTCCAGTCGTCGTCCGGGGCGCCGCCCTCCGACCTCGTCGCGAGGAACTGGGTGCGGGCCCTGCGGTAGCGGCAGGCGTCCAGCGCGTTCTGGTACAGCTCGCGGATCGCGAGGCCGGGGCTGCGGTAGAGCTGGTCGCCCATGAGGAGTTCCTGGACCCGGCGGGGGTCGACCTGGAACTTGCCGTAGCTCTCGAACTTGGGGCGGTCGTCGTCGCCGAGGGCGGCCTCCACGCCCTCGGCGGACGCCCGCTGCGGCAGCGTCAGCAGCGCGGCGAGCGTGTCGTCGGCGCCGGCCGCGCGGCGGATGTCGTAGAGCAGGAGGTCGACCTGGCCGACATGGCGTCGCAGGGCCTCGACGACCGCCTCGTGGTGGCAGTCGGCGGCCTGAAGGACCATACGGCCGTTGTCGGTGTGCCAGGCGGCCTGCTCCACGGTCTGCCGCAGGTCTGCGAGGCCCACCGGGTAGGGGATGCCGAGGTTCTCCACCAGGTCGTCGGGGAGCGCGGGGATGTCCAGGGCCCGGGCGCGGGCGACGGCCAGGAGGACGGCGAGGCGTCTCACCCGGACCTGCTGCGGCACCCCCATGCCCATGCCACCGATACCGCCGACACCACCGACGCCGCCGGTGACGGACGCGACGGCCTCCAGCCGGTCCAGGCGTTCCTGGCGGCACATCTCCCCCAGCGACAGCCGCAGCCCGTACAGCAGTTGGCCGGTGCGGCGCCGGTGGAACAGCGCGGCCAGCGCGGTGCCGCCCAGGGGGAGCCGGGCGGCCAGGTCCGTGTACGCCGTCCAGTGGTCCTGGGTGCCGCGCAGCCCGTGGTCCACCCACTGGTGGAACAGCCACCACCCGATGTCCGACTCGGCGCCCCGCCGCTCGGGCAGCTCCAACCGGGCGCGGCGGACGAGGCGTTCGTGCCCGCGGTCGAAGTACCTCTCGAAGTCGCCGCGGTCTGCCCCGGCCCCCGTGAGACGGAGGTCGGTGGGGTCGACACCGACCCGGTCGGCCGCCGTACGCGCCCACAGGGTCTGCGACAGGTACGGCGCGAGCGTCAGGAGGAGGACCTCGGCGGGGTGGAAGTCCCCGTCGGGGGCGTCCTCCGCGCACAGCAACTGGCTGAGCTGGCCGTGGAAGCGGGTGGGGAAGGAGCGGTCCCACCAGGGGTCGCCGGTCGCCTCCCACTCCGTCTCGTCGTGCAGGGCGGCGAGCGCGGCGGCGATGTCGCGGGCGGCGGCCCGGAACGGTGCCGGGTCCCTGGTCGGCGGAAGCCGTTGCCAGAGCGGCGAGTTGACGACCTCCCGCGCCCAGCCGGGCAGCAGCGTGTCGGTGGGGCCGTCCGTCGAGGCGGGCGTGGGCGTGGGCGTCGCGTAGTGGTTGATCACCACCTGGTCCACGTCACGCGCCTGGAACGCCGTGCCGTGGACCGTGGTGTCGTTGATGCTGTTGTTCGCGCCGCCCTGATCCGTCACGCCGTCCAGCGTAGGAGCAACTCGCCCCGCCCTGAGGGGGAAAGCCCGTCGCGGGGAAAGCCCTTCAGGGTGGGGCGGAGTGCCGTTGTCCGCGGTCCTTCCTGGCGGAAGGCTCCTCAGCCGAACGCTTCCTCAGCGGAAGGCTCCTCAGCCGAACTGGACCGATCGCTTCGCCAGGCCCTTCCAGAAGCCGTCGATCACCGACCGCTGGGCGTCCAGTTCACCGGCTGCCTCGGCCGCGCCCATGGTCACGAACAGGGGCGCGAAGTGCTCGGTGCGGGGGTGGGCGAGCCGGCCCGCCGGTGACTTGTGGAGGAAGTCCAGGAGGGAGTCCCAGTCGCGGGACTCCAGGGCCCGGTTGCCCCAGTCGTCGAACTCGGCGGACCAGGCGGGGATGCCGCCCTGACGGAGCGCGGCGAGGTTGTGGGTGAAGAAGCCGGAGCCGATGATCAGGACGCCCTCGTCCCGGAGGGGGGCGAGCTTGCGGCCGATGTCCATCAGCTTCACCGGGTCCAGGGTCGGCATGGAGATCTGCAGGACCGGGATGTCGGCCTCCGGGAACATCTCGACGAGCGGGACGTACGCCCCGTGGTCGAGGCCCCGGTCCGGGATGTCCTGGACCGGCGTGCCGGGGGCCTGGAGCAGCCTGCGCACGGACGCGGCCAGCTCGGGGGCGCCGGGCGCCGGGTACTGGACGGTGTAGTAGTGCTCGGGGAAGCCCCAGAAGTCGTAGACGAGCGGGACGGTCTCGACCGCGCCGAGGGCGAGCGGGGCCTCCTCCCAGTGGGCGGAGACCATGAGGATCGCCTTGGGGCGGGCCAGCGTCCTCGCCCAGGCGGCCAGTTCGCCGGGCCAGATCGGGTCGTCGGCGAGCGGGGGCGCGCCGTGGCTCAGATAGAGGGTCGGCATGCGTTCGGCGGTGGCGGCGGACATAGGGGTGACTCCCTCGGCACACGCGACTCGCGTGGGGCGGGGACACGCCTCGGCACGTACGGCTCCTGGAGCACGTCGTCCTCAAGCGGGCCACAGCGGGTCGCTTCAGGCTCATCGGTTGCTTGAGACCTCGCCCAACTCCCCAGTAGTTGAAGTCTCAATATTTCTAGTTTCACCTTACATCTCTATTGTTCAAATTTCAAGAAGGGTGCTCGTAGAGTGGAGGTATGAAGACACCGTCCGCCGCCGAAGAACCCCGCTGGCTCACCGAAGAGGAACAGCGCACCTGGCTCGCCTACGTCCATGGCACGACCCTGCTCGACGACCACCTCGATCGCCAGTTGCAGCGGGACGCGGGGATGCCGCACCTCTACTACCACCTGCTCGTGGTGCTGTCCGGCGCGCCGCAGCGGCGGCTGCGGATGACCGAACTGGCGATGCACACGAAGATCACGCGCTCGCGCCTCTCGCACGCCATCGCCCGCCTGGAGAAGAACGGATGGGTGCGGCGCGAGGACTGTCCGTCGGACAAACGGGGACAGTTCGCCGTGCTCACGGAAGGCGGATTCGAGACCCTGGAGAAGAGCGCGCCGGGGCATGTGGCCGCGGTGCGGCAGGCGCTGTTCGACCGGTTGTCGCCGGAACAGCAGAAAGCCCTCGGCGAGATCATGGAGATCATCGCCGAGGGGCTTCAGCCGAAGGAGGCGGGCGCGGACCTGCCGTGGCTGCGCTAGCCGCTCCGCCGCATGGGGGTCGCCGAGGGCCCGGCCCACGGGGAGTGGGGCGCCGGTGCTCGGGGGCCCTCGGGGCTTAGGGACCCTCCGCCGCCGTGAGCCGTACTCGGCCGGCCGCGTGGGTCCCCACGCCCCTCAGACAGGCTCCGAGCGCGGGGCCCGTCCCGTCATCAGTGGGCGATCACCGGGACCTTGACCTCGTCCGCCGCGTCCTCGCTCGTACCGGCGGTGGCCGTCATGTCCGGCTTGCCGGTGGTGACGAAGGTGAAGGCGATGGCGGCCGACAGGACCAGGATGCCGACGGCGAACCAGATGGCGTTGGTGTAGCCGTTGACCATGCCCTGGAGCTGGACGAGCTGCTGCTGGGGGCGGGAGGTCGCCGAGGCGATGTGGTCCTGGACGTACGACGTGGTCGCGGACGCGGCGATCGTGTTCAGCAGGGCCGTACCGATGGCGCCACCGACCTGCTGGGAGGTGTTGACCATCGCGGAGGCGACACCCGCGTCACGCGGTTCGACACCGTGGGTCGCGAGGGACATCGCCGGCATGAACGCCGTACCCATGCCGAGGCCGAGCAGCAGCTGGGCCGGCAGGAGCAGGGCCGCGTACGAGGAGTCGATCTCCATCTGGGTCAGCAGCAGCATGCCGAGGCCCGCGAGCAGGAAGCCCGGCGCCATCAGCAGGCGCGGCGCGACCCGGGTCATGAGGCGGGTGCCGATCTGCGTGGAGCCGACGATCATGCCCGTGATCATGGGCAGGAAGGCGAAGCCGGTCTTGACCGGGGAGTACCCCTTCACGATCTGCAGGTAGTAGGTCAGGAAGAGGAACAGACCGAACATCGCGATGATCGCGAGGCCGAGGGAGAGGTAGACACCACCACGGTTGCGCTCCATGACCACGCGCAGCGGCAGCAGCGGGGCCTTCACCTTGGACTCGACCAGGACGAACGCGGCGAGGAGCACCGCGGAGGTGATGAAGAGACCGATGGTCATGGAGTCGCCCCAGCCGTCGGACTCGGCGCGCGTGAAGCCGTAGACCAGCGAGACCAGACCGAGGGTGGACAGGACCACACCGGGGATGTCCAACGGCGAACGGTTGCGGCCGCCCTCCGGCTCACGGATGACGAAGTACGCGCCGGCCGCGGCGATCACCGCGAACGGGATGTTGACGAAGAACGTCCAGCGCCAGTCCAGGTACTCGGTGAGGAAGCCGCCGAGGATCAGGCCCACGGCGCCACCGCCACCGGCGATCGCACCGTAGATGCCGAACGCCTTGGCACGCTCCTTGGCGTCCGTGAACATCACGGCGAGCAGGGAGAGCGCGGCGGGCGCGAGCAGCGCGCCGAAGGCACCCTGCAGGGCTCGGGCGCCCAGCATCATCGCCTCACCGGTGGCCGCGCCGCCCAGCGCGGAGGCGCCGGCGAAGCCGATCAGACCGGTGACGAAGGTGCGCTTGCGCCCCCACAGGTCGGAGATACGGCCACCGAAGAGAAGCAGACCGCCGAAGGCCAGCGCGTACGCCGTGATGACCCACTGGCGGTTGCCGTCGGATATCCCGAGGTCCTGCTGGGCGGACGGCAGGGCGATGTTCACGATGGTCGCGTCGAGGACGACCATCAGCTGGGCGAGCGCGATGAACACGAGCGCTTTCCAGCGGTTGGAGTGCGAATCGTCCACCGTTTCGGGGACATTCCGGGCTGTTGCAGACATGGCGGTACCCACTTCGGGACTTCGTGACGGAAAAAGTCAGGCGTAAGCGTCGGAGCGCGACAAGGCGCGGATAACGGAAGAAGTCTGATCAGATCAGGCTCGGCGCAGGTCCTCCATCGTGACGGAGGTGCCGGGCAGTTCGGAGCGGGCCGGGGCCCGCAGACCGTCGAGCAACAGCTGCAGATGACGGTGGACGAAACGGTCGACACCCACACACTGGGTGCCGGCCGGGGGGCGGCTGAGCTGGCTGACGGCGAGCATCAGGTCGCCGACGCTGACGTCGTCACGGAGCCGTCCGGCCCGCTGGGCCCGCTCCATGATGGCGGCCATCTGCGCCTCCAGCCGTTCGCGCGCCGCCTCCAGGTCGGGGTGGTTCTTGTCGAAGGCGCTCTGGATCATCGGACAGAGGGCGCTGATCCGCTCGTCGGCGGCGGCGTGCACGAAGCGGGACAGCGCCTCGAACGCGTCACCGGTCTCCTCGAGCGCGACCTCCGCCGCCAGCGCCGTACGGTCCATGACCGAGCACACGACCTCGCGGACCAGCGCGTCGCGGTCCGGGAAGTTGCGGTACACCGTGGCGTTGCCCACGCCGGCCCTGCGGGCGATCTCGTCGAGCGGCACGTCGGGGCCGAACTCGACGAACATCTCCCGGGCGGCGGTGACGATCCGCTCCCGGTTGCGCAGGGCGTCCGCCCGGGGACGGGACACCTTGCGCACGGGGGTGGCGGTCTGCACGGCGTACCTCCTGACGATCGAAGGGGAGCGGGATCCGGGGAGCGTTTCCCCGTTTCGCTCGGACACATGGCTAAACGGGGAGACGGTCCCCGGTTATTTCCCGCCGCCGAAGAGATTTCCCGTGACCTGGGTCACACCAGGCTCCTTTATGCGGCGGAGTGACCCAGGTCACGCCCCTGCGGGCGGGAAGCCCTCGTTCGGCCCATCCAGCGCGCGCCCCCGCCGCCCCCGCCACAGGGTGATCGAAAGGGTGCGGCCGTGGCCCGGGCGGCTGCCGTGGAGCGAAGGGCGCGTGCATGCAGCAGCCGTTCCGCCGAAGCGGGATACCCGAGCGCCGACCGACCGCGTTCGGCCGGCCGCGGCCCCGGCGCGCGTGGCGGGCACGCCGCACGGGCGGCACCCATGCGACGAGCGGCATGGGCGGGATGGGCGGCATGGGCGGTATACGCCCCCGCCGGTCCGTCGCGATCGCCTCCGTCACCGCTCTCACCCTCGCGGTCAGCACCTCCGCCGGCACCGGGCACCTCGTGGCGAAGGAGACGAGCACGGCCGCGGGCGCGGTCGCCGTGGCCCCCGGCTCGGGGCTCGACCCGTGCATGATCCGCGGCCGGCTCGGCGTCCAGATGTCCGAGGGCATCCCGACCCCGCCCGGATACTCCCGCTCCACCGGCACGGTCCGCGCCCTCAACCTGATGATCGACTTCTCCGACGCGCCCGGCGAGGGCAGCGCGATGGACCGCTTCGCCGAGTTCGCCCCGCAGACCCAGAAGTGGTTCCGGACGAGCAGCTACGGCCGTATCGACTACCGGCCCGAGACCCCGGTCACCGAGTGGCTGCGGATGCCGGAGACGTTCCGCTCGTACGGGATAGAACGCGGCGTCCCCTTCGAGCCCGGCTACCGGCGGCTGGTCCAGGACATGGTGCGGGTCGCCGACCCCGTCGTCGACTTCCGCAAGTACGACTTGGTCAACGTCCTCGTCACCCCGAACGCGGGGCCCTCCGCCCTCGACACGGTCCTGTCCGTGACGTTCGCCGGGAACAGGGAGGCGCCGGTCGCGGACGGCACACCCGTCGCCAACGCGTCGTTCGTGTACAGCCGCCAGGACGACGGCTCCGGCACGTACCACGAGACCGGCTACCGCGTACTCCCCCACGAGAACGGCCACGTCTTCGGCCTGCCCGACCTCTACACCCACGAGGGCGGGGGCGCGGTCGGGCACTGGGACATCAT
>NZ_LIRK01000786.1 GCF_001419765.1 Streptomyces torulosus
CGGAGAAGGATGGCCGGGCGGGCCACGTTCGGGTGGGGCGGGGTCAGGAGAGGGTGCCCGCGCCCGTGGTGGTGGTCAGGTCGGTCAGGAGGTTCTTCACCGACGTCTCCAGGCCCGCCGTCAGGGTCGGCGTCCAGTTCACCGTCGTCTTCAGCTTCTTCGAGTTCGCGGCGTTGTACGCGGCCACCAGGTCCGTCGCCGTGCCGTTGACGACGTTGCCGGTCCCGGCGAGGGAGCCCGTGCCGTCGCCGCTCAGCAGCTTCGCGGTCTTCGCGCCGCCCGGGATCTTCCAGACGTTGCGCTCGGCGACCACCTGCGCCTTGGCGCGGGAGTCGATGCTGTACTTCGGCTCGTAGCCGTTGAGCGTCGTCGTGTCGTAGACGTTGTTGTAGAGGTGGATCTGCCCGATGCGGGCCAGCGGCGCGCGCTGGACGATGCCCTTCCACACGTTGTGGTGGATGGTGACGCGCAGCTTGCCCTTGGAGTCGGTGTCGCTGCTGCCGATCAGCATCGTCTTGTCGTGGCTGGAGAAGAGGTTCCGCTCGACGGTCACCAGGTCGGAGCCGTTGGTGATGTCGAGGGCGCCGTCGTGGATCTGGTACTTGCGGCCGAAGTACGTCTTCAGCGACTTGTCGAAGGTCGGGCTGTCGGTGAACGTGTTGTGGTCGGCCCACACGTTGGTCGCCCCGCGCAGGGTGACGGAGTCGTAGGCGGAGTTCCACTCGCCGGACGAGCCGTCCGTCGGGTCCCACTGCGGGAAGCAGTCCTCCGTCGCCGCGAACGTCAGGTTCCGGACGATGACGTTCTTGACGTTCTGGACCTGGAGGCTGCCGCCCGTGATCCCCGCCTTGGTGCCGGGGACGCCGACGAGGGTCGTGTTCGACGGCACCCGGAAGACGATGTTCTTCTTCTGCTTCTCCGCCGCCGCCTTGCGGGCGGTCTCCTGGGTGCCGGACGGCGCCTTCTTGCCGTATGTCGACGGGTCGAAGGCCTTGAGGTACGCGGAGAGCGAGTAGCCGGTGCCGGAGGCGTAGTCGGCGCAGGTCAGCTTCTTGCCCGCGTCGTCGGTGTTGGCGTCGATCGTGCCCTTGATCTTGATGATCCGGGGGGTGGTGTCGGTCTGCGTGCCGAGCGCCTTCACCAGCTGGGAGCGGGTCGAGACCGTGAAGGTGTGCGCCGCGTCCGCCTTCGTACCGCCGGTCGTACCGGCCCCGGAGGCCGCCCAGCCGTCCTTGGCGGGCAGCACCTGGTGGTAGAGGTCCGCGGGAATTGCGTTGGCGTTCATCACGAGGACGCCGGCGCCGACACCGGCGGCCACGGCTGCGGCGGTGACCACGAGGGCACGGCGCGTGCGGAGGGACCGGCGGTGGGACGGGCGCGAGGAGGCAGAAGCCACGGATGAGTCCTTACGTAACGTACGTGATTCAGGTGAACACGCGGTTCGTGTGGAGCCCCCGTGAAGGGAGTTCCGACTCATGGGTGGTCGCCGTTCAGGGAAAGGTTGCCTCCAAGTTCACTTCCCTCGGCCGGTGGTGAGTGGCGGTCAGCCGAGGTTCGCCTTGATGTGTCCGATGACCTCCTCGAACTCCTTCCGGGGCGAGAAGTCCACGTACTCACAGTCCTCCAGGGCCTCCGGTACGTGGCCGGGCGCCCAGTAGAAGGCCTCGCCCGCCTCGTAGCTCGTGTCGCCCTCCTTGGTGTGCATCAGCAGCCGGCCCTTGAACATGTAGCCCCAGTGCGGGACCTGGCACAGGCCGTCGGGCTCGCCCTTCAGGGCCGGGGCCATGTTCACGCCCTTGGGGAGCCGGACGAAGGCGACATCGGTGTCCCCGCCGATGTTCTGCATCCGTAGTTCGACGCCGTCGCCCTCGATCTCGACGGGTACGTCCGTCCGCGTCACCGCCCTCATGCCGACCTCCACGAGTGCTCGGGCGGGGCCTTCCGGCAGCTCCGCCACTCCTTCCAGTCTGGCCCCACCGGTCACACGACGCCCGGTCGTGCGCGTTCCGGGCACGTCCGCGGGTGCGTCTCCGGGTGCGTCCCCGGGGCGGGCGTCCTTGGGCGTCCCCGGTCCGGCCACCGCCCGTGCGCGTCCCGCAGCATCAGGGCGTTCGAAGGGCCAGGGCCGAGTGAACCGGGGAGATGACAGGGGCAGAGCCCGAGAGCCGTGATAATCCATGTCCATGGCCCCACCCCCCACCCTTCCCCAGGCCCGCGCGTGAACGACCTCCCCGAGCCGGCTCCTCCCGACCCGGTCCTTCATCTCCTCACCGACATCCTGGCCATCGGCGCCCCCTACGCCCTGGCCGTGACCGGCGACCACGCGGTACGGGCCCACGGGCTCACGGAGAGCCGCCCGCCGGGCCGCCTGCTGGAGGTGGCGACGGAACACCCGGCCCCGATGGACGAGATCACCGGCACCGTCCGCACCGGACTGGCGGGACGAGGCTGGCTCGTGGAGGAGGCGGAGGGCACCCCGCTCTCCGCCCGTCTCCTCGTCACCGACCCGACGACGGCGGAGGAACGCACCCTGGACATCCTCAAGGAGTCCCTGTGGCACCCCGCGGTCGAGACGGCACTGGGGCCGACCCTCTCCCTGGAGGACGTCGTCGGTACCAAGGTCCGGGCCCTCGCCGACCGGAACACCGCCCGCGACCTCGTCACGGTCCACGCGGCCGCCGCCCACTGGACCGTCCTCGAACTGGAGGAGCTGGCCCGCCGCCACACCTCCGCCACCGCCTCCACCTTCGATCTCGCCGACCTCCAGTCCCGGTTGGAGGCCACCGAGTGGCTCGACGACCGGGAATTCGCTCGCCAGGGCCTCGACGAGCAGGCCACCATGTCACTCCGCCGGTGGGCACAGTCCTGGGCCGCCGACATCGCCGAACGCCTGCTGGAGGAGGAGGCGTTGACACCCCCACCGGAGGCCGAGTGAGCAAACGCCGTTACGTCGCCCGGGGCGTCCCCGGCGGCTACCGCATCTACGACCACCGCCGCCGGGGCTGGTGGGGCGACCTTTACGAACTCTGCCCCGACGACCTCCTGAGGGAGCTGAACGGCGGCAAGGACCCGGAGAAGCTGTCGGCCCTGCTGAAGCGGTACCGGGCACTGAAGCGATAGCCCGCGCGGGGCGGGGGCGCCGAGGGAACGGGGGCTGGTGGAACCGGCGGCTCGTGGAACCAGGGCCCCGCGTTCGGCGTTTCCGACCTACGGGGGCTGCGGGATGCGGCCCGTACCGGCGGAATCCCGACGTACGGAGGGGGAGGGGCTGAGGATGACTACGGAGATCGCCGAACTGGTGGGCCGGGCGGGGCCGTATCTGACGGCGGCCGTGGCCGCGTACGGCACCGGGGCGCTGACCCCGGTGGAGCGCGCGGCGGTGGAGACTACGGCGGACATCGGCCGCCGGATGCTGACGGCGGCGTGGCACCACCGTGACGAGCGGGGGCGGGCCGAACTGGGCGCGGCCGTGGCGGACGCCGCGGCGGAACCCGATGACGAGGACGCGTCGGCGGCCCTGCGCCAGCAGATCAAACGGGCCCTGCGCGAGGACGAGGAACTGCGGCGCGAGTTGACGGCCCTGCTGCCGCGTCAGGAGAACCGGGGCGTGACGGTGACGGCCTCGGGCCCCCGTTCGATCGCCGCCGGCGGCAACATCGGCGTGGCGATCACCGGCGACGGACACACCGCGCCCGAGCGGTGACACCCGACCCGGTGACACACGAACGGGGCGGCGTACTCCGACGCCCTGTCGGTGTACGCCGCCCCGGGTGGGACGAAGTGTGGGGTGAGGCGAGGTGCGGGTGGGACGGGGTGCGGGTGGCTGCCCGCGCTGTCACGGCGGTTACTTCGGGTCGCCGTTGAACTTCGAGGTGGACCAGAAGTAGCCGAGCACCGCGAGGCCGACGCACCAGGCCACGGCGAGCCATCCGTTGTGGCCGATCTCGGTGCCGAGGAGCAGCCCGCGCAGGGTCTCGATGGCCGGGGTGAACGGCTGGTACTCGGCGATCGGCTGGAACCAGCCCGGCATGGAGTGCAGCGGCACGAAGGTGCTGGAGATCAGCGGGAGGAAGATCAGCGGCATCGCGTTGTTGCTGGCGGCCTCGGCGTTCGGGCTGACCAGGCCCATCCCGACGGCGATCCAGGTGAGCGCCAGGGCGAACAGCGTGACCAGGCCGAAGGCGGCGAGCCACTCCAGGACGGTGGCGTCGGTGGAGCGGAAGCCGATGGCCACACCGACGGCGCCGACGAGGACCACGCTCATCAGGCACTGCGCCACACTGCCGATGACGTGCCCGACGAGCACCGACGCGCGGTGGATCGCCATCGTGCGGAAGCGGGCGATGATGCCCTCGGTCATGTCGTTGGAGACGGACACCGCGGTGCCGATGGTGGTGGATCCGACCGTCATCAGCAGCAGGCCGGGCAGCAGGTAGGCGATGTAGTCGGAGCGGTCGGCGCCGCCGCCGAGGCCCGCGCTCATGGCGTCTCCGAAGATGTAGACGAAGAGCAGCAACAGCATGACCGGCGTGAGCAGCAGGTTCAGGGTCATCGACGGGTAGCGCCTGGCGTGCAGCAGGTTGCGGCGCAGCATGGTCGTCGAGTCGCGGACGGCGAGGGAGAGGGAGCTCATCGCAGGGCCTCCTTGGCCTGGGCGGGGATGTCGGTGCCGCCGGTGAGGGCGAAGAACACGTCGTCGAGGTCGGGGGTGTGCACGGTCAGTTCGTCGGCCTCGATGTCGGCGGCGTCCAGCCGGTCGAGGACGGAGCGCAGGTCGCGCTGGGAGCCGTCGCTGGGGATCCGCAGGGTCAGGGCGTCGTCGTCGGCGGTGCCACCGCGTGAGCGGAGGGGAGCGTCGGGGAGGGTGCCCTGGAGGAGTGCGGCGGCGGCCGACCGGTAGAGGGCCGGGTCGGAGAAGCGGAGCCGGACGTGGCCGCCGGGGATCAGTCGCTTGAGTTCCTCGGCGGTGCCCTCGGCGGCGATCCGCCCGTCGTGGAGCACGGCGATCCGGTCGGCGAGTTCGTCGGCCTCCTCCAGGTACTGGGTGGTGAGGAAGACGGTGACGCCGCCCGTGACCAGTTCGCGGATGATCTGCCACATGGTGTGGCGGGAGCGGGGGTCGAGGCCGGTGGTCGGCTCGTCGAGGAAGATGACGCGCGGGCCCCCGACCAGCGTCATCGCGATGTCGAGGCGGCGCTTCATGCCGCCGGAGTAGGTGGAGGCGGGCTTCTTCGCCGCCTCCGTGAGGTCGAAGCGCTCCAGCAGTTCGGCGGCGACCCGTCGCCCCTCGCTCCTCGGCAGATGGTGCAGGTCCGCCATGAGGAGCATGTTCTCCTCGCCGGTGATGAGCCCGTCGACGGCGGAGAACTGCCCGGTGACCCCGATCGCGGCGCGGACGGCCTGCGGGTCGGTGGCCAGGTCGTGGCCCGCGACCCTGATGTGGCCGCTGTCGGCGGTGATGAGGGTGGACAGGATCTTGACGGCGGTGGTCTTGCCGGCCCCGTTCGGGCCGAGCAGGGAGAAGATCGTTCCCTCGGGGACGGTGAGGTCGACGCCGTCGAGCACGACCTTGTCGCCGTAGGACTTGTGCAGCCCGTGCGCCGCGATGGCCGGGGTGGTCATTGGATGTGCTCCTTCGAAGGGCCGGGAGGGTCAGAGGCTGCGGGCGGTGATGTCGCCGCAGGAGGTGGTGGCGCGGATGTCGAGCGCGGTGGTGCCGTCGTTCTTGAGGGCGTTGCTGACGCGGCCGTAGGAGGTGCCGGCGTCCAGGGCGGCCGAGACACCGGGGGCGGCGGCGACCGAGATGTCACCGGACTCGGTGCGGATCACGACCGTGCCGCCGACGGCCTCGTCGATACGGATGTCGCCCTGCTGGGTGCTGATCTCCGCGGGTCCGCCGAGGCGGCCGACCGCGATGTCACCGGCCAGGACGGCCAGGCGGGCCCGGCCGGTCTCGTCGAGCTTGACCTGGCCGAGGGCGCCGTCGATGGCGACGTCCCCGAGTCGTCCGACGCCCCGGAACTCGACGCCGGCCGAGGTGGCCTCGACGTGCGAGCCGGCGGGCAGCTGCACGGTCACCTCGACCGAACCGGCGGGGCCCACGAGGCGGTTCTTGACCGGCGCCTTCGCGGTGATCCGCAGGGTGCCGTCGGCGTACTCGACGGTGGTCCGCTCGGCGAGCTGCACGTCCCGGTCCTTGGAGGGGTCCACGGGCCGGACCTCGACGACGGTGTCGGCCCGGTCGGCGGCGATGACCTGCACCCGCCCGGCCTGGATGTCGAGGACGGCGGCGATCGGGGCGGGGGTGGCGAACTTCTGCATCGTTCTCTCCTCTGGTGGGTCGTTGTTTCCGACGAGAGAAAAGCTACGTTGCATTCATAGTTACGGCAACCAACTCGTTGCGTGTGACTGGCATTGTTGCAGGTAGAAGCCAGGAAATCATTGCAATGGATCTGAACTTAACGCAACAACACCCATGGAATCCGTTGCAATGAAATGGAGGTGAACGCTATGGTGGGGTCCACACGCGCACCTCGAAGGAGACCCTCATGCCGGGAGGCAGGCTCACTCAGCCCGAACGTCAGCAGATCGCCCTGGGGCTGGCCGACGGCCTCGCCTACGCCGAGATCGCGCGACGCCTCGACCGCCCCACCTCGACCATCACACGCGAGGTCATGCGCAACGGCGGCCCCACCGGCTACCGCGCCGACCTGGCCCACCGCGCCACCGAACGCCGTGCGCAACGGCGCAGGCAGGCCGCGCCACGGGGGCCTGCGGCGTCCACGGCGGCGTACGGCCGGGACACCGAGGCCGTGCGGGAGTTCGAGGAGTCGTTCGCCACCGTGATGATGGCCTCGGGCATGCCGAAGATGATGGCGCGGGTCATGGCCTGCCTCACCCTCACCGACTCGGGCAGCCTCACCGCGTCCGACCTGGTCCAGCGCCTCCAGGTCAGCCCGGCGTCCGTCTCCAAGGCGATCACCTACCTGGAGGGCCAGGCGTTCGTCCGCCGGGAGCGCGACGACCGCCGCCGTGAACGCTATGTCGTCGACGACGACATCTGGTACCAGTCGATGCTGGCCAGCGCCCGGGCCCTCAACCAGGTCATCGAGATCGCCCGGCAGGGCGTCGGCGTCCTCGGCCGCGAGACCCCGGCCGCCGCCCGCCTGGAGAACGTCGCCCGCTTCCTCGACTTCGTCAGCGAGAGCACGATCCGCGCGGCGGAGCAGGCCC
>NZ_LIRK01000787.1 GCF_001419765.1 Streptomyces torulosus
ATGCCGGACCGAGGTGTGGTCCGGCATGCGGGCCGCGACCAGCACCCCCGACCGGACGTCACTGTCGGGCAGCCGTTCGGCGACCGCCCTGAGGAAGTCCGGTCGCGCCGGGCGGGGCCCGCCCCGGCTGCGCGTCGCGTGTGCGGCGGCGAGGGCGACCGCCACCGCTCCGGCGACCGCCTCCGGGTGGTGGTGGGAGACCATGCCCTGCCGGGCGGCCTGCTCGACGACCACGTCGAGGTCGGCGGCGTGCCAGGCGCCGAGGGGAGCGGCACGCATGGCCGCACCGTTTCCCCAGGAACCCTGGCCGCCGAACTGACCCGCCACCACCTCGCGCCAGGGTTCGCCCGCGCCGATCCGGCGCAGCACGTCGTGCATCGAGGCCCCGTAGCCGCGGTGCGTGTCGGCGGCGTAGGCGGCCGCGAGACGCAGGGCGAGGCGGTCCTGGTCGACGGTGCCGCCGCCCTCGGCGAGTTCCCGTACGAGGACGAGCGCCTGGGCGGTGTCGTCGCTCCACCGCCACGGGTGCTCCCGGGGCAACGTCCGCGCTGCGAGGGCCGCGTCACCGTCCCGGCGCAGAATGCCGAACCAGCGGTCGCCGAAGGCGTCTCCGAAGGCGAGGCCGTACAACGAGTCCAGGGCGGCGGGAGGGACGTCGATCATCGGAGCAGTATCACAGCGCCGACCGCGCCCCGGCACTCGGGTTTCCCCAGGGCTCAGGGTCCGACGGGGCCCGCGAGGCCGTCGAAAGCCGGCCTCGGTGTCCGTGGGGCCGACGTCAGCTCTGCCACCCGGTGTGCGGGGAGGTGAAGTCCTCGCCGGGGAAGGGCGGTTCAGGGGCGACCGGGCCGGCAGGGGCGGGAGTGAGGGCGTCCGGGGGCTCGGGCGCGCCTTCTCCGCCGGTGAGGTCGCTCGGGAGCATGACCAGGGAGGTCGTGCCGGCCTGCTCGCCGGAGGGGCGGAGCTGGACGCGGATGCCGTGGCGGTCGGAGAGGCGGCCGACCACGAACAGGCCCATGCGCTGGGAGATCGCGGCGTCCACCGTCGGCGGCTCGGCCAGCCTGTGGTTCACGTCGGCGAAGTCCTCGGCGGTGAGGCCGATGCCCTGGTCGTGGATCTCGATCATCACGCGCCCGTCGGGCAGACGGGTCGCGGTGACGCGGACCTTGGTCCGGGGTGAGGAGAACGTGGTGGCGTTCTCCAGCAGCTCGGCCAGCAGGCGTACGAGGTCGGTGACGGCGCGG
>NZ_LIRK01000788.1 GCF_001419765.1 Streptomyces torulosus
CTCCGGCCACTGGTTCGCCTCGGCCAGCAGCACCGTGTCGGGGTAGTGGGCGTCGATCTCCTTGCGGACCCGCTTCAGGAAGTCATGGGTCGCCGGAAGGTTTTCGCAGTTGGTGCCCTCCTGCTGGTACAGGTACGGCACGGCGTCCAGACGGAAACCGTCGATGCCGAGGTCCAGCCAGAACCGCAGCGCCGAGATCATCTCCTCCTGCACCGCCGGGTTCTCGTAGTTGAGGTCCGGCTGGTGGGCGAAGAAGCGGTGCCAGAAGTACTGCTTGCGGACGGGGTCGAAGGTCCAGTTGGAGACTTCGGTGTCGACGAAGATGATGCGGGCGTCCTGGTACTGCTTGTCGTCGTCGGCCCAGACGTAGTAGTCGCCGTAGGGGCCGTCGGGGTCCTTGCGGGACTCCTGGAACCACGGGTGCTGGTCGCTGGTGTGGTTCATGACGAAGTCGATGATGACGCGCATGCCGCGCTGGTGGGCGGCGTCGACGAACTCCACGAAGTCGGCGAGGTCACCGAACTCGGGGAGGACGGCGGTGTAGTCGGAGACGTCGTAGCCGCCGTCCCTGAGGGGGGACTTGAAGAAGGGCGGGAGCCAGATGCAGTCGATACCCAGCCACTGCAGATAGTCGAGTTTGGCGGTCAGGCCCTTGAGGTCGCCGATGCCGTCGCCGTTGCTGTCCTGGAAGGACCGGACGAGGACCTCGTAGAAGACGGCGCGTTTGAACCACTCCGGGTCCCGGTCCTTCTGCGGCGTGTCCTCGAAGGTGTCGGGAACGGGCTCGTTGACGATCATGGTGTGGGTGACCCCCCGATCTGCGGGTTGGACGGTCGCAGGATGGTCAGTACGTGTGCGGGCGTGCGGCCCGGTTCGAGACGTACGTAGTTGCTCCTGCCCCAGGTGTAGACCTCGCCGGTGAGCTCGTCGCGCACCAGCACCGACTCGTGCCAGTCGAGGCCGAGTCGCGGCATGTCCAACGAGACCGTGGCCTCCTGGGTGTGGTGGGGGTCGAGGTTCACGACCACCAGAACCGTGTTCGAGCCCGCCCGCTTCGAATAGATGATCACCGCTTCCTGGTCGGCGTGGTGGAAGTGCAGGTCGCGCAGTTGTCGCAGCGCGGGGCTCCGCCGCCGGATCTCGTTGAGCTTGCCGAGCAGCGGGGCGATGGTGCGTCCCTCGCGTTCGGCGGTGGTCCAGTCGCGGGGGCGGAGTTGGTACTTCTCGGAGTCGAGGTATTCCTCGCTGCCGGGTTTGAGGGGGGTGTTCTCGCACAGTTCGTAGCCGGAGTAGACGCCCCAGGTGGGGGAGAGGGTCGCGGCGAGGACGGCGCGGAGTTCGAAGGCGGGGCGGCCGCCGTGCTGGAGGAAGGCGTGGAGGATGTCGGGGGTGTTGACGAAGAAGTTGGGGCGCATGTAGCTGGCGGCGTCGCCGGCGAGTTCGGTGGCGTACTCGGTCAGCTCCTGCTTGGTGGTGCGCCAGGTGAAGTAGGTGTAGGACTGCTGGAAGCCGGTCGCGGCGAGGGTGTGCATCATCGCGGGGCGGGTGAAGGCCTCGGCCAGGAAGATCACGTCGGGGTCGGTGCGGTTGATGTCCGCGATGACCTGTTCCCAGAACACCACCGGTTTGGTGTGGGGGTTGTCGACGCGGAAGATGCGCACGCCGTGGTCCATCCAGTGCCGCAGGATGCGG
>NZ_LIRK01000789.1 GCF_001419765.1 Streptomyces torulosus
CTCCGGCCACTGGTTCGCCTCCGCGAGGATGACCGTGTCCGGGTACTGCGCGTCGATCTCCCTCCGGACGCGCTTCAGGAAGGCGTGGGTGGGGGGCAGGTTCTCGCAGTTGGTGCCTTCCTCCTGGTACAGGTAGGGCACCGCGTCGAGCCGGAAGCCGTCGATGCCGAGGTCCAGCCAGAAGCGGAGGGAGGCCAGCATCTCCTCCTGGACGGCCGGGTTCTCGTAGTTGAGGTCCGGCTGGTGGGCGAAGAAGCGGTGCCAGAAGTACTGCTTGCGGACGGGGTCGAAGGTCCAGTTGGAGACTTCGGTGTCGACGAAGATGATGCGGGCGTCCTGGTACTGCTTGTCGTCGTCGGCCCAGACGTAGTAGTCGCCGTAGGGGCCGTCGGGGTCCTTGCGGGATTCCTGGAACCACGGGTGCTGGTCGCTGGTGTGGTTCATGACGAAGTCGATGATGACGCGCATGCCGCGCTGGTGGGCGGCGTCGACGAACTCCACGAAGTCGGCGAGGTCACCGAACTCGGGGAGGACGGCGGTGTAGTCGGAGACGTCGTAGCCGCCGTCCCTGAGGGGGGACTTGAAGAAGGGCGGGAGCCAGATGCAGTCGATGCCCAGCCACTGCAGATAGTCGAGTTTGGCGGTCAGGCCCTTGAGGTCGCCGATGCCGTCGCCGTTGCTGTCCTGGAAGGACCGGACGAGGACCTCGTAGAAGACGGCGCGTTTGAACCACTCCGGGTCGCGGTCCTTCTGCGGTGTGTCCTCGAAGGTGTCCGGGATGGGCTTGTTCATCGTCATCGGGTACCGGGCCCTCCGCTGCGAGCCGAGGACGGGGCGTCGTCGGCGTGGACCCCGACGTGGAGGATGTGTGCGGGCGCCCGGCCCGGCTCCAGGCGCACGTAGTTCGTCCTTCCCCATCGGTAGGTCTCACCCGTCAGCTCGTCGTGCATCGGCGCGTTCTCGTCGGGGCCCAGGCCGAGTTCCGCCATGTCGAGCGAGACCCGGGCGGTCTGCGTGTGGTGGGGGTCGAGATTCACGACCACGAGGACCGTGTCGGGGCCGGTGCGCTTGCTGTACGCCATCACCGCGTCGTTGTCGGTGTGGTGGAAGCGCAGGTTCCTCAGCCCGTGCAGTGCGGGATGGCGCCGGCGGATGTCGTTCAGCGCGGTGATGAGCGGGGTGATGGTGCGTCCTTCGCGTTCGGCGGTGGTCCAG
>NZ_LIRK01000079.1 GCF_001419765.1 Streptomyces torulosus
CGAGTGAGGGGCTCCCGTACGCACCGTACGGGAGCCCCTCACTCGTCGTTGAGCACGCGGCGTCAGCCGCCGAACTCCTGCAGACCCTTCAGCGCCTGGTCCAGCAGCGCCTGGCGGCCGTCCAGCTCACGCTGGAGCTTGTCGGCCTTGGCGTTGTTGCCCTGGGCACGGGCCTGCTCGATCTGGCCCGTCAGCTTGTCCACGGCGGCCTGGAGCTGGCCCGTGAGACCGGCCGCGCGGGCGCGGGCCTCCGGGTTCGTCCGGCGCCACTCCGCTTCCTCGGCCTCCTGGATGGCCCGCTCGACCGCGTGCATCCGGCCCTCCACCTTCGGGCGGGCGTCGCGCGGCACATGGCCGATGGCCTCCCACCGCTCGTTGACCGAGCGGAAGGCAGCACGGGCCGCCTTCAGGTCCGTCACCGGAAGGATCTTCTCCGCCTCGCCGGCCAGCTCCTCCTTGAGCTTGAGGTTCTCCGACTGCTCGGCGTCACGCTCGGCGAACACCGAGCTGCGGGCGGCGAAGAACACGTCCTGGGCGCCGCGGAAGCGGTTCCACAGGTCGTCCTCGTGCTCGCGCTGGGCGCGGCCCGCCGCCTTCCAGTCGGCCATCAGCTCGCGGTAGCGCGCGGCCGTGGGGCCCCAGTCCGTCGAGTTCGACAGCGCCTCGGCCTCGGCGACCAGCTTCTCCTTCGTCTTGCGGGCCTCCTCGCGCTGCGCGTCGAGCTGCGCGAAGTGGGCCTTGCGGCGCTTGGAGAACGCCGACCGGGCGTGCGAGAAGCGGTGCCAGAGCTCGTCGTCGGACTTCCGGTCGAGCCGCGGCAGGCCCTTCCATGTGTCCACCAGAGCGCGCAGCCGCTCACCGGCCGCCCGCCACTGGTCCGACTGCGCCAGCTCCTCCGCCTCGGTGACCAGTGCCTCCTTGGCGTGCCGCGCCTCGTCGGACTGCTTCGCCCGCTGCTGCTTGCGCTCCTCACGGCGCGCCTCGACGGTCTCGACGAGCTTGTCCAGCCGCACCTTGAGCGCGTCCAGGTCACCGACCGCGTGATGCGCGTCCACCTGCTCGCGAATGTGGTCGATCGCGGCCTGGGCGTCCTTCGCCGACAGGTCGGTGGTCTTCACCCGCTTCTCGAGGAGGCCGATTTCGACGACCAGGCCCTCGTACTTGCGCTCGAAGTAGGCCAGCGCCTCCTCGGGGGAGCCGGCCTGCCAGGAACCGACGACCTGTTCGCCGTCGGCCGTACGCACGTACACGGTCCCCGTCTCGTCGACGCGGCCCCACGGGTCGCTGCTCACAGCGCCTCCTCCACATGATGCCTGCGGGGGGCCTTGGCTCCCCCGGGCATCGTCCACAGTTTCGTCACGGCCAACATAGGCGACCGGCGGGTTGCCTGTCCGCATCCCGCGCGACCGAAATTTCGCTGTTGGCGGTCAGGACTTCTTGACAGTGGCCTTGTTGATCACCACGGTCGCGTTGGGCGTCCCATCACCCATGCCCGTGTTCTCACCCGCGTCGGCGATCTTCTTCAGGACCTTCATGCCGTCCTTGGTGACCGTGCCGAACGGGGTGTAGTTCGCCGGCAGCGGGCTGTCCTGGAACACCAGGAAGAACTGGCTGCCGCCGCTGTTCTTGCCCTCACCGGTCTGAGCGTTGAACTGGTTCGCCATCGCGACCGTGCCCGCCGGGTACGTATTGCCCTTCAGACGCGAGTCCTTCAGGTTCTCGTCCGGGATCGTGTAGCCAGGGCCGCCCATGCCGGTGCCCTTCGGGTCCCCGCACTGGAGCACGTAGATGCCCTGCGTGGTGAGACGGTGGCACTTGGTGTGGTCCAGGTAGCCCTTGTTCACCAGGAAGTCGAACGAGTTGACGGTGTGCGGGGCCTTCGCCGCGTCCATCGTTATCCCGATGGAACCGCAGGTCGTCTGCAGGTCCATCGTGTACTTCGCGGTCTTGTCGATGGTGATCGCGGGTTCCTTCTTGAAGGTGAGTTCCTTCACCTTGCCCGCGGCCGGCTTCTCGCACGGATCCGGCGCCTTGCTGGGCTTGGGGCTGGGCGACACCTCCGAGCTGGCGTTCTCCTTCTTGCCGTCGTCCTTCAGGACCCCGGTCGTGTACAGCGCGAGGCTGCCGACCAGGATCACGCCGAGAACCGAGGCGATCACGGCGTTGCGGACATGTGCCTTGCGCCGGGCCTGGGTACGCCGCTGCTGCTGCCGCAAGAACTTCTCCCGGGCGAGCTGACGCCGCCGCTGCTCCTGGCTGACCACCGGGTTCTCTCCCTATGCGTCTCGTACGTCGACGGGTGCGTCGCGCGTCTCGTGAGCCGACTGATTGTGTGTGACCCGTACCGTATATGGGTTCGCTGAGGAAACGGCAGCGCCGGTAGGCTCTGATCCACAGCAACCCACCCCTCGTACGACACAAGAAGGACGATCGTGCTCATTGCCGGGTTCCCCGCCGGGGCCTGGGGGACCAACTGTTATCTGGTCGCCCCCGCCGCCGGTGAGGAGTGCGTGATCATCGACCCGGGCCACCAGGCCACCCAGGGAGTCGAGGAGACGCTGAAGAAGCATCGGCTCAAGCCCGTCGCCGTCGTCCTCACCCACGGCCACCTCGACCATGTGGCCTCGGTCGTCCCGGTGTGCGGCGCGCACGACGTACCGGCGTGGATCCATCCCGAGGACCGGTACATGATGAGCCACCCCGAGAAGGCGCTCGGCCGCTCCATCGGCATGCCGCTCATGGGCGAGCTGACCATCGGCGAGCCCGGCGACGTCAAGGAGCTGACCGACGGCTCGAAGCTGGAGCTGGCCGGTCTGGAGCTGTCCGTCGCGCACGCGCCCGGCCATACCAAGGGGTCGGTGACCTTCCGGATGCCCGAGACCACGGAGATCCCCTCCGTGTTCTTCTCCGGGGATCTGCTCTTCGCCGGCTCCATCGGACGCACCGACCTGCCCGGCGGCGACATGGCCGAGATGCTCGACTCGCTGGCCCGCGTGTGCCTGCCGCTCGACGACTCGACCGTGGTGCTGTCCGGCCACGGCCCCCAGACGACCATCGGCCAGGAGCGCGCCACCAACCCGTATCTGCGGCAGGTGGCGGCCGGCGGCCAGGGAACGGGTCCGACGACCCCTCCCCGACGAGGAATGTGACGAGAGACCTTCCGTGAGTACCTTCCAGGCCCCCAAGGGCACGTACGACCTGCTGCCGCCGGACAGCGCCAAGTACCTGGCCGTCCGCGAGGCCATCGCCACGCCGCTGCGCAACTCCGGCTACGGCTACATCGAGACGCCCGGTTTCGAGAGCGTCGAGCTGTTCGCACGCGGTGTCGGGGAGTCCACCGACATCGTGACCAAGGAGATGTACGCCTTCGAGACCAAGGGCGGCACCAAGCTCGCCCTGCGTCCGGAGGGAACCGCCTCCGTGCTGCGCGCGGCCCTGGAGGCCAACCTGCACAAGGTGGGCAACCTCCCGGTCAAGCTCTGGTACTCGGGCTCCTACTACCGCTACGAACGCCCCCAGAAGGGCCGCTACCGCCACTTCTCCCAGGTCGGTGCCGAGGCCATCGGGGCCGAGGACCCGGCGCTGGACGCCGAGTTGATCATCCTGGCCGACCAGGCGTACCGCTCACTCGGCCTCAGGAACTTCCGCATCCTGCTGAACAGCCTGGGCGACAAGGAGTGCCGTCCCGTCTACCGGGCCGCGCTGCAGGAGTTCCTGCGCGGCCTGGACCTCGACGAGGACACGCTGCGCCGCGCGGACATCAACCCGCTCCGCGTCCTCGACGACAAGCGCGAGTCGGTGCAGAAGCAGCTCGGTGACGCCCCGCTGCTGCGTGACTACCTGTGCGACGCCTGCAAGGCGTACCACGAGGAGGTGCGCGAGCTGATCACGGCGGCGGGCGTCTCCTTCGAGGACGACCCCAAGCTGGTCCGCGGCCTGGACTACTACACGCGCACGACCTTCGAGTTCGTGCACGACGGACTGGGCTCCCAGTCCGCGGTGGGCGGCGGCGGCCGCTACGACGGTCTGTCCGAGATGATCGGCGGCCCCGCGCTGCCGTCCGTCGGCTGGGCCCTCGGTGTCGACCGCACGGTCCTCGCCCTGGAAGCGGAGGGCGTCGAGCTGGAACTCCCCGCCTCCACCAGCGTGTTCGCCGTCCCGCTCGGCGAGGAGGCCCGCAGGGTCCTGTTCGCCAAGGTCACCGAGTTGCGCAAGGTGGGCATCGCGGCCGACTTCTCGTACGGTGGGAAGGGCCTCAAGGGCGCGATGAAGAACGCCAACCGCAGCGGCGCCCGCTACGCGATCGTCGCGGGGGAGCGGGACCTCGCCGAAGGTCTCGTGCAGCTCAAGGACATGGAGTCCGGCGAGCAGGTGGCGATCGGCGTGAACGAGATCGTGGCCGAGCTGGAAGCCCGACTGGGCTGAGTCAAGCCGATGCCGCCCCCGTCGCCCGATCCGGGCGACGGGGGCGACATTTACGTCCAGCGAACGGTGGACGCGCGAGGGTGTACGACACAATGACCGTGCCCCAAAGGCCCTTCGGAAGCTACGGATACGACGTGATGAGCAAGACGACAGTCAGGGACGTCTCCATGGAACCGGAACACGACGACTCCCCGCGCACGGTGGGCGGCAGTCGTGCCTTCGCGGTCCTGCTGGTGCTCACCGGCGCGGCCGGACTGCTCGCCGCCTGGGTCATCACGATCGACAAGTTCAAGATCCTCGAAGCCAAGGTCGCGGGCGAGACGTTCACGCCCGGGTGCAGCCTGAACCCGGTCGTCTCCTGCGGCAGCGTCATGGAGAGCAAGCAGGCCTCCGTCTTCGGCTTCCCCAACCCGATGCTCGGCCTCGTCGCCTACGGCATCGTCATCTGCGTCGGCATGAGCCTGCTCGCAGGCGCCCGCTTCCCCCGCTGGTACTGGCTGACCTTCAACGGCGGCACCCTCTTCGGCGTCGCTTTCTGTACCTGGCTGCAGTTCCAGTCCCTGTACCGGATCAACGCGCTGTGCCTGTGGTGCTCACTGGCCTGGGTCGCGACGATCACCATGTTCTGGTACGTGACCTCGTTCAACGTCCGCCACGACTTCCTGCCCGCCCCCGGCTGGCTGAAGCGGTTCCTCGGCGAGTTCACCTGGGTCCTGCCGGTCACCCACGTGGGCATCATCGGCATGCTGATCCTGACCCGCTGGGGCGCCAACCTCTGGGCCTGACCCGGTCGAGGCGGGGAGTGTCGTACCTCTGACGTAGGCTCCGGAAGTGTGGAGCCCGATCTGTTCACCGCCGCCGCCGAAGAACGCCAGGAGAAGGACCCGGCCGCCAGCCCCCTGGCCGTGCGGATGCGTCCGCGCACCCTCGACGAGGTCGTGGGCCAGCAGCATCTGCTGAAGCCCGGCTCGCCCCTGCGCAGACTGGTCGGCGAGTCCGGCGGCGGACCCGCCGGACCCTCCTCGGTGATCCTCTGGGGCCCGCCCGGCACGGGCAAGACGACCCTCGCGTACGTCGTCTCCAAGGCCACCAACAAGCGTTTCGTGGAGCTCTCCGCGATCACCGCCGGCGTCAAGGAGGTCCGCGCGGTCATCGACGGCGCCCGCCGCGCCACCGGCGGCTTCGGCAAGGAGACCGTCCTCTTCCTCGACGAGATCCACCGCTTCAGCAAGGCCCAGCAGGACTCCCTCCTCCCGGCCGTCGAGAACCGCTGGGTCACCCTGATCGCCGCGACCACGGAGAACCCGTACTTCTCGGTGATCTCCCCCCTGCTCTCCCGCTCCCTGCTCCTCACCCTCGAACCCCTCACCGACGACGACGTGCGCGGCCTCCTCCAGCGGGCCCTCACCGACGAACGCGGCCTCAAGGGCGCCGTCACCCTCCCCGAGGACACCGAGGCCCACCTCCTGCGCATCGCCGGCGGCGACGCCCGGCGCGCCCTGACCGCCCTGGAGGCCGCGGCCGGCGCCGCCCTCGACAAGGGGGAGCGGGAGATCGGCCTGACGACCCTGGAGGAGACCGTCGACCGGGCCGCCGTGAAGTACGACCGCGACGGCGACCAGCACTACGACGTGGCCAGCGCCCTCATCAAGTCCATCCGCGGCTCCGACGTCGACGCCGCGCTGCACTACCTGGCCCGCATGATCGAGGCCGGCGAGGACCCCCGCTTCATCGCCCGCCGTCTGATGATCTCCGCCAGCGAGGACATCGGCCTCGCCGACCCGAATGCCCTGCCCATAGCCGTCGCCGCCGCTCAGGCCGTCGCCATGATCGGCTTCCCGGAGGCGGCGCTCACCCTCAGCCACGCCACCATCGCCCTCGCCCTCGCCCCCAAGTCGAACGCGGCGACCACCGCGATCGGCGCCGCCATGGAGGACGTACGCAAGGGACTGGCCGGGCCGGTGCCGCCGCACCTGCGGGACGGCCACTACAAGGGCGCCGCCAAGCTCGGCCACGCCCAGGGGTACGTGTACCCGCACGACCTGCCCGAGGGGATCGCCACCCAGCAGTACGCGCCGGACGCCCTCAAGGACCGCGAGTACTACACCCCGACCCGGCACGGAGCCGAGGCCCGGTACGCGGACGCCGTGGAATGGACCAGGAAGCACCTCGGTCGGAAGCAGTCCTGAACCCCCTGTAGACTGCCCTTCAGTGCTGCGTCCCGTGTCCGGCTCCGGTCGGCGCCTCAGGCGGGACATCCAGCCGGATCCTCGGATCCAGGAGCGTCGCGCACCGTCGTAGGTGTCGCGGGCCGCCCACCACCACCCGGATTCCCGGGACCGGTCGGTGGGCCGTTCGTGTGCTGCACGTATGTGCCCAGACCAGGGAGCGGCTGCCCGGAAGTCCCTCGTGGACCTGATGGGAATCCCCGGCTGCGGATGCGACCTCCCGTAACCCTGAGGCAGCCGAACACAGGAAAAGGAAAAACAGTGGCGAACCAGTCCCGCCCCAAGGTCAAGAAGTCGCGTGCCCTCGGCATCGCGCTGACCCCGAAGGCCGTCAAGTACTTCGAGGCCCGTCCCTACCCGCCGGGCGAGCACGGCCGCGGCCGCAAGCAGAACTCGGACTACAAGGTCCGTCTGCTGGAGAAGCAGCGTCTGCGCGCGCAGTACGACGTGTCCGAGCGCCAGCTCGTCCGCGCCTACGAGCGTGCCTCCAAGGTCCAGGGCAAGACCGGTGAGGCCCTGATCATCGAGCTCGAGCGCCGTCTCGACGCGCTGGTCCTGCGTTCGGGCATCGCCCGCACGATCTACCAGGCCCGCCAGATGGTCGTCCACGGCCACATCGAGGTCAACGGCCAGAAGGTCGACAAGCCGTCCTTCCGCGTCAAGCCGGACGACGTCGTCATGGTCCGTGAGCGCAGCCGTCAGAAGCCGCTGTTCGAGATCGCCCGCGAGGGTGGCTTCGCCGCGGACGGTGAGACCCCGCGCTACCTCCAGGTGAACCTCAAGGCCCTGGCGTTCCGCCTGGACCGCGAGCCCAACCGCAAGGAAGTCCCGGTCATCTGCGACGAGCAGCTCGTCGTCGAGTACTACGCCCGTTGATCCTTCGACGGACGTAGTACGGACCACGCGTCAGCCCGTCGTCCTCCCGCCTCTCCCGGCGGGCGGGACGGCGGGCTCTCGCCTTCTGCGGTGGGCATTAATGCGGTTCGGAGTGACCGCCCCGGCGCGATAGGCTCGGGACACGACTTCTCGATGTTCAGGCATGTCTCAGGGAGCGGGTGGCACACAGTGTCCGGTGGAGAGGTGGCCGGGATCCTGGTGGCCGTCTTCTGGGCGATCCTGGTCTCCTTCCTCGCCGTCGCGCTGGCGAGGCTGGCCCAGACGCTCAAGGCGACCACCAAACTCGTCGCGGACGTGACCGACCAGGCCGTCCCCCTGCTCGCCGACGCCTCCACAGCCGTCCGCTCCGCGCAGACCCAGATCGACCGGGTCGACGCCATCGCGTCCGACGTCCAGGAGGTCACGTCGAACGCCTCGGCGCTCTCCACCACCGTCGCCTCCACCTTCGGCGGCCCCCTCGTCAAGGTCGCCGCCTTCGGCTACGGCGTGCGCCGGGCCATCGGTCGCCGCCGCGAGGGCGAGGCACCCGGGGACCGGCGGCGTACGGTGATCGTGGGCCGCACGGTCCCGGGGGCCCGTCGGAGCAAGCGCAGCACCCGTGGAAAGAAGGACTGACCGAGCGATGTTCCGCCGTACGTTCTGGTTCACCACCGGTGTCGCCGCCGGAGTGTGGGCGACCACCAAGGTCAACCGCAAGCTGAAGCAGCTCACGCCCGAACACCTCGCCACCCAGGCGGCGAACAAGGCGATCGAGGCGGGCCACAAGCTCAAGGACCGGGCGGTCGGCTTCGCGCTCGACGTCCGCGACAACATGGCCCAGCGGGAGGCCGAACTGGGTGAGGCCCTCGGTATCGAGGCCAACCCCGATCACCTTCCGGAACTCCCGGCCCCCCGGCGCGTCGTCGCCATCGAGAACAGCAACACCCCGAAGTACAGCAGGAATCCGAGGTACGTCGACAACTCGTCGTACCCGTACAACCGGAATGAGGACCACTGATGGAGTCGGCCGAGATTCGTCGCCGCTGGTTGAGCTTCTTCGAGGAGCGCGGTCACACCGTTGTCCCTTCGGCGTCGCTCATCGCGGACGACCCGACTCTGCTCCTGGTCAACGCGGGCATGGTCCCCTTCAAGCCGTACTTCCTCGGTGAGGTCAAGCCCTCCTTCGCCCGCGCCACCAGCGTGCAGAAGTGCGTCCGTACGCCGGACATCGAAGAGGTCGGCAAGACCACCCGGCACGGCACGTTCTTCCAGATGTGCGGCAACTTCTCCTTCGGCGACTACTTCAAGGAAGGCGCCATCAAGTACGCCTGGGAGCTGCTCACCAGCCCCCAGGACAAGGGTGGTTACGGCCTGGAGCCGGAGAAGCTCTGGATCACCGTCTACAAGGACGACGACGAGGCCGAGCGCATCTGGCACGAGCAGATCGGCGTGCCCAAGGAGCGCATCCAGCGCCTCGGCATGAAGGACAACTACTGGTCCATGGGCGTCCCCGGCCCCTGCGGCCCGTGCTCCGAGATCAACTACGACCGCGGCCCCGAGTTCGGCGTCGAGGGCGGCCCGGCCGTCAACGACGAGCGGTACGTGGAGATCTGGAACCTGGTCTTCATGCAGTACGAGCGCGGCGAGGGCACCTCGAAGGAGGACTTCGAGATCCTCGGCGAGCTCCCCAGCAAGAACATCGACACGGGCCTCGGCCTGGAGCGTCTCGCCATGATTCTGCAGGGCGTGCAGAACATGTACGAGATCGACACCTCCATGGCCGTCATCGACAAGGCCACCGAGCTGACCGGCGTCCGCTACGGCGACGCCAAGGACTCCGACGTCTCCCTGCGCGTGGTCACCGACCACATCCGCACCGCCGTGATGCTCATCGGCGACGGCGTCACCCCCGGCAACGAGGGCCGTGGCTACGTCCTGCGCCGCATCATGCGCCGCGCCATCCGCAACATGCGTCTCCTCGGCGCCACCGGCCCGGTCGTCCAGGACCTCATCGACGTCGTCATCGGCATGATGGGCCAGCAGTACCCCGAGCTGATCACCGACCGCGAGCGCATCGAGAAGGTCGCCCTCGCCGAGGAGGCCGCCTTCCTCAAGACGCTGAAGGCCGGCACCAACATCCTCGACACCGCCGTCACGGACACCAAGGCCGCCGGCGGCAAGGTCCTCGCCGGTGACAAGGCGTTCCTGCTCCACGACACCTGGGGCTTCCCGATCGACCTCACCCTGGAGATGGCCGCCGAGCAGGGCCTTTCCGTGGACGAGGACGGCTTCCGCCGCCTGATGAAGGAGCAGCGGGAGCGCGCCAAGGCCGACGCCAAGGCCAAGAAGACCGGCCACGCCGACCTCGGCGCCTACCGCGAGATCGCCGACAACTCCGGCGAGACCGACTTCATCGGCTACGACAGCACCGAGGGCGAGTCCACGATCGTCGGCATCCTCGTCGACGGTGTCTCCTCGCCCGCCGCCACCGAGGGCGACGAGGTCGAGATCGTCCTCGACCGCACCCCGTTCTACGCCGAGGGCGGCGGCCAGATCGGCGACACCGGCCGGATCAGGATCGACTCCGGTGCCGTCATCGAGATCCGCGACTGCCAGAAGCCGGTACCGGGCGTGTACGTCCACAAGGGCGTCGTCCAGGTCGGCGAGGTGACCCTCGGCGCCAAGGCCCAGGCCACGATCGACGTCCTGCGCCGCAAGGCCATCGCCCGCGCCCACTCCGCCACGCACCTCACCCACCAGGCGCTGCGGGACGCCCTCGGCCCGACGGCCGCCCAGGCCGGTTCCGAGAACCAGCCCGGCCGTTTCCGCTTCGACTTCGGCTCCCCGTCCGCCGTTCCGACGGCCGTGATGACCGACGTCGAGCAGCAGATCAACGAGGTGCTCACCCGCGACCTCGACGTCCACGCCGAGATCATGGGCATCGACGAGGCCAAGAAGCAGGGTGCCATCGCCGAGTTCGGCGAGAAGTACGGCGACCGCGTCCGCGTGGTGACCATCGGTGACTTCTCCAAGGAGCTGTGCGGTGGCACGCACGTCCACAACACCGCCCAGCTGGGCCTGGTGAAGCTCCTCGGCGAGTCCTCCATCGGCTCCGGTGTGCGCCGTATCGAGGCCCTCGTCGGTGTCGACGCCTACAACTTCCTCGCCCGTGAGCACACGGTCGTCGCCCAGCTCCAGGAGCTGATCAAGGGCCGCCCGGAGGAACTCCCGGAGAAGGTCTCCGCCATGCTCGGCAAGCTGAAGGACGCCGAGAAGGAGATCGAGAAGTTCCGCGCCGAGAAGGTGCTGCAGGCTGCCGCCGGTCTCGCCGAGTCCGCCAAGGACGTTCGCGGTGTCGCGCTCGTGACCGGTCAGGTCCCGGACGGCACGACCGCCGACGACCTCCGCAAGCTGGTGCTCGACGTGCGCGGACGCATCCAGGGCGGCCGGGCCGCCGTGGTCGCCCTGTTCACGACGGCGAACGGCAAGCCGCTGACGGTCATCGCCACCAACGAGGCCGCCCGCGAGCGCGGACTGAAGGCCGGCGACCTGGTCCGCACCGCCGCCAAGACCCTCGGCGGCGGTGGCGGCGGCAAGCCGGACGTCGCCCAGGGCGGCGGCCAGAACCCGGCCGCCATCGGCGAGGCCGTGGACGCGGTCGAACGCCTGGTCGCCGAGACGGCCAAGTGAGCACCATGGATCACACGAGCGAAGGTGACGGTCCGGCCCTGCGCCGCGGCCGTCGCCTCGCGATCGACGTCGGGGACGCCCGTATCGGGGTCGCCTCCTGCGACCCCGACGGGATCCTCGCCACCCCGGTCGAGACGGTTCCCGGACGCGATGTACCGGCGGCCCAGCGGCGATTGAGGCAACTGGTCGACGAATACGTACCTATTGAGGTAATCGTCGGGCTGCCACGCTCTCTGAAAGGCGGAGAGGGTCCGGCGGCCGTCAAGGTACGGGGTTTCGCCCAGGAGTTGGCCCGCATGATCGCGCCGGTTCCGGTCAGACTCATCGACGAGAGGATGACCACGGTGACGGCCGGTCAAGGACTGCGTGCCTCGGGTGTGAAATCCAAGAAGGGCAGGTCGGTCATCGACCAGGCAGCGGCCGTGATCATCCTGCAACAGGCGTTGGAATCCGAACGGATGTCAGGCAAAGCTCCGGGCGAGGGCGTCGAAGTGGTCATCTGATCGCGATACGGTAACGTTCCGCGCGATGCGGTGGCCTTCGAACAGCCACCGCACAAAAAGAGGCGGGGACGAAACCGAGCCACAGGCCCCGCGTGACCGCCGCCTCGCGGCTCTAGGGGATCGATGACTGAGTATGGCCGGGGCCCAGGCTCCGAACCGTGGCATCCGGACGACCCGTTGTACGGGGACGGCGGATGGGGCGGGCAGCAGGCCCAGGTGGGCCAGCAGGCCCCCTACGGCGGCCAGCCACAGCAGCACTACCCCGAGCAGCAGCAGTACCAGCAGTACGGCGACGGCAACGGCGACGGCAACGGTGGTTGGGGCAACGGCCAGCAGGACGCCTACGCCCAGCAGCAGTACCAGCAGGAGTACGGCGACCCGGGACAGCAGCAGTACGCCGACCAGCACCAGCAGCAGTACCCCGGCCATGACCAGCAGCACTACGGCCAGGCCGACGGCGGCTGGGCGAACGGCTCGCACCAACACGCGCAGGGCGCCTACACCCCCGACCCCTCCGACCCGTACGGACAACAGCAGGCGGCGGCCTACGGCGGTGGTCAGCAGGACTTCTACGGCACGCCCGACGCGTATCCGCCGCCGGAGCCGCCGTCCCGTCGCTCCACGGAACCGGCACCCGCGCCGACCCCACCGGCTGCGCCCGAGCCCGAGCAGCAGGCCGACGAGCGCACCGACTGGGACCCCGGACCGGACCAGGGCGAGCTCGCGTTCTTCGCGGGTGGCGCGGATGACGATGACGACGAAGCCGAGGAGCGCGGCAGCCGGAGCGAACGCAAAGGCCGCGGAGGCAAGTCGGGCAAGGGCGGCAAGAAGCGCCGCAGCGGCCTCGCCTGCCTGGTGGTCGTCGTGGTCCTCGGCGGTGGTTTCGCGGGCGTCAGCTATTTCGGGTACCAGTTCTACCAAAGCCGTTTCGGTGAGGCTCCCGATTACGAGGGATCCGGCACGAACGAGACGGTCACGATCACGGTCGGCAAGGGCGAATTCGGCTCGGTGATCGGGCAGCGGTTGAAGGATGCCGGGGTCGTCGCGAGCGTGGAGGCGTTCACCACCGCGCTGGCGGAGGATCCCTCGAAACCGCAGATCCAGGTGGGCGTTTACATCCTCAAGAAGGAGATGTCCGCCAAGAGTGCCCTCGCCCTGATGCTCGATCCCAAGAGCCAGAACAACTTCACCATCCGGGAAGGTCTCCGGAACGCCGAGGTCTACGTCCTGATCGACAAGGAACTCGGGATCAAGAAGGGCACCACCGCCGGCGTCGCCGAGAAGGAATGGTCGAAGCTCGGCCTTCCCGAGTGGGCGAACGACAACGAGGACATCAAGGATCCGCTGGAAGGATTCCTCTACCCGTCCACCTATCCGGTGGCCAAGGGGATGAAGCCCAAGGACGTCCTGAAGGAAATGGTCGACCTCGCGAAGGCGAAGTACGAGCAATTCGACCTGGAAGGCAAGGCGAAGGGCCTCAAGCTGGAGAGTCCGCTCCAGGTGGTCACGGTGGCGAGCCTCGTGCAGGCCGAGGGCAACAACAAGAAGGACTTCCGGAAGATCGCGCGGGTCGTCTACAACCGCCTTGAGCCGACCAACCAGGAGACCTTCGGTCTGCTCGACTTCGACTCGACGGTGAACTACCTGCGCGGTGAATCCAAGCTGGCGACGGGCTCGGTCGACTCGCTCCGGCGGATCGACGACCCGTACAACACGTACAAGATCAAGGGGCTGCCGCCCGGCCCCATCGGAAACCCCGGTGACCAGGCGGTCGAGGGAGCCCTCGATCCCGCCAAGGGTGGCTGGTACTACTTTGTCTCCTTGAAGAAGGAGACGCTGTTCGCCGAGACGAACGAAGAGCAGAACCGCAATCGCCAGAAGTACCTGAAGGAACTGAACGAGCAATGAGCCGCACCACCAGCAAGCACCGTGCCGCCGTGCTCGGTTCGCCGATCGCTCACTCGCTCTCTCCCGTGCTGCACCGGGCCGCTTACGCCGAACTCGGGCTCACCGACTGGACGTACGACCGGTTCGAGGTCGACGAGGAGGCGCTGCCCGCGTTCGTCGAGCAGCTCGGCCCCGAGTGGGCGGGGCTGTCGCTGACGATGCCCCTGAAGCGGGCCGTCATGCCGCTGCTGGACGAGATCAGCGAGACGGCGATGTCGGTGGAGGCGGTCAACACGCTGGTGTTCGGCGAGGACGGCCGGCGGATCGGTGACAACACCGACATCCCCGGCATGGTCGCGGCCCTGCGGGAGCGTGGTATCGAGCAGGTCGAGTCCGCCGCGATCCTCGGTGCCGGAGCCACCGCGTCGTCCGCGCTGGCCGCGCTCGCGCGGATCTGCACCGGTGAGGTCGTGGCGTACGTGCGCAGTGACGCCCGGGCCGCCGAGATGCGGCAGTGGGGCGAGCGGCTGGACGTCGAGGTGCGTACGGCCGACTGGGCGGACGCCGAGCGGGCGCTGAGCGCTCCGCTGGTGATCGCCACGACGCCGGCCGGGGCCACGGATGTACTGTCCGGGGCCGTACCGGAGCAGCCGACGACGCTGTTCGACGTGCTGTACCACCCCTGGCCCACGGAGCTGGCGGCGCGCTGGTCCGCGTACGGCGGCGCCGTGGTCAGCGGGCTCGACCTGCTGGTCCACCAGGCGGTTCTCCAGGTCGAGCAGATGACCGGCTGCAAGGCTGCCCCGGTGGGCGCGATGCGGCAGGCGGGCGAACGGGCCCTGGCCGAGCGGGGCTAGTGCTGTGACCGGAAGGGTGCACCGGCTCGCGGCGCCCGGCACGGCACCTCGCGGCGTTGTCGCATGACCCGAGTACGTCCCAGTACGCGGGTCATGCTCCGCCGTGCGAGGCATCGCACCGGACGCCGCGAGCTTTCCGGCAAACCTTTCCGGTCACAGCACT
>NZ_LIRK01000790.1:0-5853 GCF_001419765.1 Streptomyces torulosus
GTGAGGGGGGAGGGTGGGGGAGCGAGTTTCGGTAGTGGTCGTCCATCGCGTGACCGAAGACTCCCATCGTGCAGCAGTCGATAGACCGTTGCGAGATACAGCCGGCCTTCCCCGGCGGCGATATGGGTAAAGACACCGACGAGCTTTTCCCGGGCGCACCCGCGGTGAAGTCGCTGCCGACGAGGTCCGGTACGCGGCCGGCCGCAGCCTGAGTGAGGTTGAGCCTTCTCGGCCGTGGCAGGCAGGGCGCCAGGCCCAGTTCGGGCATGAGGCGGCGGACCAGCTCCCCTCGGCCCAGCGTCGGCCTCCTGCTCCCAGGGGTCGCCGGGCACGCTGACGGTCCACCCTCCGCGCCTGGCTCCGCCGGCCTCGCCACGGGCCTGCTGGACGAGGTGGGCGGCTTCGGGGGCCAGCCGGCCGGAACCCGGACGGGGAGTGCGGCCGATAGGCGCCTCGCCGGAAAACACGTGTGATCCGTCGGCGAACGCCTCGGGGCCCGGACCGCGGGCAAGACGGTCGGCGACAGGCCCGGTGTGGACGCGCATGGCGGACAGATCGGCCCGCAGGCCGTGCTCCGAGGCCGTTCACGGACGACACCTGTACTCGATGAGGAGCGGCTGCTGCTTGACCGCGTGCTGAAGAGCACGAGGGCGGAAGGGGCACCAGGAAGAACAACGGGAAGGACCACCGGAAGAACCGCGCGGGAACCTTCCGGTGCCGGAGCCGGTCCCATCGGCCCTGCCGGCCGGACCGGAGGCGGCGGCCCGCCCGAGGGACAGGGATCGGGCCGCCCTCGATGTGCGAAGGGGGAACTTCACCGCGCCAGGAACGATGGCCCGCGCATGGTCCTGCCCAAGGCCCTGTCCAAGGCTCTCGTCGCGCTCGACCGCGTCGTCGTTCACGAGCAACTCACGTGGTGAGGCCGCTGCCGGAGCAGCTGCGGCGAGCTGCCGGCTCTCGTCCCGACAGCAGCCTCCAGCGGGCCGGACAGCCTCGTTCCCTGCGGTCGTTGCGGTCGCACAATCGTGAAGTACGCGTGGGGCCCGAGTTCCCGTGGAGACGGTCGGATCACGCCGTCGCCAGTACTGCCGCTTTCAATCAACTGCCCTCTTCACACGGCTGCTTGCCGACTACGTTGACGCTCGCTGATCTGGGAGAGGCACCGTCGGCAGATGATCGAGACGGCCGAGCGGGTGACCTTTCCGAGGTCCTGACCGATTCCGCGACCGCGCCCCCTTCACCCCCCTCGCCTTTCCCGCGGCCCGAACCGTCCTGGCCCGCGCCCGGAGCCGGCAAGGCGTGCACCCCACGTCCCCCGCCCGCGTACCCGCGTCGCCCCGCCCGAGCGGGAAGACCTCCGCAAGCCCCGAGAACGGAACTCCGACATGACCACCTTCCACGTCGCGGTCGACCACCCGGACCCCGACACCCATGACGTCACCACCACCTATCTGGGCACCGTCGACCAGGCCCACGTCGACCGGGTACGCGCCATCGCCGCACTTCCGGGCTCCGAGCGCCAGGTCAGGGAACACCCCCGGCGCGAGGGCGCCTTCATGGTCCTGCGCGACGACGGCGACCTGGACGTCTACGAGCCCACCAGCCCGGCCGAGCACGCCGCACACGAGCCCGACCCGCTGCCGGAGGCCCGCGACGACAGCGGCGACCGGTTCGTACGGACCCTGAGCAGCGATAGCCACACCCTGGTCAATGTTCCGCACAGCGCTTCGGGCCCGGCGTACATCGACGGCGTGACCCGGTTCGGCGCGCAGCGCATCGGAGGACCGATGGACACCCCGCTCGAGCCACCGCGGGCCGTGTGGCACACCACCGAGTCCCCAGCCGGCGGCAACTACTTCACGTCCGTGGCCGCCTACCTGATCCGTGCCGGGGCGGAACCGCAGGTGATCTACTGCCCTGTCACCGACCGGCTGGGCCAGTTCGGCCCCCTGAACCGGTCCGCGAGGGCGCTGAAGAACGACGGCACGAAACGCACGAACCGAACCGGCAAGGTCTGCATCCAGATCGAGGTGCTGGGACGTGCCCGCGCTCCGTGGACGAAGGGTTTCGACCCGAAGACCAAGCCGAACTTCCGGAGGCTTCTGGCCGCGATACGCGCGCACGGCATCCCGGACGTGTGGCCCGTCGGGGCCCCGGCGGCCACCGCGGCCGCCGCGACGGAGCGTCCCAGAACCACCTGGGAGAACAAGGGCGGCCACTACGGACACTCCCAGATCCCCGGCCAGGACCACTGGGACCCCGGGGCCATCGACACCGAGATCGTGCCGGGCAGGCCCCGCTCCGCCGGCGGGGGAACCACTCCGGACACCGGGTCCGGTACCTACACCGTGAAGGCGGGCGACACCCTGACCTCCATCGCGGCCGCGCACCGCACGACCGTGAGTGCTCTGCTGTCCCTCAACGGCATCAAGAACGCCAACCAGATATCCGTGGGGCAGAAACTGAAACTGCCGACGGCGGCCCCGGCGAAGCCGCCGACACCGCGGTACGAGCCGTTTCCGGGGACGGCGTTCTTCCACGCTGGCCGCCGCAGCCCCCTGGTCACCGCTCTCGGAAGGCGCCTGGTGGAGCTCGGCTTCGGCAAGCACTACACCTCCGGTCCCGGGCCCGAATGGTCGGAGGCGGACAGGCGCAACGTCGCTGACTTCCAGCGCTCCCGGCCCGAGCTGGCGGGCGACGCGGACGGGATCCCGGGCCCCAGGACGTGGGCCGCGCTGAAGATCCCGAAGCTCTGAAGCGTGCCCAGCCGACGCACCGGCGCCTACGTGCCCGCCGCGGCAGCGGCGGACGCCTGCTGCAGACGGCGGATCCTCTCTCACGGGACACCCCCAGCGACAAAGCCGGGGTGCGGGCTGCCTGTCAGGCGCTGTCCGTCGGGCCGGGCATAGCCAAGTTTCAATATCCACATTGGACACCACCACGATTTGAGGGGCCTTGTGTCGTCGCCTGGTGCGCCTGTGCGCGAATCAGTCAGAAGAGGGCGGATCGAGCTGTTCGACGGTTTCCGTCTCCAGGTGGAAGGCACCTGGATCCATCCCGTGACCAATGGCCAACGACTGCTGGCCTTCTTGAGTCTGCTCGGGCCCGCCCCACGGACCGTCGTCGCCGGGACCCTCTGGTCAGACGTGCCCGAGAACCGAGCGCTGGGCAGCCTGCGGACCACCATGTGGCGGCTCAACCACGCCGTACCCGGACTGATCGTGGCGGCGCGGGGTCAGCTGGCCCTGGCCGAGTTCGTCAGGGTCGACGTGACCGAGTTCGTCGCTACCGCGGGCGCCCGGTTCCGCCACCCCGGCGGTACCGGACTGCACTTGCCGGAATTACGGCTGCGCGAGCTCCTACCCGGCTGGGACGACGACTGGGTGATCTTCGAACGGGATCGGCTGCGCCAGCTCCGCCTGCACCAGCTTGAGGCGGCCGCAGCCGATCTGTGCGCTCTGGGAGGCTATGCGATGGCGCTCGACGCCGCCCTTGAAGCGGTCCGCAGCGAACCACTGCGGGAGAGCGCACGCCGCGCTGTGATAGGGGTCCACCTCGCCGAGGGCAACTTCGCCGAGGCACTGCACGAGTACAAGCGGTTCCGCGCTCTGCTGACGGAGCAACTGGGCGTGGAGCCGTCCCTGGACCTCGCCGACCTGGTGTTCCCGCGAGAACCTCTCCGCAACCGGACGAAGGCGGCCCCGGTCTGATGGGGCGGCTTCCCTAGTCGGTTGGAGGACACGGACCTCTGCCCCGACTGCACCATGGGGCGGCTGGACGCGGAGTCACCCCGGATCTCACGCTGCGGTCAGCGCAGTGCGGGCAGCCGCCAGGGCGTCACGCATCTGGGCCCCGTTGCCACGGACCTGGCGGTCGACGCGTCGAAGATCCGCGAGAAGGTCTCGGGCCGGACGCGACGGCAGGAGTCAGTGGCCGTCGCGGGACGGATGCCCTTCATGAGGGCTGCGGCTTCTCGGCAGACAGGCGGGTGGGAGCTCCGCCCGGCAGCAGGTCCCGCAGGACCACGTGGAGCCGGTTGATTATCCGAGTGCGCTCGTTGACCAGGTCGTCGTACCTCTCGGTCAGCAGCCGCAGGATCGTCGACTGGTTCTCCGGTTCGACCGTGCCAAGTCCTGTCGGAAGCATGCGACCTGAGCGACGTGCAGGGCGTCGGCGGCGTCGGTCTTGCGGTCCCCGCCGGTGGCCGGCAGCCGGGCCCGGGCGGAGTGGGTGGACGGGACGTTCACCACCTTCTCGCCGGCAGCGGCCAGCTGCTGGACGAGGCTGCGGCCCAGGCCCCGCGGGCGCCTTCGACAGCGAAGCGACGCTCGGGCCGACCGGCGTCCTGGACGCTACGGCTGCAGACCATACCTCTGGGTCCGATTCAACAAGTCAGAGGTCCGACTACCGCCTGGCCAGGCCCAATGCCTGGCCGCTTGCGGGCGGCAGGTCTGCATGACGTGGATGCGCGCATACGGCACCGTCGCCATGGCCGGCACGGTCAACTCCCCTGGGAAGGCGCGATGTTCGACGCCGAAGACGTGGGCGTGTTCCTCGGCCTGGACGTCGGCAGGACCACTTGCCACAGCCACTCACCACGGCCACTCACCACGGCCACGGGCTCACCCCGGCCGGGAAGAATTCCTCGACAAGCAGCTGCCCAACAGCGAGCCGAAGCCGCGGGCCGTCTTGGACAAGCTGACGGCGAAGTTCGGCACCGTCCTGGTGATCGTGGACCAGCCCGCCTCGATCGGCGCCCTGCCCCTGACCGTCGCCCAGGCCACCGGCCTCCGCCCGCCTGGTGAAGAACCGCAGTGGCAGGCCCGCGTCCGGGTCCTGGCCGTCGACCCCTGCGTACTCGGCGACGTCGTCGCCCGCGACCTCGAGCGCCTCGCGGCCGCCACCAGGTTCCCCGCCGCCCTCCTCGGCGTCACCATCGAGGACACCAGCACCCGCGGCATCCTCCGGCTGCGCAACGTCTCCGGCGACCTCGAGGTCATCCGCACAGACCGAGGCGACGCCGACGCCGGCGCCGCCATGAGCGCACGTGCCCGCGCCCTCGTCGGCCGCCACGTCTTCGCCGCCGACGGCGACAAGGACGCTGCCCTGCACGCCTGGAACGGGGCCGGCCTTCCCGAGCGCGGCCCGGTCTTCGCCGAGCAGCTCGGCCGGGCGCTCGCGGCGGTGCCCGTCACGGGACGCCCGGCCGGCACCCGTCAGGCGACCGCGCAGGGTGGCCACACGGACTTCACGCAGAGCGGCGCACCGGTCGAGCACTGCCCAGGCCACCCAGAGCTGTTCCCCCGTCCGTATGACCTCGGTCAAACACTCCGTCACCACAGGTTTTTCACCGGGTACTTGTCAATCATGGCCGGTGCCGTGGCTGTCAGAGGTCCGGTGACGCATCAGTGACGGGGCGGTGACGCAGGCCTCACTACGGTCACATCCGTGCGGGCTTGCTCCCGGACTTCCCGGCACACCTTCGACAGACCCGAGATGGGGCAGCATGACGGTTCAGACTTCCTATCCCGGCGTCTACGTCACCGAACTACCGAGCGGGGTACGGACCGTCACCGGGGTCGCGACCTCGGTCACCGCCTTCGTCGGCCGGACCCTGCGCGGCCCCGTGAACCAGGCCACCGTCATCAACAGCCTGGCCGACTACGAGCGCGTCTTCGGCGGGTTGTGGAAGCACAGCACGGTGAGCTTCGCCGTCCGCGACTTCTTCGCCAACGGTGGCGGGCAGGCGGTGGTGGTCCGGCTGGTGAGCACGGGCGATACCGACAAGGCCAAACCGGCCCGACTGGCACTGAGGGCGACCCCGCCTGCGCACGAAGGAACTACGGAAACCCC
>NZ_LIRK01000790.1:5882-9203 GCF_001419765.1 Streptomyces torulosus
CCGGAAGGCCAGCAGCCCCTCTTCCTGGAGGCTGTGGACGAAGGAGAGTGGGCCAACAACCTGACGGTGACCGTCGATCACAGCACACCTTGGAACATCACCAAGGATGTGGCCGAGCAACTCAAGGTGAAGCCGGCGGACCTCTTCAACCTGGTTGTCAAGCTTGGTGACGAGGGTCCGCAGGAAGTCTTCCGCAACATCACCCTGGTCGAGAGCTCCCGGCGGATGGACAAGGTGCTCCTGGCCGAGTCGCAACTGGTACGGGTAGTGCCGCCCTCCGCCACGACCGTTCTCAGCCTGCCCCCGGACGACAGCCCTGTCATGGTCGACCAGCCGGGCACGGACGGAGTTGCTCTGAGGCGAGCCGACTACATCGGGACCGACAAGGAGTCGCACCACGAAGGGCTCTACGCGCTGGACCATGTCGATCTGTTCAACCTGCTGTGCATCCCCCCGCCGACCTTGGAAGAGAACACCGACACCAACCCTCTCGTCTACCAGGCGGCGCAGACCTACTGCGCGAAGCGCCGCGCAGTGCTGATCGTCGACCCGCCCAGAGACATGAAGGTCGACAACGCGGTCATCGGGCCTCCTGGCGAAAAGAGCAGTCTGGACAGTCTCAATCTCACCGGCGAGGCGGCCCGCAACTCGGTGCTCTACTTCCCCCGGCTGATGCAACCGGATCCGACCAACCAGGGCCGGATCGGTGAGTTCGTCGGCTGTGGTGCGATCGCCGGAGTCATCGCCCGCACCGACGCGACGCGCGGAGTGTGGAAGGCCCCCGCCGGTGTCGACGCGACCCTCACCGGGATCTCCGGCCTCGCGGTGAACCTCACCGACGCCGAGAACGGCATGCTGAACCCGCACGGCATCAACTGCCTGCGGACGTTCCCCGGCACCGGCACAGTGCTGTGGGGCGCGCGGACCCTCCGTGGCTCGGACCACCTGGGCGACGAGTACAAGTACCTCCCGGTCCGGCGGCTCGCCCTGCACATCGAGGAGAGCCTTTTCCGCGGCACCCAGTGGGTGGTGTTCGAGCCCAATGACGAGCCGCTGTGGGCGCAGATCAGGCTGAACCTGGGTGCGTTCATGCACAACCTGTTCCGGCAGGGCGCGTTCCAGGGCACCACCGCGCGGGACGCCTATTTCGTGAAATGCGACCGCGAGACCACCACACCGAACGACGTGAACGCAGGCCGGGTCAACATCCTCGTCGGCTTCGCGCCGGTGCGGCCCGCCGAGTTCGTGGTGCTGCAGATACAGCAGATCGCTCAGGCCCAGGCCTGACAGACACCGAGAGCGGACAAGAATGGCCCAGTTCACTGTCAACGCACAGCGCTTCGACCCGTACAAGAACTTCAAGTTCCGTGTGCGGTGGGACGGTCGCTATGTCGCAGGCGTCAGCAAGGTGGGCGCCCTCACCCGCACCACGGAAGTGGTGTCGCACCGGGACGGCGGGGACCCCAGCAGCAGCCGCAAGTCACCGGGCCGCACCGACTACGCCGCCATCACTCTGGAACGCGGGGTCACCCACGACCCGAACTTCGAACAGTGGGCGAACAAGGTGCACATGCACGGCGCCGGACTGGCCTCGGAGCTGTCGCTGCAGGACTTCCGCAAGGACATCGTGATCGAGGTCTACAACGAGGCGGGTCAACTCGCCATCGCCTACAAGGTGTTCCGCTGCTGGGTGTCCGAGTACCAGGCGCTGCCCGAACTCGACGCCAACGCCAACGCGGTCGCCATCCAGCACATCAAGTTGGAGAACGAGGGCTGGGAACGCGACGTGGACGTCCCGGAGCCCACAGAGCCCACCTTCGCCGGCTGATGAGCGGTCTCGACCCGGCCTGGACGATCACCGCGTGGGAGCGCGGGGTACGGGAGGACACGCTCGACCGCGCCGTGACCCTGCTGGCCTCGGCGACCGGGCTGTCACGCGACCAGGCCGAGTCGGCGGACGTGGGCAGCCGTGACGCGCTCCTCGTCGATGTCCTCGGCAGGTTCACGGGCGGGGTCGTCCAGGCATGCGTGAGGTGCACCGGATGCGGTGAACAGCTCGAGGTACCCCTCGACCTGACCGCGTTCCCCAGGACGCCGTGGCGTGAGCCCGGCGCCCTGCTGGAGGCTGAGGTCTCGGGCTCCGGGGTGCGGTTCCGGCTGCCCAGCACCGGCGACCTGCGTCTGCTCCGGGGCCGTGACGCGGTGGCGGGCAGACGGCTGCTGCTCGCCCGCTGCGTGCAGGCCGAGGCCAGCGGCGGCGAGGACCTCGACGAGGAGACCGCCGCCGCGGTGGAAGCGGCCATGGAGGAGGCAGCTCCGGGCGGCGCGGTGACCGTCCGTACGGGCTGCCCCGACTGCGGGGCGGAGACTGCCGCGGCCCTGGACATACCCGCCCTGCTGTGGGCCGAGGTCCAGGCTCAGGCGGTCGCCCTGCTGCACCAGGTGCACGTCCTGGCCACCGCCTACGGCTGGGCCGAGCCCGAGGTGCTGGCCCTCAGCCCGGCGCGCCGCGCCGCGTACCTGGAACTGGTGAGCCGATGAGCGGATTCCTGACCCACCTGGTGGAGCGGACCCTCGGGCTCACCCCTGTGCTCGAACCCCGGCCGAGAGGGCGGTTCGAGCCGGTGGCGGACGAACTCCCGGGCTGGGACGAGGTCGAGATCCCGGGGGACGGGCTCGCCGCCGTCGAGCCTTCTGCTCCTGCTGCGGACGGTGACCGAGTCGGCGCTGCCCCTTCCCTTTCGACGAGTGTTGCTCCTGCAGGTACTGCCCCTCCTGTTCCCGCGAGCACTGCTCCCACCGCCACCACGCCTTCGCCATCCGCGAGCACCGGTCCCACCAACACCGCGCCTTCGGCACCCGCGAGCACTGCTCCCACCGCCACCACGCCTTCGCCATCCGCGAGCACCGGTCCCACCAACACCGCGCCTTCGGCACCCGCGAGCACCGCTCCCACCGCCACAACGCTTTCGCCATCCGCGAGCACTGCTCCTCCCGCCACCGCGCCTTCAGTACCCGCGAGCGCTGCTCGTCCCGCCACCGCGCCTTCAGTACCCGCAAGCACCACTCCCACCGCGCTTTCGCCATCCGCGAGCACCGCTCCCACCGCCACCGCGCCTTCGGCATCCGCAAGCGTTGCTCCTCCCGCCACCACCCCCTCCACATTCGTGGCAGCAGGCATATCTGACCCGGAACGGGAAGCGGTGCCGTCGGCCACAGCGGCCTGGGATGCCCCTGCTGGTGCGAAAGGGGCGCCGTTCCAGCCGTCGCCCGAGCGGCCGGAGACGAGCTTTGGCCTACAACCGCCCCCCACCCACACCC
>NZ_LIRK01000791.1 GCF_001419765.1 Streptomyces torulosus
CTCCAGCAGGAGCCGCAGCCGCTCGTCGAGCTGCCTGCGGTCCGGGTCGTCGGGGGTGACGTCGCCGAGGTGCCGCAGGACACCGTCGAGGAGGGTCAGGGCCTCCTGTGCCGGTGACGCCTGCGGCGGGGCGAGTTCGGCGCGCAGCAGTGCCACCAGCGCCTGGGGGGTGGGGTGGTCGAAGACGAGGGTCGCGGGCAGCCGCAGTCCGGTGGCGGCGCCGAGGCTGTTGCGCAGCTCGACGGCGGTGAGGGAGTCGAAGCCGAGTTCGCGGAAGGTGCGCTGGGAGCCGAGGGACTGCGGCGAGCCGTGTCCGAGGACGGTGGCGGTGTGGGTGTGGACGAGGTCGAGCAGCATTTGGTCGCGCTCGGTGTCGGACAGGGCGGCCAGCCGCTCGGCGAGGGCGGGTTCGGCCGCGGCGGCGCCGGCCGCGCGCCGCAGGGCGGCGGTCTGCACCAGGGCGCGGAAGACGGGGGGCAGGGTGCCCGCCTCGGCCTGTGCGCGCAGGGCGGCCATGTCCAGCGGCACCGGTGCCACGGCGGAGGCGTCCACGCCGAGGGCGGTGTCGAACAGGGCGAGGCCCTGGTCGGTGCCGAGGGCCCGCAGCCCGGACCGGGCCATGCGGCGCTGCTCGGTGTCGCCGAGTCCGGCGGTCATGCCGTCGCCGGCCTGTTCCCAGGCCCCCCAGAGCAGGGAGACGGCGGGGAGCCCGCGGGCCCTGCGCCGGGCCGCGAGGGCGTCGAGGCAGGTGTTCGCGGCGGCGTAGTTGGCCTGGCCGGGGTTGCCGGTGAAGCCGGACGCGGAGGAGAACAGGGCGAACACGGCCGGGTCGTGGCCGAGTTCACGGGTGACGGCGTCGAGGTGGGCGGCGGCGTCGGCCTTGGGGAGCAGGACGCGGTGGAGTTGCTCGTCGGTGAGGCCCGCGGCGATGCCGTCGTCGAGGACGCCCGCGGTGTGGACGATCGCCGTGGTGGGGCGGTCGGCGGGCAGGCCGGCCAGGGCGGAGCGCAGGGCGTCGCGGTCGGCGACGTCGCAGGCGAGGGTGGTGACGTCGACGGCGCCCGCCGCCCGCAGTTCGGCCTCCAGTTCCGCGGCGCCGGGGGCTGCGGGGCCGCGGCGGCCGAGCAGCAGCAGATGCCGGGCGCCGTGGCGGGTGACGAGGTGGCGGGCGACGAGGCCGCCGAGGTGGCCGCCCGCGCCGGTGACGACGAAGGTGCCCGCCGGGTCGGGGGTGCGGGGGACGGTGAGGACCGCCTTGCCGACGAGTTTCGCCTGGCTCAGCGCCCGGAACGCGTCGCGGGCCCGACGGATGTCCCACACGGTCAGCGGGGGCGGGGTGAGTGCTCCTTCCGCGAAGAGGCCGAGGACCGCCCGGAGCATCTCGCGCATCCGGTCGGGCGCCGCTTCCTGGAGGTCGTACGCCTGGTAGGTGACGCCGGGGTGGGCCGCGGCCACATCCTGCGTGTCGCGGATGTCGGTCTTGCCCATCTCCAGGAAGTGGCCGCCGCGCGGCAGGAGTCCGAGGCCCGCGTCGACGAAGTCCCCGGCGAGGCAGTCGAGGACGACGTCCATGCCCTGCCCGCCGGTGGTCCGCCGGAAGTGGTCGGCGAAGCCGAGGCTGCGCGAGTCGGCGGTGTGGTCGTCGTCGAGCCCGGCGGCGCGCAGCACGTGCCGCTTCCCCGCGCTGGAGGTGGCGTACACGTCGGCGCCGAGGTGCCGGGCGAGCTGGACGGCGGCGGTGCCGACGCCTCCGGCGCCGGCGTGCACGAGGACCTTCTGGCCGGGGCGGACACCGGCGAGGTCGACGAGGCCGTAGTACGCCGTGAGGTAGGCGATGGGTACGGCGGCGGCCTGTTCGAAGGTCCAGTCGTCGGGCATGGGGGCCAGCCAGCGGTGGTCGGTGACGGCGACCGGGCCGAACGAGGCGGGGCCGAGGCCGAGGACCCGGTCACCGGGCCGGAGATCGGGCACGTCGGGGCCGACGGCGCTGACGACACCGGCGAGTTCGCCGCCGAGGCCACGCATCCCGGGGACGAGGCCGAGGGCGACGACGACGTCCCGGAAGTTCACACCGCAGGCGCGGACCTCGACCCGGACCTGGCCCGGGGCAGGCGGATCCAGGAGGCTGTCGGGGGCCGGGACGAGGGCCAGGTCGTCGATGGTGGCGCCGTCGCCCGCGCGGTCGAGGACCCAGTTTCCGGGTCCGGGCGGGGGCAGGAGCGCCGGTTCACGGGTGAGCGGCACCAGGCGGGGTGCGTGGAGGGTGCCCGCGCGGAGGGCGAGGCGGGGTTCCGGGTGGGCCACGGCGCGGCCGAGGACGGCGGCG
>NZ_LIRK01000792.1 GCF_001419765.1 Streptomyces torulosus
CGCGCTGACCCGGCTGCCGCGTGCCCCCATGGCTCGCGGCGGCCGGGTCAGCGCGGTGCCGGGCCGGTGCTGCGGCGGACGATGAGTTCGACCGGGACGACCTGTTCGGTCTCCGCCGGGGGCTCCTCCGTGTCGGCGGGGTCGTCCAGCTGGGTCAGGAGCAGGCGCAGGGACCGGGTGCCGATCTCGGAGAAGTCGGTGCGGATGGTCGTCAGCGGGGGCAGCAGATGCGCGGCCTCCGGGATGTCGTCGTAGCCGACGACGCTCACGTCGTCCGGGACGCGGCGGCCCGCCTCGTGCAGGGCCCGCAGCAGTCCGAGGGCCATCTGGTCGTTGGAGACGAAGACGGCGGTGACGTCCGGGCTGTCCGCGAGCCGCCGCCCCAGCGCGTAGCCGGAGTCGGCGCTCCAGTCCCCGACGAGCGGTTCGTGCACGGGGGCACCGGCCCCGGTGAGGGTGTCGCGCCAGCTCGCGGCGCGCCGGTCGGCTGAGGTCCAGCCGGTGGGACCCGCGATGTGCCAGACGGTGGGGTGGCCGAGGCCCAGCAGATGCTCGGTGGCGAGCCGTGCGCCGGCCCGGAAGTCCGAGGACACCACGGGGGTGCCGTCGCCGAGGCCGTTGTCGAGCATCACCAGCGGGGTGTCGGGGCGGGCGGAGGCGAGCGCGGTCGCCACGGGGCGCTGGGGCGCGATGGCGATGATCCCGTCGGCGCCCTCGGCGGACAGCCGGTCCACCGCCTGGACGACGGTGTCGCGGTCCGCCGTGTCCAGCGCGATGGAGCTGACCAGGTAGCCGGCGTCCTGGGCGGCCGTGTTGATCGCGGTGAGCGTGGAGGCGGGTCCGTAGCGGGCCGCGTCGAACGAGATCACACCGAGCATGCGGGTACGGCCGCTGGCCAGGGAGCGCGCACTGCGGCTCGGGCGGTAGCCGAGGGTGCGCATCGCGGCGCGCACGGCCTCGCGGGTCTCGGGGCGTACGGCCGGGTTGTCGTTGAGGACGCGGGAGACCGTCTGCTTGGAGACGCCGGCGAGCCGGGCCACGTCGTCCATCACCGGCCGGGAGCCGGCGAAGTTCCGTCTGCTGCGGCTGCCGGTGGGTCTGGGGCCGCCGGCCGCACCGGCGTCCCCGGCGGCGGTGCCGTCCGTGGTGCTTCGGGACATGCGGCGCTTCCTTCTTCGACGGGAGGGCGGGACGGCGTCCCGCCGGGGTTCACAGAATAGGTGCGGCGCCCGGGGCGCCGGGGAGCCGAGTCGACGGGAGGCGGGGGCGCGGGCCCCGGCCTCCCGGACTCGTGGTCAGCCCGCCCGGAACGGCAGGGTGTGGACGGTGAGCCACTCCACCCGGTCGATCCGCGCCGGCAGCGGGGAGTCGCCGGTCCGGTCAGGGATGTGCACCGGCGCCCCGGCGGGCAGCGGCAGGATCTTCAGCCGCAGGCCTTCCGTCCCCGGGTCCCCTTCCGTCCGCAGCCGGTCCACGGCGAGGTCCCAGACGCGCCCGGAGTAGAACTGGTCGGCGACGAGCCGGTCCCCGACGTAGGCGCGGCCGGTGTCGCCGGTCCAGTGGACGCGGAGCAGGGTGCCGGGCGGCAGATCGTCCGGCACGGGCACGTGGTACTCGGCGGCGACGGTGTCGTAGTGCTCGTCCGCCGGGGCGCCGGCCCGCCCGAGCACACCGGTGGCGGTGGGCGGTGCCTCGCCGGGCGCACGGACGAGGGCGACGGGCAGGGTCCGGTCCGTCCCGCCCGGCCCGTCGGTGCCGCCCGTCCCCTCGGCCGCCCCCACCAGCGTGTAACGGGTGAACACCCCGTCCGCCGTCTCCTTCACCGTGCCCGCGGCGGCCACGGGTGCCGCGGCGGGCGCGGGCAGCACCGCGAACGACGGCTCCGGGGACCGGCTGTGCACCCGTACCTCGTCCCGGTGGGTGTCGAAGACGACGCCGCCGTCGCAGAGGACCAGCCGGTCGGCGCCCCAGGCGGGGCCCCGGTAGGCGGTCCGGGCCGTGGCCGCGTCCAGGACGAGGAGGTCGACGCGGCGGCCGTCGGCGGTGTCCACCTCGACGAGTGCGTCCGTGCCGGGCCGCAGCCCGGTGACGAGGAGGCGGTCCCCGACGGTCGTCAGATCACCGGAGGGCGCCCGCACCGCCTTCACCGACCGTGCGTCCAGGGCGAGTTCGGGGGTGATCCCGTCGATCGCGACCAGCACCAGCACCGGGCGGCCGGCGTCGGCTTCACCGCTGTCGTCGGCGTCACCGCTGTCGTCGGCGTCACCGCTGTCCTCGGCTCCGCCGCCCGCGCCGTCCAGCACGCACACCACCTGCGCCGTGGCCCACTCCAGGCGCAGTCCGCCCAGGTCGAGCCGGAGCGGCCAGCAGAAGTAGGCGCCCCGGCGGACCGTGACCGGTGTGGCCGGCAGGGTGAGGGGCGGCGCGTCGGGGAAGTCGACCGTGAAGGAGACGTCCGTGTGGTCCGGCAGCGGCTCGTGCGGCTGGTGGTTGTTGACGAAGAGGAAGCCGGACCGTCCGTCGCCGCGCACCGCCCAGCGCAGGGTCTCCCGGTCGTCCTGGCCCGCCGGCAGCCGCTCGGGCAGGACCGACCTCATGGGGGCGATGTGCTGCCCGAAGTCGGCCAGCAGCAGGTGCTGGAGGCGGAGTTCGTCGTAGGAGGGGCGGTACTGGCCGTACTCGCCGAGCGGGGCCTGGAAGTCGTAGGTGAGCAGGGGCAGGTCGTTGGGGTAGCCGGTGGCGTGGGACTCCTGGAGGAACGTGGTGCGCCCCCGGGGGTTCGTGCCGCCGTGGAACATGTAGTAGCCCTGCCACACCGAACCGCACCCGATCTTGGTGAGGCCGAGGGCGCCGATGTCGGCGGCGTCGACGCGCGGCCTGCGGTGGTAGGCCACGGCCATGCCGCCGCCCAGTTCGCAGGTGGCCCAGGGGAAGCGGTCCGCCAGCGCCTCCGGATCGCCGCCGCGGACCGTGGTGGGGCGCAGGTCGGCGCCGATGCCCTCGTCGTCGCGCTGGTGGGTGAAGAAGAAGTGCTTGCGGCAGGTGTCGGGCCAGCCGCCGTCGGCCTCGGTCCAGAAGGTCTCGGTGTAGCCGCCGTACAGGGGCAGCAGTTCGTCCGGGGGCAGTTGGACGCCGCCCCAGGCGGTCGACGTCCACAGCGGGGCGGCGAGTCCGGCCGCCTGGGCCGTCCGCTTCAGGGTGAGCAGGTGGCCCGGCTGGTCGTACAGCTCGTTCTCGATCTGCACGGCGACGACGGGCCCGCCGTGGCCCCGGTCCAGACCGCGCAGCTGCTCGGCGAGGGCCGCGTACCAGCGGCGTACGGGCTCCAGGTACGCGGGGTCGTCGGTGCGGGGCGCGTCGGTGCGGGCGAGGACCCAGTCGGGCAGGCCCCCGTTGCGTACCTCCGCGTGCACCCAGGGGCCGATGCGGGGGATGAGGTCCAGGCCGTGGCGGGCGCAGAGTTCGGCGAAGCGCCGCAGGTCGCGGTCGCCGTCGAAGCGGAGGTCGCCCTCGGTCTCCTCGTGGTGGATCCAGATGACGTACGCGGCGACGACCGTCACCCCGCCCGCCTTCATCTTCAGCAGTTCCTCCTCCCACTGCCCGGCGGGGCAGCGGGTGAAGTGGAACTCGCCGGAGACCGGGAACCAGGGGCGGCCGCCGCGGGTGAGCCAGCGGCTGGTGACCTCGATGGGGTCGCTCGCGCCGGGGACGTCCGCGAAGGGCAGATGACCGCGCAGCGGGGGCGGGGGCTCGGCCGGGAGGCGCAACTGGTGAGGGGCCGTCATCAGGGCTTCACCGGCCCCAGGTCGGGTGTGTCGGTGAAGTGCGCGCGGGCGGCGGTGGTGGCGTTCAGCTCCAGCAGGACCAGCTCGTTGCCGCCGGGGCGCAGGACGGGGGCGGGGACGTAGAGGGTGCGCTGCGGGCCCCGGTTCCAGTAGCGGCCGAGGTGGAAGCCGTTGACCCAGGCCTGGCCCTTGGTCCAGCCGGGCAGGGAGAGGAAGGTGTCGGCGGGGGTGCCGACGTCGAAGGTGCCGTGGTGGAAGGCGGGCACGGTGACGTGGGCCGTCTCGCCGGCCGGGGCGAAGAGCACCGTGGACAGGTCGGTCAGGGGCAGGCGGTGGATGTCCCAGCCGTGCAGGGCCGTGCCGTTGAAGGTGACGGGGCCGAGCAGGCCCTTGGGGGCGCCGATGCGGGGCCCGTAGTTCACCCCGCCCATGTTCTCGACCAGCACCTCCAGGGTGGCGCCGGCGCGGGGGACGCGCAGCGGGAGGGTCTCGTCGTGGCGTTCGCGTTCCAGTACGCCGACGGGGGCGCCGTCCACGAAGACCTGGGCGCGGTCGCCGACCCCGCCGGCGAAGTGCAGCAGGCCGTCGCCCGGCTCGGGGAAGGCGCTGCGGTAGAGGACGTAGCCGGATCGCTGGCCCAGCTCCTCCATGGTGAGCGGGTCCTCGGTGCGGCCGGCGGACGCACTGTGGGCGGTGGCCCACGGCAGGAGGGGCGCTCTGCGGTCCAGCTCGACGGTGATGCCGGAGAGTTTCGGCGACGGGGCCGGGGCGGGCTCGTCCGGGACCGGGGCGTGGCGGGCGATCACCTCGCGGAAGGCGTGGTACTTGGGGCCGGGGTCGCCGGACTCGGTGAGGGCGGCGTCGTAGTCGTAGGAGGTGACGATCGGCGCGTAGCACTGGTCGTGGTTGGCGCCGTTGGTGAAGCCGAAGTTGGTGCCGCCGTGGAACATGTAGATGTTGACGGAGGCGCCCGCGGCGAGCAGCCGGTCGAGGTCGGCGGCGGCGTCGGCGCCGTCCCGGACGTGGTGCTCCTCGCCCCAGTGGTCGAACCAGCCGATCCAGAACTCCGAGCACATCAGGGGCCCTTCGGGCTGGTGCTCGCGCAGCTTGCGCAGCGACTCCTCGATCCGGCCGCCGAAGGTGCCGGTGGACAGCACGCCGGGCAGGCTCCCGGCGGCCAGGTGGTGGGCGGAGCCCGCCTGGTCGCAGGTGAACAGCAGCTCCTCGACGCCGCGGGAGCGCAGCGCGTTGTGCAGGTGCTTGAGGTACGCGGTGTCGTCGCCGTACGCCCCGTACTCGTTCTCGACCTGGACGGCGATGACGGGTCCGCCGTTCGCGGCCATGTGCGGCAGCAGCGGGGGCAGCAGGATGTCGAGGTAGCGGTCGAGGGCGTCCGTGAAGCGGGGGTCGCTGGTGCGCAGCCGGATGTCGGGGTCCGTGGTGAGCCAGGAGGGCAGGCCGCCGCCGTCCCACTCGGCGCAGATGTACGGGCCGGGGCGCAGCAGCACGTGCAGGCCCTCGGCGCGGGCGAGGCTCAGGTAGCGGGGCAGGTCGAGGAGGCCGTCGAGGACGAGGGGGCTGTCGGGGTCGGGCTGGTGGAGGTTCCACGGGACGTACGTCTCCACCGTGTTGAGGCCCATCAGCCGGGCCTTGCGCAGCCGGTCCGCCCACAGGTCGGGGTGGATGCGGAAGTAGTGCATCGCGCCGGAGATGATCCGGAACGGTTCGCCGTGGAGGAGGAAACCGTCGGAGGACGTGGTGAGGGCGGGCGTGCGCAAGGCTGAATTCCCTTCGGCTCGGGACATGCGGGTGACTCGGGGACGGGTGCGGCTCAGCGGGACGGGGTGTCGGTGCGGGTGGCGCGGATCAGCCACAGAGTGGCCAGCAGGCACAGGGCCGACACGACGCACAGCAGCAGCGGCACCGCGCGGACGCCGGACCATTCGATGGCCTTGCCGAGCGCGGGCCCCGCGGCCACTCCCCCGACCATGGACGCGGCGATGACCAGCGCGCCGGCGCTGCGGGCCCGCGGCGCGGCGGCGTTCAGCCAGGGCAGGCCGGTGGGGAAGATCGGCGCCATGAAGAGGCCGACGCCGGCGTACGCGAACGGGGCGAGCCAGGGGACGACGGCGAGGAGCAGACAGACGGTCATGCCCGCGCAGGAGACGGTGATGATCGTCTGGGGGGAGTACCGCAGCGCGACGGGCACCACCAGGAAGCGGCCGACGGTCAGCATCAGCCAGTACACGGAGGTCGCGGTGGCGGCGGCCCCCGCGCTGTAGCCGACGGTCTCCAGGTGGGTGGGCTCCCAGCCGCCGACGCCGGCCTCGATGCCCACGTGCAGGACGTAGAGGGCGACGAACACGCCGAGCACCGAGGCCAGGCTGCGGCGCAGCGCGGACCCGCCCGCCTGCGCGGTGTCCTCGTCCGGGGTGGCGGTCAGGGGCGCGCGGTCGCGGACGCCGCGCAGGCACAGCAGCAGGGGCAGGTTGGCGGCGGCGAAGGCGAGGAAGACCGCCGGGTAGTGCTCGGCACCGACCGCGCCGATCAGGGCGGGGCCGAGGATCGCGCCGATGCCGAAGTGGGCGTTGAGGATGTTCAGCATGGCCGTCGAGCGCTTGCCGAAGCCGACGGCGAACAGCTGGTTGAGTCCGTAGTCGAT
>NZ_LIRK01000793.1 GCF_001419765.1 Streptomyces torulosus
CGCCTCCTGAAGGCGGCCCGCCCCTTCTGAACCGCCGGCGGTCCCCGCAGACCCCCTCTCCCGACCCTTCCGACGCAGGACCGCCCTCAGAACTTGAACCCGATGACCCCGAACCCGGATCGCGACGCCGCGTGCCGCAGCCACCCGACGCACTGTGTGGCCGCCTCCACCACCTCCGGATCCAGGGGCGGCGTCGAGCCCTTCGCCTTGGTCGCCTCGAACTGCTCCAGCGCCCGCAGACACTGCTCGTGCGTCCACTCACCGCAGCCCGGCGGGTACGACCAGGGCAGCGGAGCGGGCAGATCGCCGTACTCGAACGCCGCCACCGACACCGCGGTGATTCCCAGCGCGGTCAGTCCCTCGTCGACCACCGACAGCCAGTCGCCCCGATGCGGGGTGAAGCTCGAATTCGCGAGGAACGAGCCGGTGAGCGAGCACAGCCGCTGGTAGGCGTAGCCGTACTGGAAGGCGTACCGCTTGTCCTCGCCGAACGGTCCCCCGTGCACGACCGCCCGCAGCGCCTCGTACGCCGTCGGCGCCCCGTCCTCGATCTCCGACCGGAACCAGTCGTCGTCCCGCGCCAGGTCGTCCCCGAACCTGTCGCGGACGACCTCCAGCAACTGCTCGTCACGGGACCCGACCAACGCCCGCGTGGCGGCCACGTCCAGCAGGTACACACTCAGCGAAGAACCCATGCCCCGAACCTAACGGCCCCCACTGACAACGCCTCAGGTCGGAAACTCCCCCAGCCAGTCACGTCGCAACAGATGCGCCGGCAGATACTCCGACTCGACCTCGACGGCCATCCCACCGTCATACGCGAGACAGGCCAGGGCGAGGGGGCCGAGAGCGATGCGGCCCGCCGGGCCCTTGGCCCGGTCCTCGTCGGCGGTCCAGTACGACCGACATCGTCAAGCCCTCCCCCAGGGTCTCGGCGAACCTCCGCGAGTTCGGGCCTGGCTCGCCATGCCTCGGCACGGTGACGGTCACAGGGCAGTCCGGTCAGCGATCGCCTCACACGATAGCCAGCGTATGCGCCAACGTTCTTCTCTCCCTTGACCACGACATAGTCGAGCCTTCCGTCGGCGAGAGCGGCTTCCAGCTTCTCCGCGAGCAGGAGCTCGTCGGGTTCGTCCTCGCCGCGCTTGCGCATCTCGTCGATGAAGTCCAGGAAGTACTCCCTGGTCCCCTGCGAGACCCGCTTTCCGCTCGGCGGGTTCCGGGCCCCCACCGGTCTCCGTCTTTCCACACCTGGTCGAACTGGTCGTTACCATTGCGGGGCCCGCTCAGCGGCTGCCGTACCGCGCTCGGGTGCTCGGCGGCGATGCAGTGATGCTCCGCCACCGACTCACCGAACTTCTCCGCCGCGACGCCCATGTAGGCGTGCTGGTCCTTGTAGACATTCCTGCTCTCCCCCCACAGTCCCCGCGCCTCGTCCGTCCCGTCCCGCTTGTACACCGCCTCGGCGGTGTCCCGCAGCCGCTGCATGAGGGTGTCGCTCTTGATGGCCAGATGGCGCTCCAGCGCCATCTCCTCCAATGTCCGGAGCATCTCGGGAGTCGCCTTGTGGGTGCGCCCCTGCTTCTCCCAGTCGCCCAGGTAGTACGCCTTGAGCGGCTCGGGGGCGTCCTTGACGAGGACCCACGGATGGTTCGACGACTGCCGGGTGAGTTGCGGCGGCGTGAAGTCGCTCTCGTCGAAGCGGTCCAGCCGCAGCCGGTTGCCGTCGACTTCTCCAGCTGCTCCAGATTCCCGATGAACTCCGGTATCTCGGCAGAGACGACGGGCCTCTCCTCGCTCACGCCTACCCCCGTGGACGCCCTCGCAGATGCGTTCCCTCAACTGGACGCACACCCGGCACCCAACTCCGGGCACCTTCCGTACGTCTGACGCACCCCCGGACAACTCCCGACCACCCCGGCCACATCACCGGTCACCCAGGAACATCACCCGCCCCAGACGCGACCCTTACGTCCACATCAGGCACACTCGAAACCCGGCGAACACCGGACCGACACCCCGTCAGAAACGGGACCGGACCGGTCGCTTCACCACCACCCGGCCCCACCAGGCCGAACCACCCGGAAAAAGGGGACTAACGACGGAACCACACCACAGGTTCCGGTTTAACCTCGTTGCCCGGCGTAACCTGCCGTGATACACAGAGTGACTATACGACCCTTCGTGTACCGTTCCGCGTCCCCCGTTAGGGTCCCACGCAGGCCGGAAGCAAGGGATACGTACGAAACCCGCCAATCAATGACGCCAAGTCGACATACGACAGCGTCATTGTCAGCGAGAATGGGCCCGACCTCTGCGCACCCGCGCCAGGGGTGCAGCGCGGACGCCGAGCCGGACGCGACGCAGAGCCAGCGGAACTACCCACTAGGGGCGGTGACTTACATGTTCATTGCGGCCGACAAGGGCGACATCACCACCATCATCGGCGGAATCGCCCCGGACTGGGGGCCTTTCGGCAGCCTGGGCAACGAGGCACGCGTGATGATCGAGGTCGTGATGGCGGTCGCCATCCTCCTCTGCCTGGGCATCGCCATCTGGGGCGCGGCCAAACAGCGCATCGGCGCGACCGCCCTGCGCGACACGTTCAGCGCCGAACAGGGCAAGGGCCTCATCATCGCCGGTCTCACCGGCGTCTTCATCATCGGTTCACTGGGCACGCTCTTCACCATCGTGTACGGCATGGCCGTGTAGCGCCGCGGTCCGGCCACGTCCCGGCCGGGCACGCCCGCTTTCCGGTCCCCCACTACCCCACCCGTCCGTCGTGCCCACCGGCTGAGGTTGCGTCTCCCTGATGTCGAGTCACCACACCGCGCCCGCGCGGGAACCAGCGCGGCTACCGTCGTATTGCCACGCGTTTTCGTACGCGTCCACGTACGGCGTCGAAGTTGAAGGGGCGAACGCGGCATGAGTCTCGGCGACGACCACGGCTACGGCGAGTCCTCGCGCGGTGCCGGCGTACCCCCCGTACGTCCCGTCGTCGGCACCGCGCGAGGACTCGC
>NZ_LIRK01000794.1 GCF_001419765.1 Streptomyces torulosus
GCCCGTACGACGGCCGCGGCCCCGAACCGCCGCACCCCCAGGTCCCCGATGGACCGCCCGAGCAGCGTGGTGACCATGTAGACGTTGTACGGCACGGTCGCCATCTCGTCCGAGCTGCCGAGAACGTCCGCCAGGTACTTGGCGCTCCAGTTGGAGACGGTCGAGTCCCCGATGTACGCGAAGCACATCACCAGACAGAGCGGCAGCAGCAGCGAGAAGGCGAGGCGCCCACCCGCGGCTCCGGCCTCCGCGGCGGCCTTGTCCTCGGGCCCGCCCCCGTCGACGTACCACCGGCTCCCGACCAGCGCGGCCGGCAGCAGCACGAGGACCACCGGCAGATACGACACGAGCAGCGGCAGATCCCAGTGCGCCCCCGCCCACGCCAGTGAGGCCCCGGATATCCCGCCCAGGCTGTACACGGCGTGGAACCCGAGCATGATGCTCCGCCCGTACGACCGCTGCAGGCTCACCCCGAGCATGTTCATCGAGGCGTCGAGCGCCCCGACCGCCAGCCCGAACGCGGCCAGCGAGATCCCGAGCTCGACCATGTGCTCGCCGGCTCCGACGCCCAGCAGCGCCAGAAGCACGACGGGCTGCGACCAGCGCAGCACCTGGCTCGCCGGGATCTTCTTCACCAGCTGCTCGGTGCAGACGCTGCCGACACCGGCGAGCACCGGCACCGCGGCGAGGAAGGCCGGCAGCAGCGCGTCGGAGACCCCGTACCGGTCCTGAATGGCCGGAATTCGCGTCACGAGCAGTGCGAAGGCGACGCCCTGAGCGAAGAAGCTGAACGCCAACGCGGCCCGACCGCGCCGCAGCACATCTGTCATGGCGGAACAGTAGGGGTCGCCCGCTACCCATGGGTAGAGGAAGTTGAAGATTGCTCAACTAAGCAGGGGGAGCAGCTCCGCCATGTCCGAGAAGTGCCCCTGGACCCCGGACAGCTTCTCCGCCGGGGTCATCGCCGTGAACCCGTACACGTCCATCCCGGCCGCGAGCCCCGCCCGGACACCGAGGGGGCTGTCCTCGACGACCGCGCACCGCTCCGGCGCGACCCCCATCCGCTCGGCCGCGTGGAGGAAGAGATCGGGCGCCGGCTTCCCCCGCCCCACGTCCTGCGCGCTGAACACCAGCCCCTCCCCGAACCACCGGTCGAGCCCCGTCGTCCGGTGCCCGACCCGGATCCGCTCATGGCTCCCGGACGACGCCACGCAGTAGGGCACGCCCTCCGCCACCAGCTTCTCCAGCACGTCGAAGACCCCGTCGACCGGCGCCAGCTCCCGCTCGAACGCCGCGAACACCCGCGCGTGGAAGACCTCGTCGAAGTCGTCGGGCAGCCGCCGCCCCGTCCGCTCCTGGATCAGCTCATGGACGCGGTGCATCGCGGAGCCCATGTAGTCACGGATGGACTCCTCGTACGAGGTGGGGTGCCCGAGCTCGGTCAGATAGGCGGCGAGATGCCGGTTGGAGATGGGCTCACTGTCGACGAGCACACCGTCGTTGTCGAAGATCACGAGGTCGTAGCGCATCCGAGCACTCTACGAACCCGACGCTCGTGCACCGAAACCGATCAATGCCGTCAACTCCCTGTCAATCAGCTCATATTGGTTCTACTCTCCGTTTGTGGAGTCTTCGTACGACGTCTTCGCCAGCTATCGCCGCCAGGACGGCCAGGCCGTCCAGACCATCGCCACCCGGCTGCGTGACCAGGGCCTCAAGGTCTGGTTCGACAGGTGGAGCCTCACACCGGGCCTCCCCTGGCAGCCCGCCATCGAGACCGCCGTGGCCCAGTGCCGCACGATCGCCGTGTTCATCGGCCCTCCGGGCATCGGCGGCTGGCAGGAGAGGGAGATGCGTCAGGCCCTGGACCGCCAGGTTCAGGATTCCGATCTCCGCGTCATCCCCGTTCTCCTGCCCGGTGCCACGCCACCTGAGGGTTTCATCGCCGCCAACACCTGGGTGCAGTTCGACGACCTCGCCGACGAGGAGTCCTTTCAGTACCTGGTGGACGGTGTTCTCGGCCGTGCCCCCGACGCCCGCACCACTCTCCACGAGGTACGGGTCGCCGAGAACTTCCCGCTGCTGGAGCTCTGCGCGCTCGTCGGCTGCGACTTCATCTATCTGTCGTTCCTCGCCCCGCACAAGGAGAACCCGCAGTTCAGCGGTAACTTCTACGGCGTCCGCATCCGCCTCCTGGAGAACCTGGGCAAGCTGGAGGTCTCCCAGGACAGCATCAACCTGCTCCGCCGGCAGTTGGACACCGACGAGGCGCTGGCGGAGATGCACCGCACCCGTCTGGCCATCCGCGACGACCTCTCGGTCAGACACAGCACCATGATCGTCCAGGCTTTCGAGGCCGGCCACGCCTTGAAGGGCCTCTCCCAGCTCATCGACCTGTACCAGGCGAGGGGCGAAGGCATCAACGAGGAGGAGTGCGCTCTCGTCCTGGCGTATGTGAACGCGACCGCGGACCATACGGAACGCTCGTCGCCCACGTTGTTTCCCGGCCTCGTGGAGACGGATGTACCGCGCTGGCGCGACACCCTGACCGGCCCACTGGACCAGGCCGAGCTCCTCAGCCTGCAAGGGTCGGTCAATGAACCGCTCGGCCGTTTCCTCACGAAGTACGGAATACATCTTCAGAATCCGGAAGGACGGAACTGACGGAACTGACAGAATTGACTGAAAACGCAGAAAGGCCCACACCATAAGGTGTGGGCCTTTCTCAATATTTGTTCGGCGGCGTCCTACTC
>NZ_LIRK01000795.1 GCF_001419765.1 Streptomyces torulosus
GGGCCGCAGGCCCGTTCCCTTCAGCGGCGCGGGGAACTGCGCGACAAGCCCCCACTCGCCGGCGGTCGAGAACGGTCCCCGACCCCCAACACCAGCGGCCGAAAACGCACCCCCCGGCGGCCCCGGAACCGCTACGCCGGCTCGTCGTCGGTGTGCGGGGCGCAGCCCAGGACGTGGGCCTTGACCAGGTCCGCGATGCGCGGATCCCGGCGGCGGAACGCGGCGACCAACTCCTCGTGCTCCTCCGCGTAGGACTGCTGGACCGTGCCGAGCCAGCGGATGGAGAGGGCCGTGAAGACCTCGATGCCGAGGCCCTCCCAGGTGTGCAGCAGCACGGAGTTGCCGGCGGCCCGGACCAGCTCGCGGTGGAAGGCGACGGTGTGCCGTACCTGGGACGTGCCGTCGGAGTTGCGGTCCGCCTCGTAGAGCGCGGCGACATGCGGCTCCAGCGCCGAGCAGTCCTCCGCCAGCCGCTCGGCCGCCAGCTCCGCCGCGATCGCCTCCAGACCGGCCCTGACCGGGTAACTCTCCTCCAGATCGGCCGCCGTGAGGTTCCGCACCCGTACGCCCTTGTTCGGCGCGGACTCGATCAGCCGCAGCGACTCCAGCTCGCGCAGCGCCTCCCGCACCGGCGTCTGGCTGACCTCCAGCTCCGTCGCGATGCGCCGCTCCACGATCCGCTCACCCGGCTTCCAGCGCCCGCTCACGATCCCCTCCACGATGTGCTCGCGGATCTGTTCGCGCAGCGAGTGGACGACGGGCGCGGTGGTCATGCGGGCTCCTTCGGCGGGGGACTGAGCCCCAAGGGCGTTGACCCATAGACAATAAAGCCGCGACGCCACCCGTGAGGGGCGCACGGGGGCGCTTTCTCGCAGGTGAGACGAGACTTACACGCTCCCATGGTGGCCCCGTCTGTAAAGACCCGTACCGGCCGAGCTGCGGAGCGGTCATGGTCGTGTCCCCCGGAGACCCCCGGCCCCGCCGGACAGGGAAAAACAGCGGTGCCCGCCCGGAAGCTCCGGACGGGCACCGTCGTACTGCGGTGGTGGACCCTTACAGGCCGAGCTCGACCTCGAACTCGCCCGCCTCCAGGATCGCCTTGACCGCCGTCAGGTAACGGGCCGCGTCGGCGCCGTCGACCAGGCGGTGGTCGTAGGAGAGGGTCAGGTAGGTCATGTCGCGGACGCCGATGACCGTGCCCTCCTCCGTCTCGATCACGGCGGGGCGCTTGACCGTGGCGCCGATGCCGAGGATCGCGACCTGGTTCGGCGGCACGATGATCGTGTCGAAGAGCGCGCCGCGCGAGCCGGTGTTGGAGATGGTGAAGGTCGCGCCGGACAGCTCGTCCGGAGTGATCTTGTTGGCCCGGACCTTGCCTGCCAGGTCGGCGGTGGCCTTGGCGATGCCGGCGATGTTGAGGTCGCCCGCGTGCTTGATGACCGGGGTCATCAGGCCCTTCTCGGAGTCCACGGCGATGCCGACGTTCTCCGTGTCGAAGTACGTGATGGTGCCCTCGGCCTCGTTGATCCGGGCGTTGATGGCCGGGTGGGCCTTCAGCGCCTGGGCCGCCGCCTTCACGAAGAACGGCATCGGGGAGAGCTTCACACCCTCGCGGGCCGCGAAGGAGTCCTTCGCCTTGGCACGCAGCTTCATCAGACGGGTCACGTCGACCTCGACGACCGAGGACAGCTGCGCCTGCTCGTGCAGCGCCTTGACCATGTTGTCGCCGATGACCTTGCGGATGCGCGGCATCTTGATGGTCTGGCCGCGGAGAACGGTGTCGACCTGGCGTCCGTCAAGGGCACCGGTGTCGGCGGTCGTATCCGCAAGCAGGACGTCATCGCCGCCGCCGAGGCCGCGAAGGCCGCTGCCGCCGCCCCGGCCCCGACCGCCGCGGCTCCGGCCGCCGCCGCGTCGAAGAAGGCCCCGGTCCTGGAGGCCTCCCCCCTCCGCGGCCAGACCATCAAG
>NZ_LIRK01000796.1 GCF_001419765.1 Streptomyces torulosus
GTCACGGAGGATCTTGTAGTTCTTGAGCCGTCCGATCGCATGCTCGACCCGCGCACGGACCCGGCGATGTTCCGCATTGTCGGCTTCCTCACCGGCCAACAGGGCCCGGCCGGGTCGTTTACGGTGCGGGACGGCCAGGCCGGTGTTGATGTAGGCGCCGTCGCCGAGCACGGTGATGCCCTGGCACTGGCCCGGCAGACCAGAGTTGCGCCACACGTGGGCGTCGGCTTTGTTGCCCGGGGCCGGGCGAGCGGCGGCCACGACCAGGCGGGTGTCGGCATCGATGATGACCTGCACGTTCGCGGAGAACCGGTAGTTGCGGCTCGATGCACCGACCTTGCGGTCGCGGACCGGGACCAGTGTGCCGTCCACGATCCACAGCCGGTCCGCGGCATCGGCGGGGCGTGAGATCGGCTCAAGCGCGAGGAGCGGCCGAAGCCGCTGGATCACCCTGCACACCGTGGCTGGCGAGACCCCGAACAGCGGCGCGAGCTGCCTCATGGTGAGGTTCGTCCGGTAGTAGACCGCCACCACCAGCACCCGGTCGGCCAGCGGCAGACACCACGGTCGCCCGATGCGCGGCCCGTCGCCACCCCGCTCCCGCACCACCTTCAGCAACCGCTCGAACTGCTTCATCCGCAGCCCCGTGAACGTCTCCACCCACAACGGATCAGCCCTCAACACCCCACGCATACAAGGGAAATGCCCTGATCACAGCCTTCTGCAACACGCTTTAGGACCGCTCCCCGCACACCGAGGGCACCGCCCGGACCAGTCCCTCCCCATGGAGCAGGTCCAAGTGGTGGGTGTACGTCGAGCGGATCGCGGCGAGCCGCAGCCGGGGCTCGCAGGAGGCCCCGGCCCGGAGCGGTTCCGTGTCCACCAGCGCGGTCAGCACCTGCGTGGTGATCCGGTCGAGGACGGGCCGTACCTCCTTCACGAGGTCCGGCCGCTCGGTCGGCCGCTCCTCCGGGTGCGCGTCCCAGCGGGCGTACAGGCCCCGCTGCACCAGCTTGTTCGCCTCGATCTGGTCCCGGAACACCGCGGTCACCGCGTCCGGATCGAGGCCGAGCCCGACCGCCCGCGCGGCCACGTCGTCGAGGATCGCCTTCTCCCGCACCGGATCGTCGATCGGCGTGCTCGTGCCGTACTTGGCCGCCGCGACCTTGTCGGCGACGAGCAGCCGTTCGGCGAACAGATCGGTCAGCACGGTGAGCGACCGGGCCCCCGCGACCGTACGAGGGGGAGCGGCGGGGGACTCTGCGGCGGCCGGTACGGCACCGGAGAGAGCCACTGCGGACGTGACACAGACGGATATCAGGACGGACCTGAGGCGGTGGGGGCGCATGATCCACACCTACCACGCGAACCCGACGGTTCCCCGGAGTCGGTCCGAACCATTGAAAAATCCTTACTTACCGGTAAGTTGACTCGTCGGTAATGAAGTCGGTCGCCGGCCTCGGGGAGCCGTGATGGGTGTACGCAAGGACTTGAACCAGGCGAAGCAGCGCGCGGACCTCGCCGACCGCGTCACGGTCGAGGTGATCAGGGACGCACAGGGCGTGGTCCGTGAGGCGCACACCCCCGTCCTCGCGCCCCGGCAGACCGGCGGCAGCACCGCCGACCTCCCCTTCCGCAACGCGACCGAGGCCCCGGACGCGGTGGTCCTGCGCCGCGCCGACGCCCACGGCACGTTCCACCCGGTCGCCGCCACCGACTTCGCCCGCGAGGTCACCGCCACCGCCAAGGGCCTGATAGCGGCCGGCCTCGAACCGGGCGGCCGGGTCGCGGTCATGTCCCGCACCCGCTACGAGTGGACCGTCCTCGACTTCGCCGTCTGGGCGGCCGGCGGCCAGTCCGTCCCGATCTACGCCACGTCCTCACCGGAACAGATCGAGTGGATCGTCCGCGACTCCGGCTCCCACTTCGTGATCGTGGAGACCCCCGAGAACGCGGCCGCCGTCGCCACCGCCACCGCCCGCCACTCCCGGCCCCCGCACGTCTGGCAGTTCGACGAGGGCGCCCTCGACGTCCTCGCCGACCTCGGCCGGAGCGTCCCCGAGGACGAGGTCGCCAAGCGCCGCGCCGCCCTGACCCCGGACACGGCCGCGACCATCTGCTACACCTCCGGCACCACCGGTCGCCCCAAGGGCTGCGTCCTCACCCACGCCAACCTGTACGCGGAGGCCGCCAACACGGTCGAGCTGCTCCACCCGATCTTCAAGGAGATCACCGGCCAGGTCGCCTCCACCCTCCTCTTCCTGCCCCTCGCCCACATCCTCGGCCGCACCATCCAGATCGCCTGCCTGCTGGCCCGGATCGAGCTGGGCCACTGCCCGAGCATCAAGCCCGACGAACTGCGGCCCGCGCTCAAGAAGTTCCGCCCCACCTTCCTCGTGGGCGTCCCGTACCTCTTCGAGCGGATCCACGCCACCGGCCGCGCCACCGCCGAACGCATCGGCCGCGGCGCCTCCTTCGACCGCGCCCACCGCGTCGCCGTCCGCTTCGCCAAGGCCTACCTGGAGAAGTTCCTCGAGCGGGGCCCCGGCCCCACCCCTGGCCTGTACGCCGCCTGGGCCCTGTACGACACGCTGGTCTACCGCCGCATCCGGAGCGAGCTGGGCGGCCGAATGCGCTACGCCATCAGCGGCGGCTCCCCGCTCGACCGCGACCTCAACCTCTTCTTCTACGCCGCCGGGATCATCATCTACGAGGGCTACGGCCTCACCGAGACCACCGCGGCCGCCACGATCGTCCCGCCGCTGGGGCCCCGCCCCGGCACGGTCGGCCAGCCCGTCCCCGGCACCGCGATCCGCATCGCGGACGACGGCGAGGTCCTCATCAAGGGTGGCATCGTCTTCGGCACCTACTGGAACGACCCGGTCGCCACCGACGCCGCCCTCACCGACGGCTGGTTCGCCACCGGCGACCTGGGCGCCCTCGACGACGACGGCTACCTCACCATCACCGGCCGCAAGAAGGACATCCTCGTCACCTCCGGCGGCAAGAACGTTTCGCCAGCCGTGTTGGAGGACCGCCTCCGCAGCCGCCCGCCGGTCGGCCAGTGCATCGTGGTCGGCGACAACCGGCCCTTCGTCGCCGCCCTGATCACCCTCGACCCCGAGGACGTCAGCCACTGGCTGCACGTGCGCGGGATGTCCCCGGACACCCCGCTCTCCGAGATCGTCACCGACCCCCGGATGCGCGCCGAGGTCCAGAAGGCCGTGGACTACGCCAACCAGGCCGTCTCCCGCGCCGAGTCGATCCGTGAGTTCAAGCTGGTCGAAGGCGAGTTCACCGAGGAGAACGGACTGCTCACCCCGTCCATGAAGATCAGACGCCAGGCGGTCACGGCGGCGTACGCGGCGGTCATCGAGTCCCTGTACCGGGCCTGAGCGACCGGGCGGCGACAGATCCGCCGGTTGATCCGTCCGGTTGGCTCATGCGTGGCATTCGGGTGAAAACCGCGGTGCGCCAGGTTCTGCGGTTTCCTCATTCGTCTATTCCTCGTTTACAGCCTGCAGGTCATGGCGCGAGCCGTTCAAGCTGTGCTCGCTCGGTTTCGGCCGTCATGGGTGCATGACCGCGAAGAAGGGAAAAGCACGTGAAGCTCAAGAAGAGCGCCGCTGTCGCCGCCGGCGCGATCATGGCCATCGGAATGGCCACCCCGGCCGTCGCCGACGCGGAAGCCGAGGGGTTCGCCGCCAAATCCCCGGGTCTTCTCTCCGGCAACGTGATCCAGGTCCCGATCCACATTCCGATCAATGCGTGTGGCAACAGCATCAACATCGTCGGGGCTCTGAACCCGGCGGGCGGCAACGTGTGCATCAACAAGTGAGATAGCCCGGCAGCCGCCTGATTGCGTCTCGGCCGGCCTTGGCCCGTTCCTACGGTGCCGGGGTCGGCCTTCCCCCTTTTTTGGAACAAGCAGGAAGACAACAAGATAGTGCGACAGACCCTGAGCAAGGGAATGGTGGCGGCCGCGGCCGCGACGGGCATTCTGTCCCTGTACAGCAGCTCGGCGCTCGCGGACTCGGGCGCGACGGGCGTGGCCGAAGGCTCGCCCGGCGTCCTGTCGGGCAACACCGTCGAGGCTCCCGTGCACGTGCCCATCAACCTCTGCGGCAACACCGTCGACGTCATCGGCGTCGGTAACCCCGCCTTCGGTAACGCCTGCGTCAACGAGGACTCCGCGCCGCACAAGTCCCACGACGCCTCCGGACACGACGACGGGAAGGGCGCGCACAGCCCCTCGGGCGGGCACGAGCCCTCGAAGGGGCAGGGCCCCGAGAAGGAGCACGCTCCCTGGGAGGCGCCAGGTCACCACGAGCAGCACGCCCCTTGGGACACGCACGGCTCGGGCCCGCACGAGGCATCCGGTGCCTCGGCGCAGGGAGCGGCCCACGGCTCACCCGGTGTCGGTTCGGGCAACACCATCCAGGTGCCCGTGGACATCCCGGTCAACGCGTGCGGGAACCCGGTGGGCGGGGCGGGTTTGTTCAACCCGGTGTCCGGCACCAAGTGCGTCAACGACAGCCAGTCCCCGAAGGGGCACGAGGCTCCTCCCGAGGAGCGCCACAACCCGCCCACGACCGAGCGGGTGACTCCGCCGGCGAAGCCGCCCACGACCGAGCGGGTCGTTCCGCCGGCCGAGCCGCCCACGACCGAGCGGATGACTCCGCCGGTCACCCCGGTGGCCATGGCGGAGACGGGCGCTGAGGGCCTGCTGGCGGCTTCGGCCGCCAGCGCCGCGCTGATCGGCGGCGGGGCCATCATGTACCGGCGGAGCCGGGCGGCATCCCGCCGGTGACACCAGGGGTGCCGGACGCCCGGCGTCCGGCACCCCCTCTCGAGGTCCGCCCTCAGTTCCGGATGACGACCCCCGACCCGGCGAGTCGAACCCCGCCGCCCGGCGCCGGGATCCGGTCGCCCGCCGTTCCCGAACGAAGCCGCCGCCCCACCCCTCGTACCAGGGTCTCCGACGTGAACGTCGCCCCGTACACGAAGCGCATCGCGGGGCCGAAGCCGGAGGCCGTCGTCAGCCCCGCGAAGAACAGTCCGGCCACGGACGACTCGAAGTCCCGCCCGACCGCGGGCGAACCGTCACGCATGGCCTTGAGACCCTGGCGTACGTCGTCCCCCAGCAGGTCCAGCCGGCCGCAGGTGGCCCTGAAACCGGTGGCCGCGATGATGTGCTCCGTCTCCAGAGAGCTCAGTTCGCCGCTCCGGCTCGTCAGCTCCAGCCGTACGCTGCTGCCCCACTCGTACGCCGCCGTGATCCGCTGCCCCAGCCTCACCTCGACGACCGGCTCGAACCGGTCGCGCACCCACCAGGCGCCCGCCGGGCCGAGGGCCGTCCTCGCGATGTGAGTCCGCCTGGCCTCCGGGAGGAGCCGGAACCAGTCCGGCCGCTCGGCGTAGAGCCAGTTGCGCCAGCCGCACCCCAGCCCGCTCAGCGGCGAGCGGGCCGACTGCCAGGGCGAGCGCTCACGGAACGGAGGAAGGTCGTTCCAGTTCAGCCGCGGGGCGCGAGCCAGCACCCGGGCCGTCGCCCCGAGTTCGGCGAGCAGCGCGGCCGTCTCCAGGGCCGCCTGACCGCCCCCCACCACCGTGACGTCCCGGCCCCGGAAACGATCGAGGTCACTGTGGTCGCTGCTGTGCGACACATGGGCAGGCGTCAACGACGACAGCGCCGACGGTACTTCGGTGAAGGGCAGGACGCCGACGGCGAGCACCACCGTCCTCGCGCACAGCACCTCACCGTCCTCCAGGACCGCCTCGAAGCCACCGGGGCACAGGCGCAGCGCCTTCACCATCCGCTCGTCCACGGGCGGTACGGCGTGGCGTGCGAACCACAGGCCGTACGAGGCGAACGCCTCGACGGGGATCGGCTCACCGTGCCTGGCCGTCATGCCCTGCTCGGCGCAGTACGCGTCCAGGCTCCACTTCCCCTCCGGGTCCGAAAGGTTTGAGGCCCATGGCTCCGACTTCAGGAACATGCCGCGAGGCATGTGGTCGCGCCAGGACGCCATGGGCCGTCCGACGATCCGCAGGGTCAGCCCGGCGGCCGCGGCATGGGACGCGATGGACAGCCCGTAGGGACCGGCTCCCACTACCAGCAGGTCGTACATGAAGGTCTCTCTCTCGTCGTCGGTCAGTCGGTCCAGGTCGTGGGGGA
>NZ_LIRK01000797.1 GCF_001419765.1 Streptomyces torulosus
GGTGATGGCGGCGGCGATCAGCCCTCGGCAACCGCCCCCACAGCCGCCCCAACCCCTCAGGCACTGTCCGGTATCGGCAACGGCCGCTTCTCGATCGCCGCCGCCATCACCTCCGGGAACAGGTCGGGCGTACAGGCGAACGCCGGTGCGCCCAGGGCGGAGAGGGCCGCCGCGTGCTCCCGGTCGTACGCGGGCGCTCCCTCGTCGGAGAGCGCCAGCAGCGTCACGAACTGCACCCCCGACGCCTTCATCGCCGCCACCCGCTTCAGCATCTCGTTGCGGATCCCACCCTCGTAGAGGTCGCTGATCAGCACGACCACCGTCTCCGCGGGCCGGGTGATCTGCGACTGGCAGTACGCGAGCGCCCGGTTGATGTCCGTGCCGCCGCCGAGCTGGGTGCCGAAGAGGACATCGACCGGGTCGTCGAGCTGGTCGGTGAGGTCGACGACCGCCGTGTCGAAGACGACGAGCCGGGTGCTGATGGACCGCATCGACGCCAGCACCGCCCCGAACACGGACGCGTAGACGACCGACGCCGCCATCGACCCCGACTGGTCGATGCAGAGAATGACCTCCTTCTTCACCGACTGCGAGGCCCGCCCGTACCCGATGAGCCGCTCGGGCACGACCGTGCGGTACTCGGGCAGGTAGTTCTTCAGGTTGGCCGCGATCGTGCGGTTCCAGTCGATGTCGTGGTGGCGCGGCCGGCTGACACGGGCGCTGCGGTCGAGCGCACCGGTGAGGGTGGCCCGGGTGCGGGTCGCGAGCCGCTTCTCCAGGTCCTCGACGACCTTCCGCACGACGGCCCGTGCCGTCTCCTTGGTCGTCTCCGGCATGGCCTTGTTGAGGGAGAGCAGGGTGCCGACGAGGTGGACGTCGGCCTCCACAGCCTCCAGCATCTCCGGCTCCAGCAGCAGCGTGGACAGCCCGAGCCGGTCGATCGCGTCGCGCTGCATGACCTGGACGACGGAGGAGGGGAAGTACGTCCGGATGTCCCCGAGCCACCGCGCCACCGACGGCGCCGACGCCCCGAGCCCCGCGGAACGGTCCCTCCCCGTCTGCGGCTTGTCCCCCTTGCCGTACAGCGCGGTCAGTGCCTGGTCCATCGCCGCGTCCCGGCCGCCGAGCG
>NZ_LIRK01000798.1 GCF_001419765.1 Streptomyces torulosus
GGGTACCGGTGCCCCTTGTACGACAGCGACACGGCCCCCACGAACAGCCACCTCCAGCGCGATCAACCAGAAGATCATCCCACCGGTCAGCCAACGTGACAGCGCCTACGAACGCTCTGCCGAAGTCTGCGCAGCCGGGTGCGGCGAAGGCCATGCAGGAGATCTACAACGCCGAGGGCCGAGACCACGCCGAGCGGGCGAATCCTCGAGAGATGACACCCCCAAATGGTCCGGGAGAGACATCCCTGGCGGGGCGTGAACCGCGCGGTATCCGCCCCTCACACTGGATGACCGCCGTTGCTGTCGAGGGGCTGGTCGCATCGATGCCCGGGCGCCGTCAAGTCCCTGGCGGATGCGCGCTGCCCGGCCAGCCGTCTGGCTGACCAGTTCGGTCCGGACCTTGCCGAGTTGGTGGCTGCTGCCCCCACCGCCCGCACGGTCCGAGCCTGCCGGCTCCCGCCGTTGTCCGGCCAGCAGCAAGCGAGCCGGGAGCCGCAGGGCACGGCCGGTCGGCCTGCCGTCGACCCGTCCTTGGGAGAAGCTACCGGCGGCACAAAGAGAGCCCCGGCCGGTGAGGCCGGGACTCTCGGTTGATGCCGATCGCGCAGTAGACCGCCCGGCGTCCTGACAGGGGCCACAGCGGCCGGCACGGCTGTGCCGCGGCGGTGTCACGCGCTGGCTGGTGCGGGCTGATCCTCGGCCTGCGGCGGTGCTGCCTGCTCCGGCACCGCAGAAGCGGTGTAGAAGACGGACGAGCCCTGCTTGCTGCGCTGCGCCTGGCTTTTGGCCACCAGCCCTTCAAGGGTGGTGCGCACCACGGTCGTCTTGACGCTGCGGTCAGGATGAGCCTGGCCGAGGGCTGCGGCGATCTCCGCCGCCGAGCGCGGCTCGCTCTGCTCGGAGAGATGGCTACGGATCAGCTCGACCAGCGTCGGCTGCGCCGTCTTAGCGGATTCCGCCTTGCCGGCGCCCTTCTCGGCGGTCGGCTTCTCCGCCGCGCCACGACGGGGTGCGGGGGCGGCCTTCTTCGTCCGCGCCCGCTTGCCTGTACCGGAGCCGGCGGTCTTCTTCGTGGCGCGGGGAGCGGGCACCGTGGTGCTGTCCGACGGGGCCGCAGGCTCGGCAGCAGCCGGTGCTGCGCCGATCGCCTGCTGGATGCTGACCAGGACCGTGTGGTCACGCTCATGGGCTGCCAACTGTTCCTGCAGCGCGGCGATTTCTGCGCCGATCCGTTGTTGCTCCTTGGCGTTGCGTTCGAGGTCGGCACTCACTTGCGCGCTGTACTGCGATGTCAGTTCGGTGGCGGAAACGTTCTCGGACATGGGGCGCACAACCTTTCCCGGCTCAAGGCCGGAGTTGAAGGACCTGCCACACATGTGTGCTTTCCCGGGCCGTGCCTGCGGGGCGGCAGCGATATCCAGTGCACAGTGCCCTGCTGTAGAGATAGTACGGATAGCCGGAGCGGGCTGTTCTCCTGGAGCATGTTTGTGAATTGGTCTCAGCGATCTGGTGACGGGGTTCGCAGACGGGCAGGCCGAGGACGCGCGTGCTGCATGGGCAGTTGCCAGACCACTTCGTCGGTCTCCCGGTCGCGGTGCCAGGCTGCCAGTGTGCGCAGAGCCACCAGCCGGTCCAGGATCTCTCCTGTCTGGTGAGGGGAATGACCGCACAGCCGGGCGAGGACGTCCATGTCGGTGCCGTGGCTGCCATGGCCGGAGAGGTGTGCCGCCAGTACCAGGGCGGTGAGCCGCAGCACGGGTGGTGCGACGGCAGGCGGGACCAAGGGGGCGCAGTGAAGCGCCCAGTGAGCGGCGCGGCGGCGCGCGCTGCGGCCGGGTGCCTGGTCCAGGACTGTGGCATCGAGCAGGTGCACCGTCACCGGTGCCGACTTCAGGACCGGCATCTCCAGCCACCGGTCCTGGGCCAGTTCCTGCCACAGTTCCTGGCGTCCTTGCAGGCGCATGCCGCGCAGTAGGCCTGCCGGGAGCCGCACCTGGCCGCGGGCGTCGGTGCGCAGGGCGCACTGCAGGGCCAGCAGCCGGGCGGCGGGGGAGGTGAAGCGGGGGAGTGCCGATGCCAGGTAGGTGAGCATCTCCCGTACCCGCACCCGCTCGTCGCGTCCGGTGCCGGGGTTGTCGCGTACGGGAGCTGGCGGGCAGTCGTCCGGGCGAAGCCTGCGAGGACCGAGCAGCGTGTCCGGCACGACAGCGGTGTGGCTGGTCGCCGCCGCGCAGGCTGCGCAGGTGTCGGCCAGGCGCCAGGTGCGGCGCTGCGGTCACGGGTGAGGACGAGCAGCACCGGCCCGCCGCAGCCGCGGTGACGCGAATGCCAGGAGCAGCCGCGTTCCCGGCACTGGCAGGTGCGCAGATGACTCGGCAGCGTGTCGGCGCGGGCGTGGCAGGCCAGATGCGTCAGGGCGGCGGCACGCGCGGAGGACGCCTTGAGGGAAGGGGTGTGGGCGGTGCAGTGAGGGCAGACGAGACGTGGCCCACCTGCCCGCGGACGCAGTTCCACCGTCCAGATACCCCGCACTGCGCCATGCGCGCCGGCAAGCCTCATCGGCTGGTCTTCCTCCCATCCGTCCACGCGGCGGTGACCGGTACCAGGGCTGCTGAAGGCCCGGGACCGGACGCACGGTAGAGCAGATCCCCGCACCGCTGTGGCGTAGCTGACGCGTCTGCTTATTGATCTTGGTTGTGGCGTGGTGTTGCTCACCTGTATTGAGTGGTGGGTCTGTTCCGTGGGTGTGGTCTACGCGAAGCCGGGGGTCCGGCGCCGGTGGATACATGGGCTGAGCTGGGTGTTTGGTGTTGCGCAGTGTGCTGGGTGGGGCGGTGGTTTTTGCGCAGGGTGGTTGGCGCGTCTGTAGGTACGGGGCCTGGTCGGCCGG
>NZ_LIRK01000799.1 GCF_001419765.1 Streptomyces torulosus
GCGTCGCTGAGGTCGTTCCAGTGGGCGGCGCTCCGCGCGGCCGGGATCCACGGGCTGGTCGCCCTCGCCTACACGATCTGGCCGAAGAAGGCCCCGGAGGGCGAGAGGGAGACCGCGGAGGAGAAGGAGCGGGCGGGGGTGCGGTAGGGGGTGCGGTGGCGGAGGGCGCGAGGCCGTACGCGCGGTTGTTCGCACGGGTCCCCGCGCCCCTGGGGGTGCTGTGCGGGACTCCCGCAGGACCCCTTCCCGCCGCTCCGGGGGTGTCAGGCGCTCAGCGTTCGCCGCCCGGTACCCACAGGACGTCCCCGACTTCCTGGTTGGCGGCCCTGGCCAGGATGAACAGCAGGTCGGAGAGCCGGTTGAGGTAGGTCGCCGTGAGGGGGTTCATGGTGTCGCCGTGGGCCTCCATGGCGGCCCAGGTCGAGCGTTCGGCGCGGCGGGCGACCGTGCAGGCCTGGTGGAGGAGGGCCGCGCCGGGGGTGCCGCCCGGCAGGATGAACGAGCGCAGCTTCTCCAGTCGCTCGTTGAAGCGGTCGCAGTCGGCCTCCAGCTTGTCGACGTAGAACTGCTCCACGCGCAGGGGCGGGAACTGCGGGTTCTCGACCACGGGCGTGGACAGGTCGGCGCCGACGTCGAAGAGGTCGTTCTGCACGCGGGTGAGGACCTCCACGATCTCCCCGTCCAGCCCGCCCAGTGCGATCGCCGTCCCGATCGCCGCGTTCGCCTCGTTGGCGTCCGCGTACGCCGAGATCCGCAGGTCGGTCTTGGGCACCCGGCTCATGTCCCCGAGGTTGGTGGTGCCCTTGTCGCCGGTCCTGGTGTAGATGCGCGTCAGATTGACCATGTGGCCAGCGTAGTTACGCCCCGGCCGTCCGGAAGACCCGTGTGCCCACCGTCACGGCCAGTGTCGTGAGACCGACCGCGGCGAGGACGCCGTACAGCATGGACGAGGTCGTGTAGAGGCCGACGTAGGCGTCCCGCATCGCGTCCACCAGATAGCGGAACGGGACGAAGCGCGACAGGAGGTCGAGCCAGCCGGGGGCCAGGGACATCGGCAGCATCAGGCCCGACAGGAGCATCGACGGCATCGTCAGGGCGTTCACCGCGGGACCGAACTCGTGCTGTGAGCGGGCCTTCATGGCGAGCGCGTACGACAGCGAGGCGAGCGAGACCGTCAGCAGGGCCACGAAGACGAAGCCGAGGAGGATGCCGGCGAGTGGAGCGCGCAACCCCATGAACAGGGCCGCGATGACGAGCAGCACCGCCTGGAACACGAAGACCGCCGCGTCCCGCAGTACCCGGCCCAGCAGCAGCGCCAGTCGGCTCACCGGGGTGACCCGCATCCGTTCGACCACGCCGGACTGCTTCTCCAGGATGATCATGAAGCCGGAGAAGGAGGCCCCGAAGAGGCTGAGCTGGAGCAGCAGTCCCGGCACGAGCACCTGCCAGGAACTGCCGCGCGAGCCGAGCGGGAGGCCGGTGAGCAGCGGGCCGAAGAAGAGCAGGTACAGCAGCGGCATGAGCACGCCGAACAGCATCGCGAAACGGGAGCGCAGGGTCTGGCGCGCGTAACGCCCGAAGACCAGCGCCGTGTCGTGCAGAAGCATCGGGGAGTCCTATACGGCTACGGGTGCGGAGTCGGCCGGGGCGGGACCGCGGCCGGTGATGGCGAGGAAGGCGTCCTGGAGCGAGGCGTCGATCGACCCGGCGTAGCGGAGCTTGAGCGCGCTCGGGGTGCCGTCGGCCACGATCCGCCCGTCGTCGACCACGACGAGCCGGTCGGAGAGGGCGTCCGCCTCGTCGAGGTAATGGGTCGTCAGGAAGACCGTGGTGCCGTGCTCGTCGCGCAGCCTGCGCACCAGGTCCCACAGGTCGGCGCGGCTGCCGGGGTCGAGTCCCGTCGTCGGTTCGTCGAGGAACAGCACCCGCGGTCGATGGGTGAGCGCCATGGCGATGTCGAGACGGCGGCGTTGGCCGCCGGAGAGCGCGGCGCACTTGCGGTCGAGCAGCTCCGTCAGGTCGAGGTCCTGGGCCAACTCCTCGGCCCGACGTACGGCCTGTTCCTTCGTCAGTCGGTAGAGCCGCCCCTGGGTGACGAGTTCCTCCCGCACGGTGATCTGCGGGTCCACCCCGCCCGACTGCGCCACATAGCCGCAGGCCCGGCGGACCCCGGCCGGGTCGTCCACCAGGTCGTGGCCCGCGACCGTGGCCGCGCCGCCGGTCGGGGGCAGCAGGGTCGTGAGCATCCGCAGGGTGGTGGTCTTCCCGGCGCCGTTCGGGCCGAGGAAGCCGAGGATCTCGCCGGAGCGGACGGTGAGGTCGATTCCGCGCACGGCCTCCACGGGGCCGCGCTTCGTCTGGAAGGTACGGGCCAGACCGGCCGTACTGATGATGGGCATGGCCCCAGAAAAACAGAGTCCCTTAAATTTTGCAATGGCCCCAACTTTTCAGAGACTCCAATGATCAAGAGGGTGCCTAGGATGGGGTCATGGCGGAGGGGCTCAGGGAGCGCAAGAAGCGCGAGACGCGGCAGCGGATCTCGGACATCGCCACCGGCCTGTTCCTGGAGCACGGCTTCGTGACGGTGACGATGGCGGACGTGGCCGACGCGGCCGACGTCTCGGTGAACACCGTCTACAACTACTTCCCCTCCAAGGAGGACCTCTTCTTCGACCGCAGCGCGGGCATCGTCGAGCGCCTCGGCCGCTGGGTGCGCGGCCGCGGCCCGGGCGAGTCGGCCGTCGCGGCCGTCCTGCGGGAGCTGCGCGCCGAGGTCGAGGCCGTCTCGCCGCACGTCGGCCTGATGCTGGGGTACGACCGCTTCATGAGCGTCATCCACGAGGCGCCCGCGCTGCGCTCGAGGCTGTGGAGCATCCAGCAGGAGATCCAGGACAACCTGGAGAAGGTCCTCCGTGAGGAGACCGGCGCACCGGCCGACGACTCCGCGCCGACCCTGATCGCCGGTCAGATCAACTGGGTCCACCAGACGACGATGGCCGTCATCGGCCGTCGCATGCTCGCCGGGCACAATCCGGACGAAGTCTCCCGAGAGGTGCTTCTCCTCCTGGACGACATGGAGGGCCTGTTGAGCGACACGGTGCTCAACTACGCCGTCCGCCCCTCCGCGTGAGCGCTGCCGGTGTGATGTCCGTCCATTGAGACGTGACTCGCATTACTAAGCGGTCACACAGCCCCTCACGACCGCTAGTGTCCGCCCGAGAGGCAATACATCAACAGCGCGTACCAGGGGAGTCGCACAGTGGCACGGAAGCTCGCCGTCATCGGAGCCGGACTCATGGGGTCCGGTATCGCCCAGGTGTCCGCGCAGGCGGGCTGGGACGTCGTCCTGCGCGACGTCACCGACGAGGCGCTGGACCGTGGCATCGGCGGCATCACCGCCTCGTACGACAGGTTCGTCGGCAAGGGCAAGTTGACGGCCGAGGACGCCGAGGCGGCGCTGGGGCGGATCACCGCCACCACCGACCTCGATGCGGCGGCCGACGCGGACATCGTCGTCGAGGCCGTCTTCGAGAAGCTCGAAGTGAAGCACGAGATCTTCCGGACGCTCGACAAGGTCGTCCGCGAGGACGCCGTGCTCGCCTCCAACACCTCCGCCATCCCGATCACCAAGATCGCGGCCGTGACGGAGCGCCCGGAGCGCGTCGTCGGCACCCACTTCTTCTCGCCCGTCCCGATGATGCAGCTCTGCGAACTGGTCCGCGGCTACAAGACGAGCGACGAGACGCTCGCCACCGCCCGGGAGTTCGCCGAGTCCGTCGGCAAGACCTGCATCGTCGTCAACCGCGACGTCGCCGGCTTCGTGACGACCCGTCTGATCTCCGCGCTGGTCGTCGAGGCCGCGAAGCTGTACGAGTCGGGCGTCGCCACCGCCGAGGACATCGACCTCGCCTGCAAGCTGGGCTTCGGCCACGCGATGGGACCGCTGGCCACCGCCGACCTGACGGGCGTCGACATCCTGCTCCACGCCACCAGCAACATCTACACCGAGTCCCAGGACGAGAAGTTCGCCCCGCCGGAGCTGATGCGCCGGATGGTGGACGCCGGTGACATCGGCCGCAAGAGCGGGCAGGGCTTCTACAAGCACTGACGCCGACATGCGCGTCACGCGCGGTACTTGCCGCCCAGGTGAACGCACGAGCCTCCAGGGCATCACCCCTTGAGGTGAATTCGGTATCGGTTCGCTCACAGACGGCAACCTGACGGTGTCAAACGCCGTCAGACGTTGCATCACCCAGATCACGGAGTACGAGACGCACTCACGGGAGCGCTTATGTACATCAGGGGCGACCACGCCGAGCTGGTCGTCGGGGGCCGCCTCGACGTACGCAGCGCGGCGGACGCCCGTACGGTCCTGCACTCGGCCGTCGACGACGGAGCCGGCGACCTGGTGCTCGACCTGTCAGAGCTGGACTCCTGGGACGCCACCGGACTCGGCGTGATCATGGGAGCCCACCGGCGGGCGGGACGGTGCGGAAGGCGGCTGGTGCTGCGCGGTGTACCGCCGCAGATGCAGCGGCTGCTGGTGGCCACGCGACTGCACCGCATCCTGGCGATCGAGGGCGGCATCGGCCTGGAGTCACTGCCCCGGGTGTGAACAGACGTACGGCTTCGTACGTATGGCTGCGTGTACACGGGACACTCGGTCGTCATGCCTGCTCCCGGGGGCCGTGCGGACTATGGGGGCGAAACGCACCACACGCCCAATTCTCACGAGACTGTGATGTCTCGGGCGGCGCGGTACCCCGGACTGTCGGAGATACTGTGCGAAGGTTTAGGGTTCGGCTGCCCGCTGCCAGCAACCCTCGAGCGGGTTCCGGACCAGAAGCGACAGCGCGGTGTGCGGCAAGGCCGGGAGGGGCTCCAGCACACGAGACGCTTTTGGGGGGCTAGAACCTATGGACCCGACTAACCGGGCATCCGACGAGCACGGCCACGACGACGCACAGGCACCCGGCAGGCGCCCGCCCCGCGAGGCGCTGTCCCAGGACTTCGACCGGCATGCCCCGGCGCTCGCCCGCACCGTCCAGCTGGTCTCGGGCGACTTCCTGCTCACCGTCAACCCCGTGGACGGCAGTGAGATAGAGAACTGCCCGCCGGGCGAGCTGCCCGCCCGACCCGAGAAGCACGCCCCGGCCGAGCGCGCCGAGATCGACCGCGCCGCCCGGCCCTCGGTGCCTCCGGGCCCCGCCCTGCCCAAGCTGCCCCTGCTCCAGCGGGACGACGAGCGGGGACGGCTGGTACGGCTGCTCGCGCGCGGCCGCTCCGTCCGTCTCACCGGCGCCCCCGGCTCGGGCCGCACCACGCTCCTCGACGCCGTCGCCGGGGACTGCGCCGACCTCGCGCCCGACGGTGTCGTCCGGCTCTCCGGATTCCGGCGCACCGCGGACGACCTGCTCCACGCCCTGTTCGCGACCGTGCACAGCGCGCCCGCGCACCGGCCCGGCCGTGAGCAGTTCCTCGCGCTCGTGCGGGAGATCGGCGCGGTCGTGGTCCTGGACGACCTGGAGTTCGGCGGCGCCGAGCTGGACGACCTGCTCGACGCGACCCCCGAGTGCGCCTTCCTGATCGCGGCCACCCCCGACACGCCCCTGCCGTCGTCCGACGCGCCCTTGGAGGAGATCGTCCTCGGCGGCTTCGACCGGGCGGGCAGCCAGGAGCTGCTGGAGCGCGCCGTCGGACGCGACCTCACCGAGGACGAGTCGAACTGGGCGGGCGACCTCTGGTTCGAGTCCGAGGGGCTGCCGCTGCGGTTCGCCCAGGCCGGGGCGTTGCTCCGGCAACGGGACCGGCAGCGGGCCGGCGAGGACGCCGTCGACGAGTTCGGGGTCTTCCAGGAGGCGCCGCCGGCCGACATGCCCTTCGAGTCGGCCGAGGACGGGCACGACGTACCGCTGCCCTCGCTCGCCGAGGGCGCCGCGCCCGCCGCGCTGCTCGCCTCCCGGCTGAGCGCGTCGGCGCGCGAGACCCTGCGGTTCGCGGTCGTCCTCGGCGGCGAGGTCCCGCACCAGGCGCATCTGCCCGCTCTCGTGGGCGACACCCACGCCGACGCCGCCCTCGGCGAACTGGTCGCGTGCGCCCTGGTCACCCCGGTCGGCGCCCGCTACCGGCTCGCGGCGGGCGTGCGGACCCAGCTGGAGGCCGCCGGATACGGCGACGGAGCCGAGGACAGGGCCCGTACCGCCGCCCAGCACTACGCCTGGTGGGCCGGGCACCCGTCGGTCACCCCCGAGCGGGTCTCCGCCGAGGCGGACGCCCTGCTCGCCGCGCTCACCGCCCTCGTGCCGCTCACCTCGCCCTCCGAGGACGAGGAGGGAAGCGTCGCCGTGCGGCTCGCCCGGCAGGCGGCGCCCGCGTTCGCCGCGGGCCTGCACTGGAACGCCTGGGAGCGGGCGCTCCGGGCGGGCGTCGAGGCGGCCCGCCTCGCCGAGGAGGCCGGCGAGCAGGCGTACTTCCACCACGAGCTCGGTGTCCTCGCACTGTGCCGCGGCCGGCTCGACGAGGCCCGCGCCGAGCTGGAGGCGTCCATCGGGCTGCGCGGCATCCTCGCCGACAAGCGCGGCACCGTCGCCGGCCGCAGGGCCCTCGCCCTGGTCGCCGACCGCTCCGGGGCGACCCCGCCCGGCGGGCGCACGGCGGCGGGGGAGGAGGTGCCCGACGCCCGGCACGAGGAGTCGGCCGCACCGCCCGGCGGAGTGCCCTCCGGATACGTCCCGGCCGCCTTCGGCACGGCCGCCGGCCCGACCCTGTCGACGGGGGAGTCCACCCTCGTCCAGCGCACGGGTGGCGGCTCGCCCGCCCACAAGGGTGGTGTGCTCAAGAGCTTCGTCGGCGGCGCCCGGCGCAACCTGGTGGCCGCGGGGGCGGGCGCCCTGCTCGCCGCCGTGCTCGGCACCGTGGTGACCCTCGGCGCGACCTCCGACAAGAACAACACCCCGGCCGAGCGGATCGGCGTCAACCCCTCCGCCAGTGAGGGCGCCGACGACGGCGGCCTCGGCGCCGACCGCGCCAAGCAGGGCGAGGGCGACGACGGCCCCGGAGTGCTCCCCGAGCCGAGCGATCCCGGCCCGGACGGGACGTACGGCACGGCTGACGACCCGACGCCCAGCGAGTCGGCGAAGCCGTCGAAGGACGGCAAGCCGTCGCCCTCCGAGTCGTCCGGTTCGTCGGACGGCGGCACGAGCGGGGGCGGCTCCTCGGGCGGGTCCGGCAGCGGCTCCGACGGCGGGACGACCGGCGGGAGCAACGGAGGGACGACCGGCGGCGACACGGGCGGTGCGGACGGCGGTACGTCCGACGGCGGGACCACCACGGGCGGGACCACCGGCGGTACGGACGGCGGTACGACGGACGGCGGGACCACCACGGGTGGAACCACCGGTGGTACGGACGGCGGCACCACCGGCGACACCACGGGCGGTGCGGACGGCGGCACCACCGGGGGCACCACGGACGGCGGGACGACCACCGACGGAACGACGGGCGGGGCCGACGGCGGGACGACCGCCGGGACCACGGGCGGCACCGCGCCGTCCAACAGCGTCTCGGCGAGCGCCTCGGAGAGCGGTCCCGAGACACCCGGCGGCGCCCCCGCCTGACGTTCCGACCACCAGGTCACGGAGAACAAATCACGGAGAAAGGGCCGGGTCCGTTCCGCGGACCCGGCCCCTCGTCGTGAAATGGCTCAGAACAGCCGCAGCTTGTCGTCCTCGATACCGCGCAGGGCGTCGTAGTCCAGGACCTGGCAGTCGATGCCCCGGTCGGTGGCCAGCACCCGGGCCTGGGGCTTGATCTCCTGCGCGGCGAAGACACCGCGGACCGGCGCCAGATGCGGGTCGCGGTTCAACAGCTCCAGGTAGCGGGTGAGTTGCTCGACACCGTCGATCTCGCCGCGCCGCTTGATCTCCACCGCGACGGTCGCGCCGGCGGCGTCCCGGCACAGGATGTCCACCGGGCCGATGGCCGTCATGTACTCACGGCGGATGAGGGTGTAGCCCTCGCCCAGGGTCTCGATGCGGTCGGCGAGCAGCTCCTGGAGGTGCGCCTCCACCCCGTCCTTGATCAGACCGGGGTCGACACCCAACTCGTGCGAGGAGTCGTGGAGGACCTCCTCCATGGTGATGATGAGCTTCTCGCCCGCCTTGTTGATGACGGTCCAGACGGCAGGCGTGCCGTCCGGGTCCCCCGCGTCCTCCTTCAAGGTGCACGGCGGCGACATCCAGTTGAGGGGCTTGTAGGCCCGGTCGTCCGCGTGGATCGAGACGCTGCCGTCCGCCTTCACCAGGATCAGACGGGGGGCCGAGGGGAGGTGGGCGGTGAGCCGGCCCGCGTAGTCGACGGAGCAGCGGGCAATGACGAGACGCATGGTCGGCAACGCTACTCGACGGCGGTGGGTGCGCGCGATTCGACCGCCATGACGACCCCGCCTCCGCCCCAGCCTGTCCGGCCCCCGTCGCCCTCCGTCACACGACCCCGCGCCCGCGCAGGGGCCGCCGGCGTCCCGTGGCATGTGCCGCTGTCAACTCCTGTTCGGCATTGGCTGATTGTGAGCGTCTCGGGTGGGGTCGGTGCGCGCAATCTCCTGGTGCGGTCACGTTCGGTTGCTTACCGTAGAAACGGGAGGTCGCGAACCATGCACTCTGCGTGTTCGGTAACGCGAACCCCGGCCCTGTCCGTCAACCCCTTTTGTAGTGGGGGTGCGAGAGGAGTACCCATGTCGCTCGACGTCTCACCGGCCCTACTCGAACAGGCCGAGCGAGGCGAGGTCGACGAAGCCGCCTTCGTCGACTGCGTCCGGACCTCCCTGCCCTACGCGTGGGAGATGATCAGCTCCCTGGTGGTCCAGCTGAAGGTCGAAGGCGGAGAGTTCGCCGACAACCAGACGCCCCCGCCGGACGAGCAGGCGCGCGGGCAGCTGCTGCGCGCGCTCGCCAGCGACGCGATTCGCGGCGCCCTGCAGCGGCACTTCGGTGTACGGCTGGCCTTCCAGAACTGCCACCGGGTGGCGGTGTTCCCGCAGGACCCGTCCGTGGACGACAGGCTCGCCCGCTTCACCTCGATCCGGGGCCAACTCCTCAACCAGTCCCCGGAACTCCGGGACTGCTGAGGCGATGAGGCAGCACGGCTTGCCGCTCCAACCGGGGGAGGTGCGTCAGTAGAGCGGGGCGGCAAGCTACCCGGCACGACATGGCACCGCACGACATGGCACCGCACGACATGGCACGACACCGCACCACACCGCACGGCACTGCACGAAACGGCACCGCACGGCACGGAACGGCTCAGCCGAGGTGAGGCAGCACCTCGGCACCGAGTCGCCGTACGTTCTCCTCCGTCGCCACCAGGTCGCCGGAGCCCTCGACGAGCAGGGCGAAGCGGGAGATGCCCGTGCGCTCGCTCGTCGCCGAGAGCCGGTCCACGCACAGTCGCGGCGTCCCCACCGGGTGGAGCCCGCAGAGCAGTTCGGTGTACGCCACCGGGTCCCGCATGGTGCGGACGCGGCCGTCGACGGTCACATGGGCGTCCAGGCCCTGCTTCAGCCAGCCCGGCATCGCCTTGGTGAGCGCCTCCACGGCGTCGGTGCGCCGGTCCGCGATCTGGCAGACGCCGGCCGACACATGGGCCGCGCCGGCGATCTCCTCCGGTGACCGGCCCGCGGCCCGGGCGCAGCTGCGCCACATCGCCACCATCTCCGCCTTCTCCTCGTCCCCGACGTGCATCCCGAGGAGCATCGAGAGCCCCTGCTCGGCCGCCAGTCGTACGCTCGCCGGTGAGGTGCAGGCGACCACGACCTCGGGGCCGGGCGTCTCGTCCAGGTCCTCCGAGGGCCTCGGCACGACGGGGACCTCACGGAAGCTGAATCGTTCCCCCGCGGCGGAGACCGAGGGTTCCCGCAGCCAGCGCAGCAGCAGGTCGAGTGATTCCGGGAACCCTTTCTCGTACGCGTGCAGTCCGGCGCCGAAGACCTCCAGGTCCACCCAGGGCCCGCCGCGTCCGACACCCAGCGAGAAGCGTCCCCCGGACGTCACGTGCAGCAGGGCGGCCTGCTCGCCCAGGGCCACGGGATGGACGGTGGGCAGCACGCTGACCGCCGTGCCGACGCGGATCCGCCGGGTGCGCCCCAGCAGTAGCGCGGCGAGGGTGATCGCCGACGGGCACGTCCCGTACGGCACGAAGTGGTGCTCGGCCAGCCAGACCGAGTCCAGCCCCGCCTCCTCGGCCACGTCCGCGGTCCGTACCGCCCGGTGGAGAGCCTCTCCCTGTCCCTGGCCGGGGAACTGGGCTCCCAGTACAAATGTTCCTACACGCATCGCACTTCCTGCTTCCTCGGCTCCGACTCGGGAGCTCCCCCACCCGGCATAACCCTCTGACACGTGCCGAAGACACGGCCTGGCGGCGAGATTTGCCGATTGTCTGCAGAATGCTGCGAGCGGAGGGCGTTCTGAGGTGATTGGTGCCGTACGCCTACCCCCACCGGGCCCGCGTAGGCTGGACACCAACCCTGCTCCCTGTATAGCCCCGTGAGGTGTCCCGTGTCCCCGCGTCGCAACCGTCCCAAGGGCGATGGCCGGTCGGGTCCGTCGGCTCGGAGCGCCGACGAGGACCGTGCGGACCGGTACGGCGGCTGGCAGTCCAGTGAGCCCTGGCAGGGCGAGGAGTGGAGCGTGCGCCATGTGGCGGGCGCGAGCACGGCGGGCAAGACCTACCGGTGCCCCGGCTGCGACCAGATGATCCCCTCCGGGGTCCCGCACGTCGTCGCCTGGCCCGAGCACTCGGGCGTCGACGAACGGCGCCACTGGCACAAGGCCTGCTGGAACGCTAAGGACCGCCGCACCACGCGGGTGCAGCGGTCCCGTAACGCACCGAGGTTCTGAGCGCCGACTCCGGGCGCCCGCCCGGCGGTTACACGTCCCGCTTCTCCAACACGGCGAACGCGCCGGCGAACGCGGCGGCCACCAGGCCCAGCATGATCCACAGCGGGTCCCAGCCGGACGGGGCGGAGGCGCCGAGTTCGGCACCGTAGAAGACGCCGAGCTGGCTCGGGATCGAGTAGTTGAGCAGGAACTCCTGCACGTCCCGCAGCGACTCCGCGAACATGAAGATCGCGATGACGAGCGGCGCGAGGAACACACCCAGCATGATGGTGATCGCGCCCGCCGAGTGACGGATCAGCGAGCCGATGAGCAGCGACAGCAGGCCGAACAGCGCGAGGAACAGACTCACGCCGACGGTCGCCTTGAGCCACTGCTCGCCGCTCGGGTCCGCCGCGTTGCTGCCCTCCAGGATCGCCACCTGGAGGAAGGCGACGAGCGAGGTGGTCACCAGGGTGATCGTGAAGGCGAGCGCGAAGAACACGATCGCCTTGGCGGCCAGCACCCGGCTGCGGCTCGGGCACGCGGTCAGCGTGGTCCGGATCATGCCGGTGCCGTACTCGGAGGCGGTGGTCAGCACGCCGAGCGTGATGAGGCAGACGCTGCCGAGCATCACACCGAACAGGCCGAGCCCGAGGGGGGACTCGCCCTCCAGGTTCATGTCCGCGGACGCGGCGATGACGGCGAACAGCAGACCGAGGCCGAGCAGGAGGAAGACGAAGACACCCAGGGTCCACATCGTCGAGCGCACGGACTTGATCTTCGTCCACTCGGAGACGATCGCGTGCCCGAGGTGCGTGCGCACCACCGGGATCGGCGAGGTGTACGACGTGCCCGGCGCGCCCTGCCAGGGGGCGGCGGCCGGCTGCTGCGGGGCGAGTTGCGGCTGGGGCGTGCTCATCGGGCGTCCTCGGACTTGGTCAGATCGGCGGCGGGCGCGGGCGCGGCGGCCGGCGCGGCAGGGGCGGCGGGCGTGGCGACCGGCTGGACCGGGGCCTGGGGCGCGGCCTGGGCGTACGGGTTCGGCTGCGGCGCGCCCGGAGCCGGAGCGGGCGCGGCGCCGGGCGCCGGAGCCCCGTACGGGCCGGCCGGCGGCTGGCCCTGCGGCGGCGCGAACTGCTGGCCGCCCTGTTGCGGCGGCGCCGGCGGCGCGTACCAGCCGGGCTGGCCCTGGCCCGGAACCGGCATCGGCGGCTGCGCGCCGGGCGGCAGCGGCTGCTGGAGCCCGGCCTTCTGGTCGATCGTCGAGCGGTAGTCGACGGCGCCCTGCGTCATCCGCATGTACGCCTCCTCCAGCGACGCCTGGTGCGGGGACAGTTCCCACAGTCGTACGTCGACGTCGTGCGCGAGGTCGCTGATGCGGGGCAGCGGCAGACCCATGACCCGCAGCGCGCCGTCCTGCTCGGGCAGCACCTGGCCGCCCGCCCCGGTCAGCGCGGACGTCAGCTTCTCGCGCAGCTGCGGCTCGGTGTCCGGGGTCCGGACCCGCGCGAAGTCGGCGGAGTTCGCCGAGATGAAGTCCTTGACGCTCATGTCGGAGAGCAGCTGGCCGCGCCCGATCACGATCAGGTGGTCGGCGGTCAGGGCCATCTCGCTCATCAGGTGCGAGGACACGAAGACCGTACGGCCCTCCGCGGCGAGCGCCTTCATCAGGTTGCGCACCCAGAGGATGCCCTCGGGGTCGAGGCCGTTGACCGGCTCGTCGAAGAGCAGCACCTGGGGGTCGCCGAGCAGGGCGGCGGCGATGCCGAGCCGCTGGCCCATGCCGAGGGAGAAGCCCTTGGAGCGCTTCTTGGCCACGTCCTGGAGGCCGACCACGCCGAGCACCTCGTCCACCCGGCGGGCCGGGATGCCCGACAGCTGGGCCAGGGACAGCAGGTGGCTGCGGGCGGACCGGCCGCCGTGCACCGCCTTGGCGTCGAGCAGGGCACCGACCTGGCGGGCGGCGTTCGGCAGCTTGCGGTACGGGTAGCCGCCGATCGTCACCTGCCCGGAGGTGGGGTTGTCCAGGCCGAGGATCATGCGCATCGTCGTCGACTTGCCGGAGCCGTTGGGCCCCAGGAAGCCGGTGACGGCCCCCGGCCGCACCTGGAAGGAAAGGTTGTACACGGCTGTCTTCGCGCCATAGCGCTTAGTCAGGCCGACTGCCTCGATCATGCTCCGCACCCATCGAACGGTTCAGGACGTCTCGTCTCAGGACGTCGGGGCGCACGCCCCCGTAAGGGTTAGGAGCTTATCCGGGCCTTGACGGTTCCGCTCAAGAGTAAGTAAAACCGCGCAGGTCACGGGGTCGCCGACTTGGCATGTACGTATCGCCTGGTCAGACCTCGGTCACGCGTCGCGCTTCTTCAGCGACAGGAACCCGCCGAGCAGCGCCGCCAGCACCCACAGCGCCATGATCCCGAGGCCGCCCCAAGGCCCGTACGGGGTGTCGTCGTCCACCGGGGTGACCACGCGCATGATGCTGCTGCCGGCCTGGTCGGGCAGATAGCGGCCGACCTTCTCGGTGGCGCCGACGTTGCCCAGGATGTTGGAGATCAGGAAGAAGAACGGCATCAGGATGCCGAGCGACAGCATTGGGCCGCGGAGCATCGCCGCGACCCCCATGGAGAACACCGCGATCAGCGTCATGTAGAGCCCGCCGCCGACGACCGCGCGCAGCACGCCCGGATCACCGAGGGCGGCCCGGTGCTCCCCGAGCATCGCCTGTCCGAGGAAGAACGTCACAAAGCTGGTCGCGAGTCCCACTCCGAACGCGAGTGCGGTCGCCACCGCCAGTTTGCTGAAGAGGAAGGTGCCCCGCTGCGGCACCGCCGCGAGAGAGGTGCGGATCATCCCGGTGCTGTACTCGTTCGACACCACCAGCACCCCGAACACGATCATCGCCAGCTGGCCGAGGCTCATCCCCGCGAAGCTCACGAACGTCGGATCGAAGGAGAGCCGCTCCGCACGGCTCAGGTTGTCGAACTCGTGCCGGGACAGCAGCGAGATGAGGATGCCGAGCGCGACGGTGACGACCACCGCGAGGGACAGTGTCCACACCGTGGACGCCACCGACCGGATCTTGGTCCACTCCGACCGTACGACCTGTGCGGCGGCCATGCTCAGCCCTCTCCCGTCCAGTCCTCGCCCCACGCCCGGGCCGCGGGAGCGTCCCCGGTCCCGGAGTGGGCGTGGTACTCCACCGACTCGGCCGTCAGCCGCATGAACGCCTCCTCCAGCGAGGCCTGCTGCGGGCTCAGCTCGTGCAGGACGACCTGGTGCCGGGCCGCCAGCTCCCCGATGTGCTCGGCCTTGCCGCCGTCCACCTCGAACGCGCCGTCACCCGTCCGCACGACGGTGATCCCGGCCGCCGCCAGCACATCGGACAACTGCTCGGGCTGCGGGGTGCGGACGCGCACGTACGCGCGTGAGTTCCGCTGGATGAAGTCGGCCATGGAGGTGTCGGCGAGCAGCCGCCCCTGCCCGATCACGACCAGGTGGTCGGCGGTCAGGGCCATCTCGCTCATCAGGTGGGATGACACGAACACCGTCCGGCCCTGGGCGGCCAGCGACTTCATCAGGGTGCGGATCCAGTGGATGCCCTCGGGGTCGAGTCCGTTGACCGGCTCGTCGAACATCAGGATCCGCGGGTCGCCGAGGAGGGCGCCCGCGATGCCGAGCCGCTGCCCCATGCCGAGGGAGAAGCCCTTCGCCTTCTTCCGGGCGACCGGGGTGAGCCCCACTGTGTCCAGCACCTCGTGCACCCGCGCCCGGGGGATCCCGTTGCTCTGCGCGAGGCACAGCAGATGGTTGAACGCGCTCCGCCCGCCGTGCACGGCCTTGGCGTCGAGCAGCGCGCCGATGTACGTCAGCGGGTCCTTGAGCCGGTCGTAGTGCGTGCCGTCGATCCGTACGTCCCCCGCGGTCGGCCGGTCGAGTCCGAGGATCATCCGCATCGTCGTCGACTTCCCCGCGCCGTTCGGCCCGAGAAAGCCCGTCACCATGCCGGGCCTGACCGCGAAGGAGAGGTTGTTGACGGCCACCTTCTCCCCGTACCGCTTGGTCAGCCCCTCGAGCTCGATCATGCGGCCACGCTAGAACGGGCCCGGGGCACCTGCCACCGGACGCTTGCACCCGCCACCGGACGCTTGCACCTGCCACCGGGGCACCCCGCGCCCGACACCCCCGCACACCGAAGGGCTCGCACCCCCGAAGGGGATGCGAGCCCTCAAGAACCCACGGCCGACGCCGTCACACAGCGGTGTTACCGGGTCTGCTGCGCCGGAACACCCCGGGAGATCGGCTCGTCGTCGGTCGCCGGCGTGCCCGCCGCGGCGACGGCCGCACCCGTGAGCGTCGCCAGCATCTCGCGCACGTTCGTCAGCTGGGCGTTGATGGAGTCGCGGCGGTTGGTGAGCGCCGCCAGCTCGCGCTCGGATTCCGAACGGATCCGGTCGGCCTTGGCGTTCGCGTCCGCGACGATGTCCTCGGCCTGACGCTGCGCGGTCTCCACTGTCTGGCGGGCGCGGCGCTCGGCGTCGGTGCGCAGCTTCTCCGCCTCCAGACGGAGCTGCTCCGCGCGGTGCTCGATCTCCGCGAGGCGCTTCTCGGCCTTCTGCTGCCGCGAGGCCAGGTCACGCTCGGACTGCTCACGCCGCTTGGCGAGGTTCGTCTCGAAGTCGGCGGCGGCCTGCGCGGCCTTGGCGCGGGTCTCCTCGAAGAGGGCGTCCGCCTCCTCGCGCTTGGACTGCGCGTCCTTCTGCGCCTCCTGGCGCAGCTGCGAGGCGTCGCTCTTGGCCTTCTCGACGATCCGGACACCCTCGTCCTCCGCCTTGGCCTTGCGGTCCGCGGCGAACGACTCGGCGTCGTTGCGCACCTGCTGGGCCGCCGACTCGGCGAGCTCCCGGTGCTGCTCCGAAGCGCGACGGGCCTCCTCCCGCAGGTCCTTCGCCTCCTCCTCGGCGAGGCGGAGGATCTTCTCGACGCGGGCGCCGAGACCGGCGTAGGACGGCTCGGCGTCGGTGACCGCGGCCTGGGCGTTCTGCGTCTCGAGGTGGAGCTCCTCGATGCGCTTCTCGAGGGCGGTGATGCGGGCGAGAGCGGAGTCACGGTCGGAGACGAGCTTGGAGATACGTTCGTCCACCTGAGCGCGGTCGTATCCACGCCGCACAAGCTCGAAGCCGTAGGGGGAAGTGTCGCTCATGGGGTTCCTGTCGAATGAGACCGGTGAGGTGATAGGGGAATCCTAGGGGGCGAAGCGGCGTGTCATCGAGCGGATGCACGTTTGATCTGGAGAATGACACCCCTTTTGAGTGGCCGACCATCGGAATACTTGCCAGAAACTTTGCATCAAGGCCCTGGCAAGCACAGGAAGAACACAAATGGGTGTCTGGTGGGCCGGGCGGCGCGGGACCATACCCGCAACAGCCCGACTCCGCTAGCCGTCTGACGGCTTGCCACCCGATCGGGTAGCACCCGCCGCGGCACCCGCCTTGACTCCACCGTCCTTGCCGCCCGACGGGGCCTCAAAAGACTCCAACGCCTCCAGCACGTCCTGGACACGGGAGATCTCCGCATTGATGTCCTCGCGGCGCCGGACAAGCACCTCGAGTTCCCGCTTGCCCTCCTCGACCGTACGGCGGGCCTCGCGGATCGCCTCGGCCTTCAGTTCCTCGGCCTCACGGATGAGCGTGGACTTCTTCTGCTCCGCCTCCTTCAGAAGACCCTCGGCCTTCTTCACGGCGGCGATACGCACCTTGCCCGCCTCGGAGTTCGCCTCGGAAACGAGCTCCTTGGCCTTCGCCTGAGCCTTCTCCAACTGCTCCTCGGCGGCCTTGATCAGCGCGTCGCAACGGTCGCCGGCGGATTTCATCGTCTCGGCCGACTCACGGCGGGCCCGCTCGTGCAGCGCCTCGATCTCCGAGGTGATCCGCTCGCGCAGTTCCTCCGCCCGCTCCCTTATGGCGGTCGCGTCCCGGCGCGCGCCGACGAGCAGCTCGTCGGCGTCCTGGCGGGCCCTCTCCACCGTGGTGTTGCCCTCCACGGTCGCCGTGGAGATCAGCCGGTCGGCCTCCGTGCGGGCCGCGCCCACCATGGAGTCGGCCTGCGCCTCGGCGTCCGCGGTGGTCTTCAGCGCCTGCTTCTGCGCCTCCGCGAGCAGCTTGTCGGCCTCCGCCGCGGTCTCCGTGATGAGCGTGTCGACCTGCTCGGCGGCCTCCGAGCGCCGCTTGTTGGCGTCCTTGCGGGCCTCGTCGAGCGTGCGGTCGGCCTCCTCGCGGGCGGCCGACGTGAGCCGCTCGGCCTCCGCCTCCGCCTCGGACCTGACCCGCTCGGCCTCGTGCCGGACACGCTCGGCGTGCTGCCGCGCGGAACCGACCGTCTCGGCGGCCTCGGCCCGCAGCCGCTCCGCGTCGTCGGTCGCCTCGGAGATCAGCTGCTCGGCCTGGGCGACGGACTCCGCCCGGACCCGCTCGGCCTCCTCGTTGGTCTCCCGCGTCAGCCGCTCCGCCTCGGCGGTCACCTCGGTGATGAGGGTGTCGGCCTGCGTCGCCGCGTCCGACCGGATGCGGTTGGCGTCCTCACGGGCCTCGGCACGGGTACGCGTGGCGTCCTGGTCGGCTCGCGCGATGGTGTCCGAGGCCTCCGTACGGACCCGCTGGGCGTGCTCGGACGCCTCCGAACGGACCCGCTCCGCCTCGGCGATCGCCTCCGCGACCGTGCGCTCCGCGAGCGACTTCGCCGCGTCCGTCTCCTCACGGGCCTCACGGCGCACCCGGTTGGCGTCGTCGGTGGCCCGCTCCCGCTCCGCGTAGGCGTCGGCGCGGACCCGGTCCGCCTCCTCCTCGGCCTCCCGGCGCGTACGGTCCGCCGCGTGCTCCGCCGCGTTGCGCAGCCCGGCGATCTCCTCCTGGGCCTGCTCGTGCAGCCCGGCGACGGAGTCCCGCACCTGCTGGGCGTGCTGCTCGGCGGCCGACACCATCTCCGTGGCCCGCCGCTCGGCCTCCTCGACCAGCCGTACGGCCTCGGTCTCGGCCTCCTCCACGCGCTTGCGCGCCGAGGCCAGCAGCTCCTCGCTCTGCTCGCGGGCCCGCCGACGCTCCTGGTCCGCCTCCTGGCGGGCGGCGCCGAGCAGTTCCTCGGCCTCGCGGCGGCGCCGGGCGGCCTCCTCCTGCGCGGCGGCCAGCGTCTCCGACGCCTCCGCGGCGAGCCGCTCGGCGGCGGCCTGCGCCTCGGCCCGTACCCGGTCCGCGGTGTCCTGCGCCTCCGACTTCAGCCGCTCCGCCTCGGCCGCGGCCTCCGACCGCAGACGTACGGCGACGGCCTCGCCCTCGGCCCGCGACGCGGACGCGTCCGATGCGGCCTCGTCCCGCAGCCGCTCGGCCTCGGCCTCGGCCTGCGCCTGGAGCGTACGGATGCGCTCGGCGGCCTCGGTGCGCAGCCGGTCGGCCTCCTCGGCGGCCTCGCGGCGGATCCGCTCGGCCTCGGCGCGGGCGTCGGTGAGCGCCTCCTCGGCGGAGGTGAGCCGCTGCTCGGCGTCCGTGTGCAACCGGGCCAGCCCCTCGGCGGCCTCCGCCTCACGGGTCGCGATGCCCCGCTCGGCCTCCTCGCGCAGCTCACGGACGGCGCGCTCGGCGTCGGCCTTCAGCTCCTCGGACTGCTCCTCGGCCTCGGCGCGGTGCCGCTCGGCCTCCTTGCGGGTGCGCTCCAGCGTCTCCTCGGCCTGGCGGCGCAGCGCCGAGGCGCGCTCGATGGCCTCGGTGCGGACCTTCTCGCTGTCCGCGGTGGCCGTCTGCCGCAGCTCGTCCGCGTCCGCCTTCGCCTTGGCGAGCAGCTCCTCGGCGGTCTTGGCCGCCTCCTCGATCTGCTGGACGGCCTCACGGCGGGCCTCGGACCGGATCCGCTCGCCCTCCGCGACCGCGTCGGCCCGAAGCTGCTCGGCCTCGCCGCGCAGCCGGCGCGCCTCCTCCTGCAGCTCGACGGTCTTGGCGCGGTACTCCTTGGTGTCGTCCTTCGCCGCGCCCTTGAGCTCCTCGGCGAGGTCGTGCGCCTCGGCCCGCAGCCGGTCCGCCTCGGCCTCGGCCTCCTTGCGGATCCGGTCGGCCTCCTCGGCGGCGGCCTTGGTGGTCCTGCGGGCGTCCTCGGACGCCTTGTTCAGCACGTCCTCGGCGGTCTTCGCCGTCTTGGCGAGCTGGGAGGCGGACTCCTCCGCGGTGAGCGAGCGGGCCTTCTCGGCCGCCTCGGCGAGCAGCTTCTCCGCCTCGGCCTTGGCGTCCGCGACGGCTTCCTCGGCGGCCGCCTTGGTGGCCTCGGCGTCCTTCGTGGCCTCCTCGACCAGCCGGGCGACCTGCTCCTTGGCCGTACGGGTGCGCTGCTCGTTGGTCGACTCGGCGGTGGAGAGGGCCTTGGCCGCGTTCTCCTTGGCCTCGGTGACCAGCTTCTCCGCCTCGGCCCGCGCCTCGCGCAGCGCCGTCTCGGCCTCCGCCATGCGCTGCTCGGCGGCCCGGCTCAGCTCGGCGGCCTGGCGGCGGGCGCTGTCCGACTCGGTGGCGGAGGAGGAGCGCAGCTGCTCGGCGTGCTCGGTGGCCTCCTGGGCCTGCGTGGACGCCGCGTTCAGCAGCCGCTCGGCCTCGGCGCGGGCGCGGCGCAGGATCTGGTCGGCCTCCGAGCGGGCGGCCTCGGAGTCGCTCTGGAGGCGCTGGCGGGCCTCGTTGATGAGCCGCTCGGCCTCGGCGCGGGCGGCGGCCAGCGCCTGCTCGGCCTCGGCGCGGGACTCGTCGACGAGCCGGCGGGCCTGCTGCTCGGAGCGGGCCCGCAGCTGCTCGGCCCACGCCACGTTCTCGTTGACGTGGGACTCGACGGTCTGGCGGCGCTCGGACAGCTCCTGGTCGAGCTGCTGGCGGCGGGTGACCGCCTCCTGGTGCAGCTCCGCCTGGAGGCGCGCGGCCTGCTCGGCGTGCTCCTGGAGGATCCGCTGGGTCTGCGCCCGGGCCTGGCTCAGCTCGCGCTCGGCGTCGGCGCGCAGCTGGTCGGCCTGCATCTGGGCCTGGCGCAGCATCTGCTCCGCCTGGTACCCGAGGTCGGCGCCGTCGTAGGCGGGCCGGGACATGAGGGTGCGGCGCGCCTCGTGCAGCTTGGCGCGCAGCACCTCGACCTGGTAGCCGAGGTCCTCGGCGTGCTGGATCGCCTTTTCCCGCTCGGTCTTCAGCCGCTCCATCTCGGCCTCGAACCGAGAGAGGTGGTCGACGTCAGCCGCCGGCTCTCGCTCCTGGCGTTCGTAGCCCCGCACTGCGCGGTCCCATCCGTCCCCTGGTCGCAACCTCTGGCAAACGAGCTCCGTCCAACCGGCGAACGGGGCCCCCGGGGAATGGTGTCAGATCAACGGCGGAGCACGGGCTACCGCCCTCACCCTCGTCCCCCGAAACCTGGACCCCGGCCCATGAGTCCCGTCGTCGGAAGGCGGCAGGACCCGGGCCGTCGCCCGGTGAAGGGGACGGCCGCCCCCAACCCTACCGGCCCATATGTACGGGGGTCAGTGCTCAGGTGACTCAACTGGCGCCGAAGTGACCAGTTCTGTCAGTACTCCATGACAATCCTTCGGGTGCAGGAACGTGATCCGTGACCCCATGGAACCGCGTCGCGGCTCCTCGTACAGGACGCGTACGCCCTTGTCCTTGATCGAGGCGGCGTCGGCGTCCACATCCGCCGTACCGAAGGCGATGTGGTGCACCCCCTCGCCGTTCTTCGCCAGCCACTTGGCGACGGTGGAGTCCTCGCGGGTCGGCTCCAGGAGCTGCAGGTAGGAGGCGCCGCCGTCGTCCGTGCTGTTGATCTTGAGCATGGCCTCGCGCACGCCCTGCTCCTCGTTGACCTCGGAGTGGAACACCTCGAAGCCGTAGGTGGCACGGTAGAACTCGACGGTCTTGTCGAGGTCGAAACAGGCGATCCCGATGTGGTCGATTCGCGTCAGCATGGTGTCAGTGCAGCGCGCATCGAGCGGTTACGCAACGTGCCAGCGATCACACTCACCGCCGGGTGACGGCACGGAGTGCCACTCAGTACATTCGAAGTAAACCCTCGTTCACTCCTCGGCCGTACAGGCTGGAAGGGGATCGCACCTCATGACTGGAACGAACGGCAGGACCTCGGTGATCGTCGCGGGCGCGCGTACGCCCATGGGGCGGTTGCTCGGTTCGCTGAAGTCCTTCTCCGGAGCCGACCTCGGTGGCTTCGCGATCAAGGCCGCCCTCGACCGTGCGGGGATCGGTGGCGACCAGGTGCAGTACGTGATCATGGGCCAGGTGCTCCAGGCCGGGGCAGGGCAGATCCCGGCGCGCCAGGCCGCGGTCAAGGCGGGCATCCCGATGAGCGTGCCCGCCCTCACGATCAACAAGGTGTGTCTGTCGGGTCTGGACGCCATCGCGCTCGCCGACCAGCTGATCCGCGCCGGCGAGTTCGACGTGGTCGTCGCCGGCGGCCAGGAGTCCATGACCAACGCCCCGCACCTGCTGCCGAAGTCCCGTGAGGGCTACAAGTACGGGGCGATCCAGATGCTCGACGCGATGGCGTACGACGGGCTGACGGACTCCTTCGAGGGCATCGCCATGGGCGAGTCCACCGAGAAGCACAACACCCGCCTCGGCATCCTCCGCCCGGAGCAGGACGAGTTCTCCGCCCTGTCCCACCAGCGGGCGGCCGCCGCGCAGAAGAACGGCGTCTTCGACGCGGAGATCACCCCCGTGGAGATCCCGCAGCGCAAGGGCGAGCCGGTCGTCTTCAGCCAGGACGAGGGCATCCGGGGCGAGACCACCACGGAGTCGCTGGGCAAGCTGCGCCCGGCCTTCGCCAAGGACGGCACGATCACCGCGGGCTCCGCCTCGCAGATCTCCGACGGTGCCGCCGCCGTGGTCGTGATGAGCAAGGAGAAGGCCGAGGAGCTGGGCCTCCAGTGGCTCGCCGAGATCGGCGCCCACGGGAACGTCGCGGGACCGGACAACTCGCTGCAGTCGCAGCCGTCCAACGCGATCCAGCACGCCCTGAAGAAGGACGGCCTGGACGTGGCGGACCTCGACCTCATCGAGATCAACGAGGCCTTCGCGGCGGTCGCCGTACAGTCAATGAAGGACCTCGGGGTGTCCCCGGAAAAGGTGAATGTCAACGGCGGTGCCATCGCCCTCGGCCACCCGATCGGCATGTCCGGCGCCCGTCTCGTCCTCCACCTCGCGCTGGAGCTGAGGCGGCGCGGCGGCGGTGTGGGCGCGGCCGCGCTGTGCGGCGGCGGCGGTCAGGGTGACGCGCTGATCGTGCGGGTACCCAAGGCCTGAGGCCTTCCCCTCCCAGGTGTACGTGGCTGTTCGGAACGGAGCTGTGATGCAGGACGTCCCCACGCTGGTGGCCCAGGCCAGGGAAGGGCGGCCGCGTGCCGTCGCCCGGCTGATCTCCCTGGTGGAGGGGGCGTCCCCGCAACTGCGCGAGGTGATGGCGGCGCTGGCCCCGCTGACCGGCGGGGCGTACGTCGTCGGTCTGACCGGATCGCCCGGCGTGGGCAAGTCCACGTCCACGTCGGCGCTGGTCACCGCGTACCGGAAGGCCGGCAAGCGGGTCGGCGTCCTGGCGGTGGACCCGTCCTCGCCGTTCTCCGGGGGCGCGCTGCTCGGCGACCGCGTCCGGATGTCGGAGCACGCCTCCGACCCCGGCGTCTACATCCGCTCCATGGCGACCCGCGGCCACCTCGGCGGCCTCGCCTGGGCAGCGCCGCAGGCGATCCGCGTCCTCGACGCGGCGGGCTGCGACGTGGTGCTGGTCGAGACGGTCGGTGTCGGCCAGTCGGAGGTGGAGATCGCCTCCCAGGCCGACACGTCCGTGGTGCTGCTGGCGCCCGGCATGGGCGACGGCATCCAGGCGGCCAAGGCCGGGATCCTGGAGATCGGTGACGTCTACGTCGTCAACAAGGCCGACCGCGACGGCGCCGACGCGACCGCGCGCGAGCTGAACCACATGCTCGGGCTGGGGGAGACGCGGGGCCCCGGGGACTGGCGGCCGCCGATCGTCAAGACGGTCGCGGCACGGAGCGAGGGCGTCGACGAGGTCGTCGAGGCGCTGGAGAAGCACCGGGCGTGGATGGAGGAGCGCGGGGTGCTCGCGGAGCGGCGGCGGGCCCGGGCCGCGCGCGAGGTCGAGACGATCGCGGTGACCGCGCTGCGGGAGCGGATCGGGGACCTCCATGGAGACCGCCGCCTCAGCGCTCTCGCGGAGCGGATCGTGGAGGGGGTGCTGGACCCCTATCGGGCGGCCGACGAGTTGGTGGCCGGTCTGACGGAGGGGTGAGGGCGCGCAGCGACTTGGGGCCGCGGGGTGCGTGGGCGGGTGC
>NZ_LIRK01000008.1 GCF_001419765.1 Streptomyces torulosus
CTCCCACCCCCTTCGTTCCGCAGCTCCGAAAGGAACCCACACATGGAAGGCACCATCCTGGTCGCCACCGCGGGCCAGGGCGTCCTGCGCTCCTCCGACGACGGCGCCACCTGGTCCCGTCTGGGCCTCGGGCAGGCCCTGGAGTTCGACGCCGTCGTCCGCTGCCTGGCCGTCCACCCCGAACAGCCCGAGGTCGTCTTCGCCGGCGCCGACGCGGGACTCGTGCGCAGCGGTGACGCCGGGGTCACCTGGCACCGGGTCGACTCCCCGATGAACGACCGGACCATCTGGTCGCTGGCGATCGACCCCACCCACCCGGACACGATGCTCGTCGGCACCGGCGCCCCCTCGCGGGCCGCAATGTTCCGCACCACGGACGGCGGCGAGAGCTGGGAGCAACTGCCGCCCGAGATACCGGAGTTCTGCGCGGGCGTCAACCGTCCCCGCATCCTGACCTGCGTAGTCGACCGCCATGAGCCGAAGAACATGTGGTTCGGCGTCGAGGAGGGCGGCCTGTGGCGCAGCGGTGACCGGGGCGACACCTGGGAGCGGATCGACGGCACCCCGGCCTCCCTGCCCCAGGGGGTGACCAACTCGGACGTGCACTGCGTCGTCGTCCTCGAAGGCCCGCCGAAGACGATCGTCGTCGCGGTCGTCAACGCGCTGTTCGTGAGCCACGACGACGGGGCCACCTGGACCCGCACCGACTCCCGCGAGACCTTCGGCATCTACTACACCCGGCTGGTCAAGCAACTCCCCGGCACCGACGACCTGCTGCTCGGCATCGGCGACGGCACCCCCGGCACCACCACCCGGATCCTGCGCTCCGAGGACCTGGGACGCAGCTGGCAGGACACCGTCCTCGACACGCCCGCCAACTCGACCGTCTGGGCCTTCGGCACCCACCCCGCCGACCCGCAGCTGGTCTTCGCGGGCACGAAGTACGGCCATCTCCTGCGCTCCACGGACGCCGGGCGCAGCTGGCGCAAGGAGTGGCGCGAGTTCAGCGAGATCACCGATGTGACCTGGACCCCCGCCGTAGCGCCCACCACGGAAGGACACTGAGCATGGAGCCCGACGAGCGTGTACTCGCCCCGCACGAGGAGCCCACGCCGATCCCCGCCGGCCCGCGGGACGTCGTACGGCCGCGGGTGCGGCGGACCCATCTGTCGCTGTTCGTCCGCGACCCGGAGGCCTCGGCCGCGTGGTACGAGGACGTCCTCGGCATGGAGGTGACCGCGCGCGGCCCGCAGTGGGTGTTCCTGTCCTTCGGTCGCAAGCACCACGACATCGCCCTGATCCGCGCCGAGGAGGGAGCCGTCGCCGGAGGCGTCGGCCTCCAGCACTACGGGCTGGAGGTGGAGGGCGACCTCGACGAGTGGCGGCGGCTGTACGGGATGCTCCTCGCCAAGGACGTGCCCGTGGTGAAGACCACCGATCACAAGATCGGCTTCGGTCTCTACTTCACCGACCCGGACGGCAACCGCTTCGAGTTCTTCCACGAGACGGTCACCGACGACGAGGAGGGCAAGCGCGTCCTCGGCCTGTACGGCGCCCCCAGCGAACCGGTGGAGATCGAACCGCTCCGCGGCTGACCCCGCCGTCCCTCACTCACCCCGCCGTCCCTCACTCACCCCCTCACCCCTGACCGACCCGGAGGAAAGACCCATGCCCCAGCCCAACTTCGCCGGGTACCACATCCGTAAGTGGTTCACCCAGACCGAGGACACCCTCGCCAACGAGACCGGTGTCCTCGCGGACGGCGACCCCGTCCGCAAGATCGTGATCGCGGCGGCGGTCCACAACCCCTACGCCGGGCGGTTCAGCCAGGACCTCGGCGGCATCGTGGCCGATTCGCCGAAGCTGGGTGAGGAGTTCGGCCGGCGCGCCCTGGAGGCGGCCGGCGGCCTCGCGATCCAGAGCTACGGGAAGGCGTGCCTGGTGGGCACGGCCGGCGAGTACGAGCACGGCAACGCCTTCCTCACCGCGGTCTTCGCGGACCCGGTGCGCGAGGCGGTCGGCGGCGGGAAGGCGTGGGTGCCGTCGACGGGCAAGCGGGGCGGGCCCGGTACGGTCCTCGACGTTCCGCTGGCCCACAAGGACGCGCTGTACGTCCGCTCGCACTACGACACCATCACGGTGAGCTTCTCCGACGCCCCGAACCCGGACGAGGTCGTCGTCGTGTTCGCGTTCGCCACCCGCGGCCGGCTGCACGCCCGGCTGGGCGGTATCGGCGCCGACGAGGTCCAGGGCCAGGACGGGCTGCGCTGAGGTGGCCGCCGACACCACCTTCGGCGGGCGGGACCGGTTCCTCACCCTCAACGGGCTGCGCGCCCACTACGTGGAGTGGGGCGACGAGGACCGGCCCGCGATCGTCATGCTGCACGGACTGCGCAGCTACGCCCGGACGTTCGAGCCGCTGGCCGGGCGGCTGAAGGACCGGTACCGCGTCCTGGCCCTCGACGCGCGCGGGCGGGGCGACAGCGACTGGGACCCGAACGGCGCGTACCACACGGAGTCCTACGTCTCCGATCTGGAGCAGTTCACCGACCGCCTCGGCCTGGACGGATTCGTGCTGCTCGGCCACTCCATGGGCGGCGCCACCACGTACGTCTACGCGGCGCGCCACCCCGAGCGGGTGCGCGCGGCGGTCGTCGAGGACATCGGGCCCGGCTCCTCGCTGTCCGGTGCGGGCGCCGAGCGCATCAGAAGGGAAGTGGCCGAGACCCCGCGGGACTTCCCCGACCGGGAGGCGGCCCGCCGGTACTGGCGGAGCATCCGGCCGCACATCTCCGACGAGGCCCTCGACTCCAGGCTGCGGCACACCCTCGGGCCGGACGAACAGGGGCGCTGGCGCTGGAAGTTCGACCTGGCGGGCATCGCGGCGGCCCGCCTCGACCCGGATCCGGCCCGCCAGGTCGACCTGTGGCCGTACGTCGAGGCACTGCGCTGCCCGACCCTGGTCGTCCGCGGCGGGGAGTCCGACTTCCTCCCCGCCGCCACGGCGGTGGCGATGACGCTGCGCAACCCGCGGATCCGGCTGGTGGACGTCCCGGGCGCGGGCCATTACGTGCACGACGACGCCCCGGAGCCCTTCCACCACCACTTCACCCGTTTCCTCAGGAGCGCGGAGGCCGTCCGATGACCGAACCCGTCGTGCACCGCGCCCAGGTGGCCGTCGTCGGCGCCGGACCCGTCGGTGTGACGGTCGCCAACTACCTGGGCCTCTACGGGGTGCGCGCCCTGCTGATCGACCGCAGCGAGGAGATCGTCGACTATCCGCGCGCGGTCGGCATGGACGACGAGTGCCTGCGCAGCTTCCAGGGCGTCGGGCTCGCCGACGAGATGCTCGCCGACATGATCCAGAACGTGCCGATGAAGATGTTCGCCGCGAACGGCCACTGCCTGGCCGACATCCGGCCGGACACCAAGGAGTTCGGCTGGCCCCGGCGGAACATCTTCATGCAGCAGCTCGCCGAACGCACCCTGCGCGAGGGCCTCACCCGCTATCCGCACGTGCGGTCCCTGCTGGGTCATGAGCTGGTGCGTCTGGAGCAGGACGGCACCGAGGCCCGGCTGCACGTCGTCGGGCCCGACGGGCAGCGCGTGCTGGTGCACGCCGACTACGTGGTCGCCGCCGACGGCGGCCGCAGTACTGTGCGCGAGCAGCTGGGAATCCCGTTGAGCGGGGACACCCACCCGCGCAAGTGGGTGGTCATCGAGTGCGACAACGATCCGCTCGACGCCCCGTACACGGGGCTGCACGGCGACCCGAAGCGCCCGTACGTCTGTCTGGACCTGCCGTACAACTACCGCCGCTGGGAGTTCATGCTGTTCCCCGGCGAGGACGCCGAGGCCATGCTGCGGCCCGAGAAGGTGCACGAGCTGCTGTCCGGGCACGTGCCCGATCCCACGGCGCTCCACATCATCCGGGCGCGCGTGTACACGCATCACTCGCGGGTGGCCGACCGGTTCGTGGACGGCCGGGTCTGCCTGGTGGGCGACGCCGCCCACCTCATGCCGCCGTGGGCGGGGCAGGGCATGAACACCGGCATCCGGGACGCGACCAACGTCGCGTGGAAGCTGGCCGCCGTCGTCAGCGGTCGCGCCCATCCGCGGATCCTCGCCACCTATGACACCGAGCGGCGCGAGCACGCCCGCGCGATGGTGAAGCTGTCCGACGCCATCGGCCGGTTCCTCGCCCCGACGAACACCACGGTGGCCCGGGCACGCGACACGCTGGTGCGGGGCCTCACCGTGGCGCCGCCGGTGCGCAGCTGGCTGGTGCACATGAGGTTCAAGCCCGTCCCCCGGTACACGGAGGGCATCATGCTGCGCGGCCGGCGGCCGGGGCGGCGGAACTCCCCGGTGGGCCGGATGTTCGTCCAGCCGAGGGTGGAGACCGCCGACGGGCGGGTCGTACCGCTGGACGAGACCCTCGGGGAGTGGTTCGCCCTCATCGGCTACGGCACCGATCCGCTCGTCCATCTGGATCCCGACAGCCGTGCCTTCTGGGACCGGATCGGCACGCGGTACCTCACGGTCGTCGAGTCCCGCTCGGGCCGGTCCCGTACCGAGCGGCGCACCTCGGCGACGGGCTCGGTGACAGTGGAGGACGTCGACGGCACCCTGCGGGACTGGTTCGCCGCGCACGAGGGCGGTGTCGCCGTGGTCAGGCCGGACCGGTATCTCGCGGCCCTGGCCACGCCCCGCGACCTCGGGGCGGTGAGCGACGCGTTCGAGCGGCTGGTCGCGCCGTCGCGGGCCGTGGAGTCCAAGGACGCCTGGCGCTCGCTGCCCGTCCCGGAGGGGGAGGCGTCGTGATCGTCGAACAGCGCGACTACCTGCTCAAGCCGGGCGCGGCGGCGCACTACGTGCGGCTGTGGGAGGAGTTCGGCCGAGGGCCCCAGGTGCGGATCCTCGGCAACCTCCTCGGCTGCTGGACCACCGAGGTCGGCGACCTCAACACGCTGGTCTACCTCTGGGGTTTCGAGAGCCTGGAGGACCGCGCCAAGAGGCGCGCCGCGCTGGCGGAGGACGACGAGTTCGCGTCGTTCCGCGGCCGGGTGCGGGAGCTGCTCGTCCGGCAGACCAACCGGCTCCTCGTCCCCGCCACCGAGCACGTCCATGTGTGCCCGTCCGAGGGAGGCCGGGCATGACCGCCGATCCGGCCCCCTCCGCGGCCGCTCAGGAGTACGTCGACGCCATGGCCCGCGACCGCGGGTACGTCCTCGACTACCACAAGGTCATGGCCCGGTACGACCTCGATGTCCTGCGGGCGGCGAACGAGCTGGTCCGGGCGGCCTATCTGGCGCCCCGCGGTCTGGACCGCCGCACCAAGGAACTGCTGTTCATCCTCAGCCTGACCGTGATGCGCGCGGACCGGCATCACATCCAGAGCCACATCCGGGTGGCCCTCGACCTCGGGGTCACCCCGCGGGAGATCCTGGAGGCGATCGAGATCGCCCTGCCGGAGGCCGGCATCGTCGCGTTCCAGGCCGGGCTGGAGGCCTGGCGGGAGACCGTCGGCGCCGTCGGCATCGAGCCGAACTCCGTTGCCGGGAAGGGCGGTTCGGGCACGGTGGAGTGAGCGGCGCGGCACGGCGAGAAGGGGCGGTCTCCTGGAGACCGCCCCTTTCGTATGCGGGAGCGTCAGAGGGAGGAGGGCACCTCGGGCGGCGCCGGCTCCGTCTCCCGGCCGTCCGTCCGGCGCCCGCCGCCGAGACGGCCGCCCCGTACGGCGCCCAGGACGAGCCCGCCGACGAACACCAGCAGGACACCCAGCTCCAGGAGCAGGGCGGTGCCGCCGGAGGCGCTGATCAGGGTGGGGAAGTTGGCGATGGTCATGACCATGACGCCGAGCAGCAGCAGGACGGAGACGCTCGGCGCGATCAGCGTGTGCCAGGGGCGGGTGTCCAGGCGGGTCCGCCGGAAGAAGGCCACGATGGAGAGCGAGGTGAGGATGTACAGCACCAGCAGCGACAGCACCGCCACTCCCCCGCCCCAGGTGAGCAGGGTGACCACCGGGTCGGCGCCGGCCACGGCGAACGGCACGACCATGCAGAGGGCGAGAACGGTCTGCGTCAGTCCGGCGATGTGGGGCGCCCCGTGCCGGTTGGTGTGGGACAGCCGGGCGGGCAGGACGCCGGTGGAGCCGAGCGAGTGGAGGTAGCGGTTGATGGCGTTGTGGAACGCGAGGATGCCCGCGAGGAGCGAGGAGGCGAGCAGGACGGCCATGGTGTCGGTGGCCCACGGGCCGAGGGTGTCGGTCACGGGCGCCAGGACCACCGAGGTGGCGTCGCCGTCGCGCAGGGCGGCGCGTGCCACGTCCTGCACCCTGTCCGCGCCGTGGTGGCTGACGACCATCCAGGAGACGAAGCTGAAGAACACCGAGATGACGACGACGGAGAGGTAGGTGGCCCTCGGCACGGTGCGGGTGGGGTTCCTGGCCTCCTCCGCGTAGATGGCCGCGGATTCGAAGCCGATCATCGAGGCGATGGCGAAGGTCAGGGCCACGCCCGGCGCCCCGGCGAGGAACGCGGACGGCGCGAAGCTGCCGGTGAGGTTCAGCCCCTGAGGGCCCCCGCCGGTGACGAACTCGTGGATCGCGAACGCCACGAGCAGCGAGCTCTCGGCGACGACGAGGAACGCCAGCAGCTTGGCGCCGAGTTCGATGTTGAGCGAGCCCAGGATCTGCACGAGGGCCGTCGTCGCCACCGCCCAGACCCACCAGGGCAGGTCGACGGAGAGGTACCGCACGGCCAGGCCCTTGACGACGACGCCGTACAGGCCGTACATGCCCGCCTGGGTGGCGCCGTAGCAGAGCAGGGCGGTCTGGGAGGCGCCGACTCCGACGGTCCCGCCCAGCCCGCGTGTCACATAGGTGTAGAAGGCTCCCGCGTCCGTGACGTGCCGGCTCATGGTGATGAACCCGACGGCGAAGACGGCGATGACGGCGCCGACGACGAGGTACGCGGCGGGCGCCCCGCCGCCGTTGCCGAGGCCGAGCGGCACCGGCAGGGTGCCCACGATGCCGGTCAGGGGGGCCTGCGCGGACAGGACGAAGAAGAGGATGCCGGCCACACCGACCGCACCACGGCGTAGGTGCGTGCGGTGTCCCGGATCGCGTGACTGCTGGGACAAAGGGACTCCTTGATCAGTACGGAGCGCGCCGGCGGGGGAACACGGCGCGGGACCCGGACGGGGGACGCCGCACGCGGAGGGGGCGTCGGGCCGAGGGGCGGTCGCGCTTGCGCCGGGACCGTGTCGGATCCTGGTGACCGCCGTCCGGATGTGATGGGGGACACTGTCCTGCCTTCCGGGCCCGGGGAGGGTGCGCGGCCGTGCACGCGCTTTCGCCACTGCATGCACGGAGCGGAACCGAGGAGGTGCGGACAGCGCTCCGCTCCGGCCCGCCCCGGCGGACGGGAACGATCTTCCGGTCAAGGGGAGTTGACGATACGGTGGCGGAGCAGCAACGACCGGATGGAGCGCGTCCATGCGAACCGTCGTGACGACCGAGCAGGTCTCCCCGGACGAGCGGTTCGACTTCTGGGTCGAGGAGATGGCCCGTCTGATGGTCGCGCCGCTGGACACCACGCGGACGGCCACCGATGTCTTCCACGGCACGGCCGCCACCGGCCGGGTCGGCGCGCTGCGGCTGAGTTCGCTGAGCGCGGGACCGCTGCGGGTGCGGCGTACGGAGTCGTCGGCCGCGCGGCACGAGGAGGACTTCTACAAGCTGGCCCTCCAGGTCTCGGGCTCCGTGGTGATCGAGCAGGACGGCGTGCGGAGCCGGCTGACACCGGGTGACCTGGCGCTGTGCGACACCTCGCGCGCGTACGGCTTCACGTACGAGAGCCCCTTCAGCACGGTGCTGGTGCTGGTGCCGCGCCCGCTGATCCCGCTGCGGCCGGAGACCCTGCGTGCGGTGACGGGCCGGCGGATGGCTCCGGACCAGGGGGTGGGCGCGGTCGTGGCGCCGTTCCTGCGGTCGCTGACCGAGCAGAGCGCGCACTGTGCGGGGCCCGAGGTGTCGCGGCTGGCGGACGGAGCGGTGTCCCTGGTCACGGCGCTGCTGTGCGAGCGGCTCAACCGTGCGGCGCCGGTGGCGCCCCATCTGGCGACCATGCTGCGCATCCGCGACTACATCGAACGCCGTCTCGCCGACCCCGACCTCACACCGGATGTGATCGCCGGGGCGCACGGCATCTCGCGGCGCTATCTCTTCAAGCTGTTCGCGGAGGAGGAGACGACGGTCGCCGGCTGGATCCGCGCCCGGCGGCTGGAGCGGTGCGCCCGGGACCTCGCCGACCCGGCGACCCGGGACCAGCCGGTGGCTGCCATCGCCGCCCGCTGGGGGCTCCTCGACGGCCGTCACTTCGCCCGCGTCTTCAAGGCGGTCTACGGCGAGACCCCGCGGGACTACCGGCGGCGGGCCGGACGGGGTCCGGCACCGGTGCCGCCCGTGCCCCAGGGCGGTTGACGGCGCCGCGTCGCCCTCGTTCCGCCGTTGCGTGCACCACGAGGGGGCGTTCCGTGCACGGGCTCGGCTGAGCACGGCGCTCCGGGAGGGAAAGCCCCTGCCGGGCTCTGGACGGGACACGGGCCGCACGTTTTTCATCTACGCACGTTGAAAAAACGGCGGCCTCCCCCGGAAGGAACGCGATGACCTCCCCTGCCCCGCACCCCCTCGCACCGCTCACCCCGAGTGAGATCACCGCGGCCCGCGCGATCCTCGCCGAGGCCGGACTGCTGGCCGGCACCAGCCGCTTCGCGTACCTCGGCCTGGAGGAGCCGGAGAAGGACCTCCTGATGGCGCATGCCGCCGGCGACCCCGTCGACCGACGGGTGCGGGTCATGCTGCACGACACGGCGGGGGCGCCCGCGCATGACGTCGTGCTCTCGCTGACCCGCCGCACGATCGACTCCGATCGCACGCTCGACGCCGTCAAGGACGGGCAACTCCCCATCCTGGAGGAGGAGTTCGATCTGATCGAGGAGATCGTGGCCGCCGACGAGGGTTGGCGGGCGGCGCTCGCCCGGCGCGGCCTCGACGGGGCGCTGGTGCGGGTCGCCCCGCTCTCCGCGGGGGTGTACGCGGACGAGTACCCCGACGAGGCCGGACGCCGTGTCCTGCGCGGCCTCGCCTTCGTCCAGAAGCAGCCGGAGGACTACGCCTGGGGATGCCCCGTCGACGGTCTCGTCGTCTACGTCGACGTGCTGAACAGGACCGTCGACCGGATCATCGACCTCGACCCGGTGCCGCTGCCCGATGTGTCCGTCGACTTCGGCGACCCGGCCGTCACCGGCCGCCGCACCAGCCAGAAGCCCATCGAGATCACCCAGCCCGAAGGACCGAGCTTCACCCTCGACGGCAACCTCCTGGAATGGGAGAACTGGTCCCTGCGGATCGGCTTCGACGCCCGTGAGGGCCTGGTCCTCCACCAGATCGCGTTCCACGACCGCGACAAGGGGCGCGACCGTCCCGTCATCCACCGCGCGTCGATCGCCGAGATGGTCGTCCCCTACGCCGACCCGTCGCCGGTGCGCTCCTGGCAGAACTACTTCGACACCGGCGAGTTCCTGATCGGCCGCATGGCGAACGCCCTCGAACTGGGCTGTGACTGCCTGGGCGACATCACCTACCTGGACGCCGTCATCGCCGACGACGCGGGCGCGCCCCGCACCCTGCGCAACGCGATCTGTCTGCACGAGGAGGACCACGGCATCCTCTGGAAGCACACCGACCTGTGGACCGGCCGCGCCGAGACCCGCCGCCAGCGCCGGATGGTGCTCTCCTTCTTCACCACCATCGGCAACTACGACTACGGCTTCTACTGGTACCTCTACCTCGACGGCGCCATCGAGTTCGAGGCGAAGGCCACCGGCATCGTCTTCCCCTCCGCTTACCCGGGCCCCGGCTACCCGTACGCCTCCGAGGTCGCCCCGGGGCTCGGAGCCCCGTACCACCAGCACCTGTTCTGCGCCCGCCTGGACATGGCCGTCGACGGCCCCCGGAACCGGGTGGAGGAGGTCGATGCCGTACGGGTGCCGATGGGGCCGGGCAACCCCCGCGGCAACGCGTTCACCCTCTGGCGCACACCGCTGCGCACCGAGTCGGAGGCCCAGCGGGACGCCGACCTCGCCGTCGGCCGGGTCTGGCACATCTCGAACCCCGAGTCGCTCAACTCCCTCGGCGCGCCCGTCGGGTACACCCTCCACCCGGAGGGCAGGCCGACCCTGCTCGCTGACCCGGGCTCGTCCATCGCCGCCCGCGCCGCCTTCGCCACCCGGCATCTGTGGGTCACCGCCTACGATCCCGCCGAGCGCTACCCCGCCGGCGACTTCGTCAACCAGCATCCCGGCGGCGCGGGCCTGCCCGCCTACACGGCCGCGGACCGTTCCCTCGACGGGCGGTCGCTCGTCGTGTGGCACACCTTCGGTCTCACGCACGCACCCCGCCCGGAGGACTGGCCGATCATGCCCGTCGACCACACGGGCTTCAAGCTCACCCCGACCGGCTTCTTCGACCGCAACCCGACGCTGGACGTCCCGCCGGCCGCGGCCGTCTCCCACGGCTGCTGCGATGCATGACCTGCTGGCGGTGGCCGGTCTGGCGGCGGCGGTGGTCTGCCTGGCCGGTCATCTGCCGGGGCCGGTGCGCGGCTGGGGACCGCACGCGGTCGTCGCGGCGGTGATGGCGGTGATGGTCCTGCCGGGCGGACGGTCGGGCGGGGCGCCGCTAGCCGGTACCGCCGTCGTCGCGGCGGCCGCCGTGTGGCGGCTGTGCGCGGGGTGCCCGGGGCGCGGCAGAGCCGCCGAGACGGTCGACCTCGCGGCGATGGCGCTCCTGACGGCGGCCGCCCTGCCGTGGGGGACGGCCGTGCCGCACCACGGAACCGGTGCCGGTACCGGAGGCGGCGGGCTCGCGCTGCTCGTGACCGGTTGCTGGGCGGCGACGCGGGCGGGCACCGTGATGTTCTCTCAACTACGCGGCGAACACGGCCCGTTGGCGCGGCGGCAGGACGCGGCGGCGGTCCTCATGGTCGCGGCGATGACCGCCATGGCATGGTGAAGCGGCACAGGCGGGCGCCGGTCCCGTCGGAGGAAGGGAGTCGGCGGGCTCATGCCGAAGATCGTCGACCATGACGCGCGCCGTCGTGAGATCGTCGCGGCGGTGTGGGCGCTGATCGCCCGCAAGGGGCTCGACGCGGTCACGATGCGCGATCTCGCCGCCGAGGCGGGGTACGCCAACGGGGCCCTCGCCCCGTACTTCCGCGGCAAGGACGACATCCTGCTGGCGGCCTTCCAGTACGCCGTCGAGAGCACCGACGTGCGTGCCGAGCGGGCCATCGGTGACGCCACCGGGCTCGTGGCGCTGCGCCGGCTGTGCCACGAGATCATGCCGCTGGACGAGACACGGCTGCTGGAGGCCCGGGTCGTCGTCGCGTTCTGGGGCCGTGCCCTGCACGACCCGCGGATGGCGGCCGTCCACGTCACCGCCGTGGACCGGTGGCGACAGCGGATGACGGGCTGCCTGGCCGAGGCCAGGGCGGCCGGCGAGATCCGGGGCGCGGCGCCGGACGAGCGGAGCGCCGACGCGCTGCTCGCGGCGCTGGCCGGTTTCCAGGTCAACGCGCTGCTCGTACCGCACACCGCGAGGCCGGACCACCAGCAGGCCGCCCTCGACGGGCTGCTGGCGTCCTTCTAGCACCACGAAGGTCGCCAAAGGTCCCCAATTCATCCCATGACCCCGCAGGGCCACCCGGGCTTTCGTGTAAGGTATGGACACCTCCCGGAGACAGCCCTATAAATCCATCCCATGTCCAGAGATCGTCATGGCTTGACCGGGTCGGGCCGTCCCCTCGACCGCAGATCGTTCCTCGCCACCACCGCCCTCACGGCGGGGGCCACCGCCCTGCCCGGCGGTGTGCTCTCCGGCCGGGCGGCGGCGGCCGTCCCCCCGCAGATCACGCTCCCCGAGCGGGGCATCCACGACACCTCCCCCGCCTCCGCCTGGACCGACGGCTTCCTCACCGGCAACGGCGAGCACGGGGCCGTCCTGTACGGCGCGCCCACCCTGGAGAAGGTGGTCCTCAACCATCACCGGCTGGTGCTGCCGAACGGCACCCGCGACGTGAAGCCGCCGGTGCTGTCCGGTCGTCTGGAAGGCGCACGCGACAAGGCGCTCGCGGGCGACTACACGGGCGCCAACCGGGACTTCGCCGCGGGCTGGTCCCTGCGCTGGACGCAGGCGTACCACCCGGCGTACGAGCTGCGCATCGCCACGCCGGGCATGACGACGGTCCGCGACTACGGCCGGGTCACCGACTTCCGTACCGGCGAGGTGAGTTCGAGCTGGACCGACCAGTACGGCACCTGGACGCGACGGGCGTTCGTCTCCCGCGCCGACAATGTGATCGTCCATGAGCTGCTCCCCGCCGCCGGCCGTACCGTCGACACGACCCTGAGCGTGCACACCGCGCTCGACGGGCTCCCCACCGGCCTGGGCTTCACCACGCGCGCCACCGTCGCCGAGGGCTCCGGCTATCTGAATCTGCGCGGCACCTACCCCGCGGGCCAGGGCGCCTTCGGCTACGAGGGCGTCACCCGTGTCGTCGCCTCGGGCGCCGGCGCCACGGTCACCGCCACCGGTGCCACGATCGTGGTGGCCAAGGCGACCAGGGTGCTGCTCCTGACCAAGCTGGGCCGCTACGAGTCGTCCACCGGCTGGGACTCCGAGCCGCTGCACACCCGGCTCGCGGCGCTCGGCACGGACTACGCGGCGCTGCGCGCACGGCACACGGCCCTGCACACCGCTCTCTACGACCGCTCCCGCCTCGACCTGAACGTCCCGGACGCCGACCGCCGGCTCTCCGTCAGCGAACTCCTCGCCCGCCAGAACGCCGACCGCAACGTCATCGACACGGCGCTGCTGGAGCGGCTGTACGACTCGGGTCGCTACTTCTTCCTCAGCTCCAGCGGCATCCTCCCGCCCCGCCTCACGGGGATCTGGGCGGGGTCCTGGGGCGCGGCCTGGGCCGACGACTTCACCACCGACGCCAACGTCAACCTCCAGGTCGCGGGCGGCAACATCCTCGACCTCACCGAGCCCATGCAGGGCTACTTCGACCTGATCCTCGGGCAGCTCGACGACTGGCGGACCAACGCCAGGAACCTGTACGGAGCCCGCGGCTTCCTCGCCCCCTCCCGCACGGACGGCGAGTACGGCCACATGCTCCACTTCAACGGCGGCAGCTTCCCCGGCCACACCTGGACGGGCGGCGCCGACTGGCTGCTGTACCCGCTGCTGGAGTACTACGAGGTCACCGGCGACGAGGCGTTCCTGCGGGACCGGCTCGGGCCCGCCCTGATGGAGCTGGCCCTCTTCTACGAGGACTTCCTCACCCGTACCGACGCGAACGGCAAGGCGGTCTTCGTGCCGTCGTTCTCCATGGAGAACTCCCCCGGCAACACCGGCGTCTGCTTCTCGGTGAACGCCACCGGCGACATCATGGCGGGCAGGCACGCGCTGCTGGCCGCGATCGACGCCGCCGACGCCCTCGGCGTCGAGCAGGGCAGCGGTCAGGGCGTCGCCCGCTGGACGGCGCTGCTGAAGAAGCTCCCCGACTACCGTGTCAACGGTGACGGGGCGCTGGCCGAATGGTCCTGGCCGAGCCACACCGACCGCTACAACCACCGGCACGTCCAGCACCTGTACGGCGCCTGGCCCCTGCACGAGATCAACCCCGAGGAGGAGCCCGCCCTCGTCCGCCCGGCGAAGCGGGCCCTCGAACTGCGCGGCGACCAGAACATCTCCGCCCACGGCAGCCTCCACCGGGCCCTGGCCGGGGCTCGGCTGAAGGACGGCGGACAGGTCTACGGCAACCTGCGGAAGATCCTCGGCAACGACATGATCTTCAAGTCGCTGATGACGTCCCACAACCCGAACCTGGACATCTACAACGCGGACGCGGCCAACGCCATCCCCGGTGTGCTGGCCGAGGCCCTGCTGTACCACCGCCCCGGAGTGCTGGAGATCCTGCCCGCCCTTCCCGACCAGCTGCCGAAGGGCACGATCACCGGGGTCAGGGCCCGTGGCCGTATCCGCGTCCACAGCTTCGCCTGGGACCTGGACGCACGGACCGCCACCCTGTCCGTGACCTCCGCCGTCGACCAGGAGGTGGCCCTGATCAGCCGGCGCGGCATGACCTCCGTGTCGACCACGGCGACCGTCGCACCGTCCGCCCTCGGCACCCACGCCAGAAAGGTGTCGCTGGCCGCCGGGCAGCGCACGGAGATCTCCGTCTCCCTGCTCAGCGGCTTCTTCCGCCTGGTCAACCGGCACAGCGGTCACGTCCTCGACGTGCCCGGCGCGAGCACCGCCGACGGCGCCGGGATCATCCAGTGGGGCTGGTCCGGCGCCGTCAACCAGCAGTGGCGACTGCTGCCCGAGACCGACGGCTCCTTCCGCGTGGCCGCCCGCCACAGCGGCCGGCTGCTGGACAGCCCCGGCGGCTCGGGCCCCGGCGCCCAGCTGATCCAGTACCACGACGCCGGCAGCGACAACCAGCACTGGAAGCTGGTCGCCGCGAGCGACGGCCACCATCGGCTGGTCAACGTCCGCAATGGCTGGTGCGTGAGCGTCGACGGCGACTCGGCGCAGGCGGGCGCCCGCGTCGTCCAGCAGCCCGTCGGCACCGGCGGCGGCCAGGAGTGGCGGCTCGTGGCGGTGTGACCCGACGCGGGGCCGTCACGGCGTCGAGGGGTGCGGCGGCCCCGGCCATGAGCAGGGGCCGGGGCCGCCGCGGCGTTGCGCGGGCGATGCCCCGGCCATAGGGGTGTGAGGTCGATGGCCGTACCATGACGTGACCGGGCTCACGTCGCCCCGGCCGACTCATGATCCGGCTCGCGTTCCCAGCCGCGAACGTCGGCGGCGTCCCGCCATCAGACCCGTCCAGCGGGCACCGCACCCGGCTTCGCAGGAGGCACACGGTGAAGGACGTCGGAAGCGACCGAAGAACGTTCCTCCGGGGCGCCGTCACGGCGGGCGCCGCCGCCGTGACGTCCACCGCGTGCGGGCCCCCCGCCGCCCGTAACTCCGGTCGGGCCGGGAACAGCAGGACAGTCGTCGTCCGCGACATCGGCGGCGCCTACGGCGAGGCGCATCGCAAGGCGGTGTACGAGCCGTTCGGCAAGGAGACCGGCATCCGCGTCGACGTCGTCCACATCCCGACGTACGCCGAGCTCCTCTCCCAGATCCGGGAGGGCCCCCGCTTCGACCTCATCGACATCGACATGAGCGCGCTGGCCCTCTTCGAGAAGGACGACGCCACCCAGGAACTCGACTACGACCGGCTGGCGAACACCCGGAGCGCCGGCATCGCCCGGTCCCTGCTCACCTCCCACGGCGTCGGCAAGAACTACTGGGCCAGCGTCATGGCGTACCGCACCGACGCCTTCGGCGGGATGGCGCCGGAGACCTGGGCCGACTTCTGGGACATCAGGGTGTTCCCCGGCAGCCGGGCCCTGCAGAGCCCGGAGGGGGGCCCGCCCGAGTTGGAGTTCGCCCTCCTCGCCGACGGTGTGGCCGCCGACCGGCTCTACCCCCTCGACGTCGACCGCGCCTTCAAGGCCCTGGACGAGATCAAGGGCGCCGTCCGCCGGTTCTGGGGCGACGGCGCCTCGCCGGGGCTGCTGCTGGAGCGGCGGCAGGTCGCCGCCACCACGGTCTGGCACGGCCGCCCGAACCAGCTCATCCAGCGGGGCGCCCCGCTCGCCTACCAGTGGAACGGCGCCCGCCGGCAGAGCAACGGCTTCGGCATCCCCCACGGCGCCCGGCACCCGGACGCCGCCTACCGGCTCATCGACTTCGCCCTGCGCCCCGAGGTGCAGGCCGCCGTCGCCGAGCTCTACCCCATGGGCCCGGTGGTGCCGACCGCGTACAAGTACCTGCCCAGAGCCGCCGCGGATCTGGCCAGCTCCCCGGAGCACCTCTACACCGGTTTCGACCTGGACATCGGCTGGTGGGTCGCGAACAAGGAAGCCGTGATCAAGCGCTGGCAGGAGTGGGTGCGGTCCTGAGGACACGGCTCTGGGACGGATCGGCACCGTCTCTCGGCACCGCCGGCTCCCGCCGGGCACCGGGAAGGACATCCCGTGGAGGACATCCCGTGGACATGACCAGCATCTTCGACCGGTCGACCGACCGGCCCGGCGGTCGTCGTTCCCGTACGGCGGCTGCCCCGCCCCCGCCCGAGGATCCGGACCGGTCACGCAGGTCGCCCGCCCGGCCGCCCGGGACCCGTGCGCGTTCCGTGCTGAGCGCGCGCAGCGTCGCGGGTCAGGTGTTTTTGTGGCAGCTGGTGCTGGTGATCCTGTTCGCGGCCGCGGCGGGCGTGGCGCTCGTCCTCCAGGCCCGTACGTCGAGCACGGAGGAGGCCCGCAGAGTGTCGCTGGGCGTCGCCCAGGCCTTCGCGCGGGCCCCGGGAACGGTCGAGGCCATGAAGTCCGCCGACCCCACTGCCGTACTGCAGCCGCGGGCGGAGGAGACCCGTGAGCTGACCGGTGTCGACTTCGTCGTCGCGATCGATCCACGCGGCTACCGCTGGACACACCCCGACCCGAGTCTGATCGGGGAGCACGTCTTCGCCCTGCGCAAGGAGGCGGCCGCCGGTCGGCCCTTCACCCAGGACATCGAGGGCAGCCTCGGGCTCGCCGTGGAGTCCACGGTCCCCGTCTTCGACACGGGAGGACGGAAGATCGTCGGTCTGGTGTCGGTCGGGGTCACGGTCAAGAACGTCAACTCCGTGGTCCAACGCCAGATGCCGATCCTGCTCGGGTCCGTCGGAGGTGCGCTCGCGCTCGTCACCGGCGGCAGCGCCCTGGTGTCGAGGCGGCTGCGCCGGCAGACCCGCGGACTGGGACCGGCCGAGATGACCCGGATGTACGAGCACCACGACGCGGTGCTGCACGCGGTGCGGGAGGGAGTGCTGATCATCGACGGTGACGGGCGGCTGCTCCTCGCCAACGACGAGGCACGGCGCCTGCTGGACCTGCCCGCGGACGCCGAGCAGCGCCAGATCACCGCCCTGGGCCTGGAAGCGGGTACCGCCGCTCTGCTGGCCTCCGGCCGGGCGGTCACCGACGAGGTCCACCTGGCCGGCGACCATCTGCTGGCGGTCAACATCCGGCCCGTCGACCCGGAAGGCGGCGTACGGGGCCATGTGGCCACCCTGCGGGACACCACGGAACTCCAGGCCCTGGCGGGCCGGGCGGCCGTGGCCAGGGAGCGGCTGCGGATGCTGTACGAGGCGGGCGTGCGGATCGGCACCACACTGAACGTGGTGCGCACCACCGAGGAGCTGGCCGAGGTGGCGGTCCCCGGCTTCGCCGACGTGGCCACGGTCGACCTCCAGGATCCGGTGCTGGAGGGTGAGGAGCCGGTCGGACCGAGTCCCGAGCTGCGCCGCACGGCGCTGCACAGCGCCAAGGGGTCGTCCTGGCCGCTCTTCCCGGTGGGGGATCTCATCCGCTTCGCCCCCGAGAACCCGGTGGCCGTCAGCGCCCAGCAGGGCCGGCCCGTCCTCGACGCCGACCTGACCGCCTCCCACGACTGGCGCGTCCAGGATCCCGAGCGGGCCCGGCGCCTCCTGGACTCCGGACTCCGCTCCTTGATCACCGTGCCGCTCCAGGCCCGCGGTGTCTTGCTGGGCGTGGTCAATTTCTGGCGCGCCGAGCAGGACGCCTTCGAGGAGGAGGACCTGGCCTTCGCCGAGGAACTGGCCGCCCGGGCCGCGGTCGCCATCGACAACGCCCGCCGCTACACGCGCGAGCACGCCATGGCCGTGGCCCTGCAGCGCAGCCTCCTGCCGCGCTCCCTGCCCGAGCAGTCCGCCGTCGAGGTCGCCCACCGCTATCTGCCCGCCCGGGCCGGTGTCGGCGGCGACTGGTTCGACGTCATCCCCCTGCCCGGGGCGCGGGTGGCGCTGGTGGTGGGCGACGTGGTCGGCCACGGTCTGCACGCCGCGGCCACCATGGGTCGACTGCGCACCGCCGTGCGCACGTTCTCGTCCCTCGACCTGGCCGCGGACGAACTGATCAGACGCCTCGACGAGCTCGTCACCCGGGTCGACGGCGAGGAGAGCGGCGACGGCGAGGGAATCACGGGAGCGACCTGCCTGTACGCCATCTACGACCCGGTTGCCGGGCGGTGCTCCGTGGCCCGGTCCGGGCATCCGGAACCGGCCCTGGTGCACCCGGACGGCACGGTCGAGCGGATGCCGGTGCCGGTCTCCCCGCCGCTGGGCCTCGGAGGCGGCCAGCCCTTCGAGAAGGCCGAGTACACCCTGCCCGAGGGCTCCCGGCTGGTCCTGTACACGGACGGGCTGATCGAGGATCGCGGCCGGGACATCGACACCGGTCTCGCGTTGCTGCACGACGCGCTGGCGGGGCCGGGCCGGACACCGGAGGAGACCTGCCGGGCGGTGTTCGACGCCCTGCTGCCGGTGCGCCCGAGCGACGACATCGCGCTGCTCGTCGCCCGGTCCCGGCTGCTCGACCCGTCCCAGGTCGCCGACTGGGACATCCCCGCGGATCCCGCCGCCGTCGCCGGGATCCGGGCCCAGGTCGCCCGCCGGCTGGAGGAGTGGGGGCTGGAGGAGTTCGCGTTCTCCACCGAGCTGGTGATCAGCGAGCTGGTCACCAACGCCATCCGCTACGGCAGCGACCCGAGGCGGCTGCGGGTCCTGCGCGACGGCGACAGCCTCATCTGCGAGGTCACCGACGGCAGCAGCACCTCTCCGCATCTGCGCCGGGCCGCCGACACCGACGAGGGCGGGCGGGGACTGTTCCTCGTGGCCCAGTTCACGCAGGGGTGGGGCACCCGCTACCTGGCCCGGGGGAAAGTCATCTGGACGGAGCAGTCGCTCCACGGCAGCCTGCCCGAACCCGATGGCGACCTGGCCGAGACCCTGCTGGACCAGTGGGACGACACGGGCTGGTGACGCCGGTCGGTGCCCGGCCCCGGCTTCGGGACGGGCCGGTGCCGGGCTAGAACGCGGTGTAGCCCCCGTCCACGGGCAGCACGGCGCCGGTGATGTAGGACGACTCGGGGGAGGCGAGGAAGAGAACGGCGTCGGCGACCTCCTCGGGCGTGGCGAGCCGGCGCATCGGTATGGAGTCCTCTCGGGTGCGCCGGTAGGCGGCGGGGTCGGGGCGCCGCTGGAACGACGCCTCGATGACCGGCGTCATGGTCAGACCGGGGGCGACGACGTTGACGCGGATGCCGCGGTCCGCCCATTCGACGGCGGCGCCCCGGGCCAGCGCGATGAGGCCGCCCTTGGCGGCGGAGTACAGGGTCTGGTTCGGCATGCCGACCATCCCGAGGCGGGAGCTGACGCACACCATCGACGCGCCCCGCTCGGGGGCCAGCGGCATCAGGTGCTTCATGACGAGGAACGCGCTGAGGAGGTTGGCGTGGAGCACGTCGCGGGCGGCCTCGTAGGACGTCTCGGCGAGCGGAGCGGACCGCTGGAGGCCGTGGCAGAGGACGACCACTCCCACGTCACCCAGGTGCCCCCGCGCGCGAGCGGCGAGATCGGCGACGAACCGCTCGTCGTCGAGATCCCCCGCGAGGTAGAGGTCGTCCGGGTGGCTCTCCGGCGGCTCGGGTCGCCGTCCCGTGAGCAGGAGACGGGCGCCCTCGCGGCGGAAGTGGGAGGCGATCGCCTGCCCGATGCCGCTCGACGCTCCGGTGATCACGGCGTTGACGCCCTGAAGTCTCATACGGTTCCTAGTCGGTCTGGGGAGAGCAGCGGTCGCGGCTCGGTGGCGACGTCGGCCGCCCGGTGGCGTCGGCGGCATGGTGGCGTGACCGGCGCCCCGGTGGCCGGAGTCGGCCGTCGTCAGGCCCGTACCTGCCCCCTGCCGGCGACGATCTCCGGGCGGAGCAGGTCGGCGAGGGTCTCGGCGGGCAACAGGCCCTTCTCCAGCACGAGTTCGGCGACGCCCCGGCCGGTGGCGAGGGCCTCCTTGGCGATGTCGGTGGCCGCCGTGTAGCCGATGTGCGGGTTGAGGGCGGTGACCAGGCCGATGGAGTTCTCCACCGCCGCGCGCAGTTCGGCCTCGTTGGCGGTGATGCCGTCGACGCAGCGCTCGGCGAGGGTGAGGCAGGCCGCGCGCAGATGCGTGATGGACTCCGACAGCGAGTGCAGGATGATCGGTTCGAAGGCGTTGAGCTGGAGCTGGCCTGCCTCGGCGGCCATGGTGATGGTGACGTCGTTGCCGATCACCTCGAAGGCGACCTGGTTGACGACCTCGGGGATGACGGGGTTGACCTTGCCCGGCATGATCGACGAACCGGCCTGCACCGGCGGCAGGTTGATCTCGTTGAGCCCCGCGCGCGGCCCGGACGACAGCAGCCGCAGATCGTTGCAGCTCTTGGAGAGCTTCACCGCGATCCGCTTG
>NZ_LIRK01000080.1 GCF_001419765.1 Streptomyces torulosus
CCCGCGTACGCGGGAGCACCTACAGATTGCTCCAAAGGAGGGAACAACGGGCCACGAAGGTTTGACCGGGGGGTCGATCGCTGACCGTCCTTTCGACGCTTTGGTGGGGCCGCGCCGCGGGCGGTCTGCGCGGAGTTTCGAAAGAAATCTGTGTTCCGTTGAACACTTCGACCACCCCCGCCCGTACCTAGGGCCAGCGAGCGGCGCAGTAGGGCGCTGCAACACCCAAAGATTGACGGGGAGTTGGAATGAACACCTCCTGGCGGAGCGCCGCACTCGTAGCCTCAGCTGCGGCTGTGCTGGCGCTGACGACGGCGTGCGGTCAGGAACAGGGGTCCACGTCCTCGCAGAACGTGGGTGCCGCTTCCACCCCGACGCTCGGCGCCGGCACCATCGCCGGGGCGGCCGGCACCGCGGGGGCCGGCGCGGCCGGGACCGACACGTCGGACCAGGCCCAGTCGACCACGGCGGCGTCCGCGGGCCAGTTGACCGTGTGGAACAGCGACGAGTACGGCAAGGTCCTCACCGACAGCGCCGGTCGCACCCTGTACCGCTTCGACAAGGACTCCTTCGAGCCGCCGAAGACGACCTGCGAGGGCGAGTGCGCCACCACCTGGCCGCCGGTCCCGGCCGCGGGCGCCACCGCCGCCGAAGGCGTCGACCAGGCGCTGCTCGGCGAGATCACCCGCCCCGACGGCACCAAGCAGCTGACCGTCGCCGGCTGGCCGCAGTACTACTTCGCCAAGGACACCAAGGCCGGTGACATCAAGGGCCAGGGCCTCAAGGGCACCTGGTTCGCCTCCGCCCCCAACGGCAAGAAGGCCTCCACCAAGGGCGGCGGCGGTGCCGGTGCCGCGGGCGACGCCGGTGGCGAGGCGGTCGGGCAGGCCGGTCTCACCACCCGCAACGACCCCAAGCTCGGCGAGGTCGTCGTCGACAAGAACGGCATGACGGTCTACCGCTTCCTCAAGGACAAGCAGTGGCCGATGTCGACCAAGTGCACCGGCGCCTGCCTCGACAAGTGGCCCGTCGTCGCCCCGGTCGACAAGAACGACACCAAGGGCATCCTGCTGAAGGGCTACACCGTCTTCGACCGGCCCGACGGCATCAAGCAGCAGACCATCAACTGCATCCCGCTCTACACCTTCGCCGGTGACAAGGCCCCGGGCGACACCAAGGGCCAGGGTGTGGGCGGCACCTGGTTCGCCATCAACGGCGACGGAGAGCCGATCGGCGCGCAGTAACGAGATCACCTTCCCCAGGCACCACATCAGCGCGGCCGATCAAGGACCCGCCCCCTCCGCACCGCATCGGAGGGGGCGGGTCGCTTGGCGTGCCCGTACGCGCGGTCGCGGACAACCGGCGGCGCTCGGGCGTGAACAGGCATGGTCGGGGCGGCGATTGGGCATGTGCCCACGGCAGCGACGTTGAACGGACGGTCAATTTCCGTTTTCGCTCGCTCCTTTGGCGGACGATCAGTAGCCTCTGCTCGAACACCGGATCGCCTACGCCGCCCCCGACGCGTTGGAGTCACAGACATGGAGCGTCCCGCCTGGGCTCCACGGAGCATCGACATCTCGATGCCGTCCGTGGCCCGCATGTACGACTACTACCTGGGCGGTTCGCACAACTTCGAGGTCGACCGGGAAGCGGCCCGCAGGGCCATGGAGTTCGTGCCGGGCCTGCCCAAGATCATGCAGGCCAACCGCGCCTTCATGCGCCGCGCCGTACGGTACGCGGCCCGAGCGGGCATCACCCAGTTCCTGGACATCGGATCCGGGATCCCCTCCTTCGGAAACGTGCACGAAGTGGCGAGGGAGGCCGCCCCCGGGGCGCGCGTCGTCTACGTCGACCACGACCCGGTCGCCGTAGCACACACCCAGGCAGTTCTGGAGGGCGCCGAGGACGCGGATGTGGTCGCGGCCGATCTGCGCAAGCCCCGGGACGTCCTCACGAGCCCCCAGGTCGAGCGGCTGATCGACCTGAACCGGCCAGTGGCCCTGCTCCTGGTTGCCATACTGCACTTCGTGGAGGACACGGACGACCCGTACGGAGCGGTGGCCGAGTTGCGCGACGCACTCGCGCCCGGCTCCGTGCTCGTCGTCTCGCACGCCTCCTACGAGGGGATTTCACTTCCCCGGGAACGGGTCGAGGGCGCGGTGGACGTGTACAAGGACATTCGCAATCCGCTGATCATGCGCTCGCGCGACGAGATCGCGCGGTTCTTCGAGGGGTACGACATGGTGGAACCCGGACTGGTGCCGATGGCGAAGTGGCGGCCCGACACGGCTCCCGAGGACGAGGATCCGTACGCCTTCTCCGGGTTCGCCGGCGTGGGGACGAAAGCGTGAGCGCGGAACCGGACGGGCCGGAGGACAGACTGCGCCGGTTCGCGACGATCTGGAGCCGCGCGGTCTTCCCCGCCACCTCCACGTCGCTGACCCGCCCCGAGTTCGAGGAACTGCTCCTGCCGCTCGCCCGGCGCCTGAGCGAGGCGCTGCGGGCCAGGACGTACGACGCCGCGGAGGGCAGGGCCGTCGGTGCCGCCCTCGTCGAGGCGCACTGCACCGAACCCGAGGCCCTCAGCCGGGCCCTCGACTGCGTCGACGCCTATCTGGTGCTCTACTGCGGCGGCGACGGCCACCAGGAGGATCTGCGCGCCCGCGCCGCGCGGCTGCAGTCGGCGATGGCCGCCGGATACGCCGAGGCGCTGCGGCAGCGGACCCTGGCCGAGCAGGAGGCGATCGCCCGCGCGGCCCTGGAGGCGCAGGGCGCCGTCGCCCGGGCGCTGCACGCCACCGAGGCCCGCTTCCGCGCGGTGTTCGAGGGCGCCGCCATAGGCATCGGCATCGCCGACCTCGACGGCAACATCCTCCAGGTCAACGGCGCGCTGCTGCGCATGTTCGGCGTCACCGAGCAGACGATGCTCGGGCGTTGTGTCGTTGAGTGGACGCACCCCGAGGACGCGCCGCAGGTGTGGCGCCTCTACGAGGAACTGGTGCGGGCCGAACGCGAGCACTACCACACCGAGAAGGCGTTCCACCGCCCCGACGGAACGGTCCTGTGGACCAATCTGACGGTCTCCCTGCTGCGGGACGCGGACGGCAACCCCCAGTACCAGCTGGCGCTGATGGAGGACACCACCGAGCGCCGTCTGCTCAATCTCCGCCTCCGCTACGAGGCCACGCACGACGCGCTCACCGGACTGCCCAACCGCACCCTGTTCTTCGAGCGCCTGGAGAAGGCCCTCGCGGCGGGCGACGGCCAGCGGTTCGGCCTGTGCTACCTCGACCTGGACGGTTTCAAGGCCATCAACGACAGCCTCGGCCACGCGGCCGGCGACCGGCTGCTCGTCGAGGTCGCCGACCGGCTCCAGTCCTGCGCGACCGCTCCCGGTGAGATGGTCGCCCGGCTCGGCGGCGACGAGTTCGTGGCGCTGACCACCGGCCCCGACACCGAGAGCGAGGTCGACGACCTCGCCGACCGCATCATGAACGCGCTGGTCACCCCCGTCCGCATCGACGGCCGGGAACTCCTCGTCCGCGGCAGCATCGGCATCGTCGAGGGGCCGGCGGGCGAGCGCGGCCCGGCGGAGGTGCTGCGCAGCGCCGACATCACGATGTACCGGGCCAAGTCGGCGGGCGGCAACCGCTACGAGGTCGCCGACGCCGAGGCCGACGCCCGCGCCATCACCCGGCACGGGCTCACCACGGCCCTGCCCGCCGCCCTCGACCGGGGCGAGTTCTTCATCGAGTACCAGCCGCTCGTCCATCTCGGCGACGGCACCGTGCGCGGCGCGGAGGCGCTGGTCCGCTGGCTGCATCCGCAGCACGGCGTGCTCGGCCCCGACCGCTTCATCCCGCTCGCCGAGCGCACCGGCCTGATCGTGCCGCTCGGCCGCTGGGTGCTGGAGCAGTCGGTGCGCCAGGCCCGCGAATGGCAGCGACGGCACGGCGGTACGGGGCCGCTGCGCGTCAACGTGAACCTGTCGCCGTGCCAGCTCACGCATCCCGGGCTGGTGCAGGACACCGTGGAGATCCTGGAGCGGGCCGGCCTCGAACCCGACGCCCTGTGCCTGGAGGTGACCGAGTCCGCCTTGATCGGCGCCGACGACGATCTGCTCAAACCGCTGCGCAGGCTCTCCGAGATGGGCATCGACATCGCCCTCGACGACTTCGGCACCGGCTACTCCAACCTCGCCAACCTGCGGCGGCTGCCGGTCCGTGTGCTGAAGCTGGACCGGTCCTTCACGCAGGGCATGCAGCAGTTCCCGGCGGACCCCGTCGATCTGAAGATCGTCGAGGGCATCGTCTCCCTCGCCCACAGCCTCGACCTCGCGGTCACCGTCGAGGGCGTCGAGACGGGCGCGCAGGCCGAGCAACTGCGGGTACTCGGCTGCGACACGGCCCAGGGCTGGTACTACGCCCGCCCGGGCCCACCGGAACGCCTGCACGAACTGGCACTGGTGGACGCGACGGGGTAGGGCGCGGCAGCGCCCCTACAGGGGCGCGGGGAACTGCGCGACAAGTCACAGCGCATCCGTAGACCCGAACGGTGCTCATTTCCAACGGCGCGCCCGGGAACAGCAGCGCACGCTCACCGCTCCACCAACATCCGCTGCAACTCCCTCGCGGCTCTCGGCGGAGCCACATCGCTGCGGTGGGCCAGGGCGATGGTGCGGTGCAGACCGGGGCGGGCCAAGGGGGTGACCCGTAGGCCACGGCCCGCGCCGGTCGCCACCATGCGTGGGACCACGGCCACCCCCAGCCCCGCCCGGACGAACCCCAGCACCGCGTCCATCTCACCGCCCTCCACCGCGAAGTCCGGTTCGAAGCCCTCCGCCCGGCATGCGGCCACGGTCAGTTCCCGCAGGTCGTAGCCGTGCCGGAACATCACGAGCCGCTCGCCGTCGAGATCGGCGACCCGGATCGTGCGCCGCCCCTCGCCGGGCCCGGGCGCGTCCGGGGAGGACACCACCACCAGGTCCTCGCGCAGCAGCTCCACCGTGGTCAGCGCGGGGGACGGCGTCGGCAGGGGCAGGACGACCAGGGCCAGGTCGAGGGCGCCGCGCGCGAGCTGCCGTACGAGGTCGTGGGAGCCGCCCTCCTCGACCAGCAGCCGGATGCCGGGGTAGCGGTCGTGGAAGGCCCGCAGCACGTCGGGCAGCAGACCGGTGCACAGGCTCGGGGTCGCGCCCAGCCGGACCCGGCCCCGGCGCAGCTGCACCAGTTCCTGCACCTCCAGCCGGGCCGTGTCCGTGTCGGCCAGGATGCGGCGGGCCAGCGGCAGCAGGGCCTCACCGGCGTCGGTGAGCGTGATGTTGCCGCGTGCCCGCAGGAACAGATCGGCGCCCAACTCCCGTTCCAGCGCCTTGATCTGCTGCGACAGCGAGGGCTGGGCGACATGGACCAGCTCGGCGGCACGGGTGAAGTGCCGGGTCTCGGCGACCGCCACGAAGTACTGGAGCTGCTGGAACTGCACCCCTCCACGATACGGGACGATAGTTTCCAGCTATCGAATCGAGCCGCATCATGTCTTGGACCGATGAGGGGTGCCGGTCCTAGCGTCTTGTTCCATGGCTCTGGCAACGCGGACGGACCGAAAACCGTCCATGGCACGCACGGTGTGGGACAGCTCCGTCGGCAAGAAGACGGTGATGGCCGTCAGCGGTCTGATCATGCTGGCGTATCTGGTCGTCCACATGCTGGGCAACCTCAAGATCTTCTTCGGCTCGGCCGAGTTCAACGGGTACGCGCACTGGCTGCGCACCCTCGGCGAGCCCTTCCTCCACCACGAATGGGCGCTGTGGATCGTCCGCGTGGTCCTCGTCGCCGCGGTCGTCGCCCACGCCACGGCCGCCTACCAGCTCAGCCGCCGGGACATCAGAGCCCGGCCCACCAAGTACGTGCACACCAGGCGCCGGGCGAGCTACGCGACCCGCACCATGCGGTGGGGCGGCGTCATCCTCGGACTGTTCATCGTCTGGCACATCCTCGACCTGACGACCGGCACCGTCCACCCGAACGGCTTCCAGTCCGGTCACCCGTACCAGAACGTGATCGACACCTTCTCCACCTGGTACGGCAACGTCATCTACCTCGTCGCGATGCTCGCCCTCGGCCTGCACATCCGGCACGGCTTCTGGAGCGCCGCGCAGACCCTCGGCGCCGGCAGCCGCACCCGTGACCGGGCTCTGAAGGCCATCGCGAACGTCCTCGCGCTGGTGCTGACCCTGGGCTTCGTCTCCGTACCCGTCGCCGTCATGACCGGAGTGGTGAGCTGACCATGAGTACGTCCTCCGCGTACGCGCACTACACGACCGGGGACCCTGTCGTGGACACCAGGGCGCCCGAGGGCCCGATCGCCGAGCGCTGGGACAAGCGCCGCTTCGAGGCCAGGCTCGTCAACCCCGCCAACCGCCGCAAGCACACCGTCATCGTCGTCGGCACCGGGCTCGCCGGCGGCTCCGCCGGGGCCACGCTCGCCGAACAGGGCTACCACGTCGTCCAGTTCTGCTACCAGGACTCCCCGCGCCGTGCCCACTCGATCGCCGCCCAGGGCGGCATCAACGCCGCGAAGAACTACCGCAACGACGGCGACTCCGTCCACCGGCTGTTCTACGACACCGTCAAGGGCGGCGACTTCCGGGCCCGCGAGTCCAACGTCCACCGGCTCGCACAGATCTCCGTGGAGATCATCGACCAGTGCGTCGCCCAGGGCGTGCCGTTCGCCCGCGAGTACGGCGGCCTGCTCGACACCCGCTCCTTCGGCGGCGTCCAGGTCTCCCGCACCTTCTACGCCCGCGGGCAGACGGGCCAGCAGCTGCTGCTCGGCGCCTACCAGGCCCTCAGCCGGCAGATCGCCGCCGGGAACGTCGAGATGCACCCGCGCACCGAGATGCTCGACCTGATCGTCGTCGACGGGCGCGCCCGCGGCATCGTCGCCCGGGATCTCATCACCGGGAAGATCGACACCTACTTCGCGGACGCCGTCGTCCTCGCGTCCGGCGGCTACGGCAACGTCTTCTACCTGTCGACCAACGCCATGAACTCCAACGCGACCGCCGTCTGGCGGGCGCACCGGCGGGGCGCGCTGTTCGCCAACCCGTGCTTCACCCAGATCCATCCGACGTGCATCCCGCGCACCGGCGACCACCAGTCCAAGCTGACGCTGATGAGCGAGTCGCTGCGCAACGACGGCCGGATCTGGGTGCCGAAGGCGAAGGGCGACCAGCGGCCACCGCACGAGATCCCCGAGGACGAGCGCGACTACTACCTGGAGCGCATCTATCCCTCCTTCGGCAACCTGGTGCCCCGCGACATCGCCTCCCGCGCCGCGAAGAACGTCTGTGACGAGGGCCGGGGCGTCGGACCCGGCGGGCAGGGCGTCTACCTCGACTTCGCCGACGCCATCGAGCGGATGGGCCGGGCCGCCGTCGAGGCCAAGTACGGCAACCTCTTCGACATGTACCAGCGGATCACCGACGAGGATCCGTACCGGGTCCCCATGCGGATCTACCCGGCCGTGCACTACACGATGGGCGGACTGTGGGTCGACTACGACCTCCAGACCACCGTCCCCGGCCTGTTCGCGATCGGCGAGGCCAACTTCTCCGACCACGGGGCCAACCGGCTCGGCGCCTCCGCGCTGATGCAGGGCCTCGCCGACGGGTATTTCGTCCTCCCGGCGACGATCAACGACTACCTCGCCCGTCACCCCCGCCAGGGCGAGGTCGGCCCCGAACACCCCGTCGTGCAGGAGGTCCTCGCCGAGACCGAGGACCGGATGCACCTGCTCCTGGCCGTCGACGGCGACCGTACGCCCGACTCCTTCCACCGCGAACTCGGCGAGCTGATGTGGGAGTTCTGTGGCATGGCCCGCACCGAGAGCGGCCTGCGCAAGGCCCTGGAGCGGATCCCGCAGATCCGCGAGGAGTTCTGGCGGCGGATCAAGGTCCCGGGGACGGGCGAGGAGTTCAACCAGTCCCTGGAGAAGGCCAACCGGATCGTCGACTACCTGGAGCTCGCCGAGCTGATGTGCCTCGACGCGCTGCACCGCGCCGAGTCGTGCGGCGGGCACTTCCGCGAGGAGTCCCAGACCCCGGACGGCGAGGCGGAACGCAAGGACGACACCTTCTCGTACGCGGCCGCCTGGGAGTTCACGGGCACCGGCACCGCCCCCGTCCTGCACAAGGAAGACCTCGTCTTCGAGTACGTCCACCCCACCCAGCGGAGCTACGCATGAAGCTCACCCTGCGCGTCTGGCGACAGCGCGCCGCCGACACCGAAGGCGCCATGTCCACGTACGAGGTGGACGACATCTCGCCCGACATGTCCTTCCTGGAGATGCTCGACACCCTCAACGAGGACCTCATCCTGCGCGGTGAGGACCCCGTGGCGTTCGACCACGACTGCCGGGAGGGCATCTGCGGGGCGTGCTCGCTGGTCATCAACGGGGACGCGCACGGCCCCGAGCGGACGACCACCTGCCAGCTGCACATGCGGTCCTTCGCGGACGGCGACACGATCGACGTGGAGCCGTGGCGGGCCTCGGCGTTCCCGGTGATCAAGGACCTCGTCGTGGACCGGTCCGCGTTCGACAGGATCATCCAGGCCGGCGGCTACATCACCGCCCCCACCGGATCCGCGCCGGAGGCCCACGCCACGGCCGTGCCGAAGCCGGACGCGGACTTCGCCTTCGAACACGCCGAGTGCATCGGCTGCGGGGCGTGCGTGGCCGCCTGCCCCAACGGGGCGGCGATGCTGTTCACCTCCGCCAAGGTCAACCATCTGAACGTGCTCCCGCAGGGGGCGCCCGAGCGCGAGACCCGCGTCCTCGACATGGTGGCCCGGATGGACGAGGAGGGCTTCGGCGGCTGCACCCTCGCCGGCGAGTGCGCCACCGCCTGCCCCAAGGGCATCCCCCTGGTCTCCATCACGAACATGAACAAGGAGTGGCTGCGCGCCACGCGGAAGGCCGGGAAGCGGTAGCGGGACACGGAAACGTTCGCCGACAGGTGCGGACGGGCGGGGCCGGGAGTGGTGCTCATCCCCGGCCCCGTCTGGTTTCCCGGGGGCCGTCCCGGTTCGTTCAGCGAGCGCACATCCGCGCTCCCGCCCTCGGTCACGCGTCGGCCAGACGACGTCGGGAGAACAGGTACGAGCGCGCCGCACCCGACCGGCACGCTCTTCCGCCCAGGCCGAACCGGCCCGTGACCTGGAGTGAGCCATGACCGCCGTACCCGCTCTGGACACCCCGCCCCTGCCGTCCCCGTCAGCGGTCCCCACCCGCTACACCGTCACCCTCGCCCGCGACGAAGCCGACGTACGCGCCGCGCAGCGCCTGCGGCACGACGTGTTCGCCGGCGAGATGGGCGCCCTGCTGACCGGCCCGCAGCCGGGCCTCGACATCGACGCCTTCGACGCGTACTGCGACCACCTGCTCGTCCGGGAGACCCTGACCGGGCAGGTCGTCGGCACCTACCGGCTGCTGCCGCCCGAGCGCGCCGCCGTCGCCGGACGACTGTACTCGGAGGGCGAGTTCGACCTCGGCCGCATCGACGCGATCCGCCCGAACCTCGTCGAGGTCGGCCGCTCCTGCGTGCACCCCGACCACCGGGACGGCGCCGTCATCGGCCTCATCTGGGCCGGCATCGCCCGCTACATGCTCGACCACGGCCACGAGTGGCTCGCCGGCTGCTGCTCCGTCCCCCTCGCCGACGGCGGCGCCCTCGCCACCGCCACCTGGGACCGGGTGAAGGACACGTACCTGGCGCCGGAGGAGTACCGCGTCCGGCCGCTGCTGCCGTGGATCCCCAAGGCCGAGGCCCCCGCCGAGCGCATCGACCTGCCCCCGCTGCTGCGCGGCTACCTGCGGCTCGGCGCCTGGGTGTGCGGCGAGCCCGCGCACGACCCCGACTTCGGCGTCGCCGACCTGTACGTCCTGCTGCCGATGCGCCGCGTCAACGCGCGCTACCTGCGGCACTTCCTCTCCCTCGTCCCGGCGGCCTGACGCGATGAGCGTGTGGCTGCCCGGCGCGCCCTGCACCCCGCGGGCGTGCGTGGACACCGCGCGGCCGACCGCCGCCGCGCCACGGGCCGTGCTGCGGCTCACCGCGGTCCTGGCGCTGACCCTCGCCGGGATCCTCCTGAGCGCCCTCCGCCCCCGGATCCCGGCGGGCGCGGTACGGCACTGGTGCCGGTGGATCGTCCGGGCCTCGGGGGTCCGCGTACGGATCACCGGCACCGCCCCGCCCGCCGGGGGCCTCCTCCTCGTCGCCAACCACATCTCCTGGCTGGACGTACCCCTCCTCGCGGCGGTCCGCCCCGCGCGGATGCTCGCCAAGTCCGACATCCGGCGCTGGCCCGTCGCCGGCACCCTCGCCGAGCGGGGCGGCTCCCTCTTCATCGAACGGGACCGCATCCGCGCCCTGCCCGGCACGGTCGCCCGGATCGCCGACGTGCTGCGCGCCGGCACGGCGGTCGCCGTCTTCCCCGAGGGCAGCACCTGGTGCGGCCGGGCCCAGGGGCGCTTCCGCCGGGCCGTCTTCCAGGCCGCGCTCGACGCGGGCGTCCCCGTACAGCCGGTGCGCGTCCGCTACCGGTGCACCGGGGGAGGGGCGAGCACCGCGCCCGCCTACGTCGGGGACGACCCGCTCCTCACGTCCGTGTGGCGTGTGGTCACCGCGCGCGGAGTCGTCGCCGAACTGGACGTACGGCCCCTGATCGACCCGGGCACCCACCCAGACCGGCGCGCCCTGGCGGCGGCCGCGCAGACGGCGGTCACCGATGGGGAGGCCATGACCGCGCACGTCACGGAAGGCCGCGTGGGCGTTCAGGAAGTGCTGCCGAGGCCCGCGATCCGGGCGAGCCTCCGGTAGGAGTCCAGCAGCGCCGCACGGTCGTACGTACTGGTCGTGACCAGCACCTCCTGGGCGCCCGTCTCCTTGATCACCGACTCCAGTTCGTGCGCCACCTGCTCCTCGGTGCCGAAGACGTGGCCGGTGAGCCCGGACTCGTAGAAGCCGCGCTCCTTGGCCGTCATGGTCCGCCGCTCGATCTCCTCCGCGGGGGCGAGCGGCGGGAACGTGCCGTGGGTGCGGGAGTACGCCATCGCCCGGGCCTCGGGCAGGAGGATGCGGTGGGCCTCCTGCGGGGTCGCGGCGACGGCGACCGTACCGGAGACCACGACGTACGGCTCCGCCGCCCAGACGGACGGCCGGAACTCGGCGCGGTACCGCTCGATGCCCCGCAGCATCCGGTCCCGGGCGCGGAGGTCGCCGATCACCATCGGCAGGCCCGCCCGCGCGGCGACCTGCGCGCCCTCGCCCATCGCCAGGACGAACGGCGGGACGGACATGCCCTCCGGGGGACGCGCGTGCACGCCGGTAGGGGAGGTCCCGAGGAACCAGCCGAGCAACTCGTCGAGCTGTCCCGCGAAGTCGTCCGTGTCGGCGGCGTCCTTGTCCCGGCCCAGCGCCCTGCGGACGCCGTCGGTGAAGCCCACGGAGCGGCCGAGGCCCATGTCGACGCGCCCCGGGAACAGGGACTCCAGCACGCCGAACTGCTCGGCCACGACCAGGGGGCGGTGGTTGAGCAGCATCACTCCGCCGGTGCCCACCCGGATCGTGCGGGTGGCCGCCGCGACGGCCGCCGCCAGGACCGTCGGCGCGGAACCGGCCACCCCCGGCACCCCGTGGTGCTCCGAGACCCAGAACCGGTGGAACCCCAGCTTCTCCACGTCCCGCGCCAGCCGCACGGTGTCCCGCAGGGCCTCGGGCGCGCCGTGACCCTCCCGGACGCGGGAGCGGTCGAGGACGGAGAAACGGGTCGAGGAGAGCACGGAGGTCACAGGAGGTTCAACGCTCCGGGGGCGCCGGGATTCCCGACGCCCCCGACACACGCGGGACCGGACCTCGCACATTCCGGCCGCCGACGTGCCGAGGGGCGCCCGGAACATGTCCGGGCGCCCCTCGGTGGAGCGGTTCACCGCCTAGCGGCCGACGCTGATTCCCCTCGTCGTCGCGGCCTTGGTGTTCTCGTAGACGACCTTGCCGGTGGACTTCTTCCAGATCTTGATCTTGAAGGTGTCCGGGCCGTCGGTCGCGGTGATCCGGAAGGCGTAGCCGCTCGTGCCGCCGACCTTGCCGGAGCCCTGGTAGACGGCCTTGTCACCGGTCACCACGAGCCAGTCGGAGCCCGTGGAGCGGAACTTCAGCCTCGCCGCGCCGAAGTCGAAGGAGGCCCTGCCCGTGGGGACGGTGGCGTTCTTCGTGTACTTGGCGAGGAAGGAGAAGGCCGCCTTGCCGGTCAGAGCGGCCTTGGCCGGGTAGGCGCCCTTCGGGGAGGTGAACGTCCCGGCACCGGTCGCGGAGCCCGCGGCGCGGTCGTAGACGATCAGCTCGGGGAGCTTGGCGGTGTCCGAGGCGCCGTCGTCGTCGGTGACCGTGACCACCGGGCGGTGGATACCGGCCTTGCGGTAGACGTGCTCGCCCTTGCAGACGCCGGCGGTGACCTTGCCGGCCGTCGGCTTGGTGCCGTCCTTCCAGTCGACCTTGCAGGTGTGCTTGTCGGCGGTGCCCGGGTCGGTGAACTTCACCGTGACCGAGGTGCCCTTGCCCGCCGCCACCGGCGACTTCGGGCCGGTCGCGGAGGTGATCACCGGGGCCGCGTTGGTGACGGTCACGGTGGCCTTGTCGCTGCTGCGGCCGCCGGTCAGGGTCACCGTGTAGATGCCGTTGTCGGCGCAGGTGATCGTCGTCCTCGCGGCGGACGCGTCGGCGAAGACGCAGGGCGCGCCCACCTCGACGGTCCACTTGGGGGTGGCCGCCCCGGAGACGGTGCCGTCCAGCTCGATGCGCTCGCCCTCCTTGCCCTTGGCGTCCTGACCGGCCCGGGCGATGGTGACCGGGTCGATGCTGCCGAGGGTGGGGACGACCTTCTTGATCAGGCCGTCGGCATCGAACTCCATCTTGTCGATGGTGGTTTCGCGGTGGGTGCCGTCTCCGCCGGGGATGGCGAAGCGGTGGTAGGCGATGTACCAGTCGTCGGTGCCCGGTACCTGCACCACCGAGTGGTGGCCGGGGCCCTTGATGCCGAGGGAGAGGTCCTTCTCCAGGATCACGCCCTGCTTGGTCCAGGGGCCGGTGGGCGAGGAGCCGGTGGCGTAGGCGACCCGGTAGTTCTCGTCACGTGTGTCGTTCTCCGACCACATGAAGTAGTAGGTGCCCTTGCGTTTGACGACGAAGGTGCCCTCGTTGTAGCCGCTGGGGGTGATGTCGGTGACCTTCGAGGCGTCGAAGGAGACCATGTCGTCGTTGAGCGGGACGACATAGGCGCGGCCGTTGCCAAAGTAGAGGTACGACTGGCCGTCGTCGTCGGTGAAGACCGCCGGGTCGATCATCTGGCCGGGGCGGTCGCCCGCCTTCAGCAGCGGCTTGCCCAGCGCGTCCTTGAACGGGCCGGTCGGCGAGTCGGAGACCGCGACACCGATGTTGGCGTCGGCGCAGAAGTAGAAGTAGTACTTGCCGTTCTTCTCCTCCATGGTCGGCGCCCAGGCCCGGCTGTCGGCCCAGGAGACGTCAGGGCCGAGGTCGAGGATGACGCCGTGGTCCTTCCAGTGGACCAGGTCCTTGGACGAGTAAGCCTTGAACTGCGTACCGCTCCAGCCCTCGAAGCCGTCGGTGGTCGGGTAGATGTAGAAGGTGTCGCCGAAGCGGACGATGTTCGGGTCGGCGTTGAGCCCCGGCAGGACCGGGCTCTTCATGATCAGAGCCGAGACCGTCCAGGTGCGCTTCTTGCCGTCCGAGCCGGTGACCTCGTACGTCTTAGGCTCGCTGAAGTCGCGCAGGGTGCCGGAGGCCGGGCTGATGGTCGCGCCGTGGGCCAGGGTGAACTCCGGTGCCAGGGCGGTGATGTCGCTGCCCTCCGTCAGCGGCAGGACGATCTTGCTGTCCTTGTCGTCGATGATCGCGTCGACCTTGAGCGCCGGGTGGGTCGCCGCCGCGATCCCGGTGGTGTTGCCGCCGAGCTCCAGGACCTCGGCGGGCGACAGGGCCCGGTTGTAGATCCGGAAGTCGTCGACCTCGCCCCCGAAGTACGGGTCCGGGGCGTACATGGACCTGCCGATGTAGCCGGAGTAGTCCTTGGCGGAGTCGTACAGGTCGGACGGCTTGATGGTGACACCGTTGACGCGGGCCACCTCGGCGCCGTCCACGTAGAGGATCGCCGTCTCCGTCGCGCCGTCCAGCGTGACGGTGAGGTGCTTCCACTCGCCCTGGGTGAGCGGGGAGCCGCCGATCATCTGCTTCTCTCCGGACCAGGTGGCCTTGGTGATCGCGGAGAACAGCTTCCCGGCGCCGTTGGACGGGGTGGCGAAGAGGTACTTGTTGCTGTCGGGGCCGAGGCCGAACAGCCACTGGAAGTTGTCGCCGCCCTTCCACTTGACGTACGTGGAGACGGTGACGCCGCTCGCGCCCTTGAGGACCCCGTTCGGGATCTTCACGTACGGCGAGTTGGAGCCGCTGTTGCCGCCGGACATCTTGAACGAGCCGCCGTCGACACCGGTCCCGAAGTCGGGCGTACGGACATAGGTGCCGTGGTAGCCGTGGCCGCTGGAGTCGCGGACGATGCTGCCGCCGGTCTCGTCGAAGCCGTAGTGCAGGACCAGGTCCGTCGGGACGTCCGGGCCCTTCTCGGAGACGGTGACCTCGGCGCGGACCCCGATCGTGGCGTCGCCCGGCAGGGTGCCTTCGACCGTGAACGTGCCGGCCTGCGCGTACTTCGACGCGTCCACGTCGGCCCAGGTGACCGCGATGGGCTTCTTGGTGCCGTCGGCGTACTCGGCGATGACGGTGGCGGGCAGCACCGGGGCCTCACCGATGCGCGTGTCGACCTTGATGTCCTCGACGCTCTTGACGATCTGGTCCGGCTGGTAGGTGCTCAGCAGCCGGTCGTACTCGGCCTGCGTCACCGGCAGCACCGTGCCGTGCCGGGGCTTGGCCGGCAGGTCGTACGAGCCGGACGGCGTCCACACGCCGGAGGCGAGGTCGGTGGTCTCGAAGGGGATGTAGCCGCGTCCGCCGAACTCGTCGAGGAACGCGTACCACTTGTCCTCGGTGTTCGACTTGAACACCAGCGGGCCCTCGGCCGCGCTCATCGCGCCCTTGCCGATGCCCTCGGCGACCGGGTCCCAGGACAGGTCGAGCAGCGAGTCGCTCTTCTCCTCGAAGATGAACTTGCTGTTGGGGGTGGAGGAGCTGTTGTTCCGCTCGTCCTTGGAGAGGCGGAAGTACGTGCCGTCGTGCTGGATGACCGTGGAGTCGATGACCGAGTAGCCGCGGTCGATCCAGACCTTGGGCTCGCTGAACGTGTAGAAGTCGCGGGTCGTCGCGTACATCATGCGGTTGTACGTGTCGCCGGTGTGCGCCTCGTTGTCGTACAGCTTCGACGCCCAGAAGACGACGTACTCGCCGAGCTTCTCGTCGTAGTACGCCTCGGGGGCCCAGGTGTTGCCGGCCGCGTCGGGGGAGACCTTGACCAGGCGCTGGTTGGTCCAGTTCACCAGGTCGGTGGACTCCCAGACCATGATGGACTTGCTGCCGGAGCGCTGCGAGCGGTCCCAGTCGCCGTTGCCGTAGATCTTCAGGTCGGTGGCGATCTGGTAGAACTTGTCGCCCTCGGGGGAGCGGATGATGAACGGGTCGCGCAGGCCCTTCTCGCCGAGCGAGGAGGTGAGGACGGGCTTGCCGTCGTTCAGCTCACGCCACTTCAGCGGGTCGTTGCCCTTGCTGAGCGCGAAGTAGAGCTGCTCGCCGTCCGAGGTGCCCTCGCCGGTGAAGTAGCTGAACATGTAGCCCTTGCGGGCTTCCTTCTTCGGCAGCTCCGGCACCTTCACGGTGAAGGCGCGGGTGGTCTTCGCGTCGTTCTTGGTGACGGTCGCGGTCAGCTCGGCGGTCGTGCCGCCGTCGCCGTGCGCCGGGCGGTGGACCACACCGTCGTCGGTCACGACGTCCGGGTCCGCGGAGGACCACGACACCTTGGTGCCGAAGTCGCCGGAGGTCGGGAGCGTGAGGTTGCCGCGGGCGTCGTCGGCGTTGTGGACGGTCAGCGCCTCGGCGGCCTGCTTGACGGCCGTGGTGTCGTCGAAGGACGGCAGGACCGTGACCTCGAAGGTCTTGGTGTCCGTCACGGAGCCCCGCTTCAGGGTCGCCGTGAGGGTGGCGTGGCCGTTCGGCTCACCGGCGGAGGGGCGGGTCACCGCGCCGGAGTCCGCGACCACCGAGGTGTTGTCGCTCTTCCAGCTGATGGAGGAGCCCCCGGCCGTACCGGTCTTCGGCAGGTCCAGGTCGGCGGTCACCGCACTCGTGTCACCGAGGGTGAGAGCGGCCTTGTCGGCGGCGACGCCCTGGACGGCCACGGGGAGCGAGAGCTGCTCGACCTCGGTGGCGGCGAGGGCGCGGTCGTACACCCGGAAGTCACGGATCTTGCCCTTGAAGAGCTTGTCCCCGGTGTAGACCGACTTGCCTATGTAGTTGGCGGTCGTGGTGCCCGAGCCGATCGAGCCCGGCGTGGTGGTGACGGAGGTGTTGCGGCCGACCTCGACGCCGTCCTCGTACAGCACGCCCGTGGTGCCGGTCTGTGTGTACGTGAGCTGCTTCCACACCGAGCGGGTCAGGTTGTGCGAGTCGCCGGGCCGGGTGTTCTGCTCGGTCGACCAGTTCCCGGAGGCGATGGCGGTCCGGAACGTGTTGCCGGTGGTGAACAGGTACCCGTTGCCCGTGCCGCCGCTGGTGTTGCCGAAGCCGTAGATGAAGTACGGGCCGGCCTGCGACTCGTCCATCAGCACGTCCATGGAGACGCTGATGGAGTTCATGCCCTTCATGACGTCGTTCGGCACCTTCACATAGGTGTCCGAACCGTTGAACGTCAGGCCCTGGCCGTCGCCCGTCCAGCCGGCGGTGCCGTTCACCGTGCCGTCCCGGCCGTTGCCGGAGGCGTCGGTGACGGTGGTGCCGGAGGTGGCGTCGAGCTTGTACCAGAGGGCCAGGCCGTCGGTGAGGTCCGCGCCGTCCGCGACGGCGGGGGCGACCGGCCCGGCGAGGCCCAGGAGCAGTGACGCGGCGGTCAACCCGGCGAGCCGGCCTGCCCGGCGTCTCGCGCGGCCACGTGGACCTGCGATGTACGTCATATGGTGTTTCCCTGCTGAGAGCACGGCTGATGAGGGGGCGGAACCAGGAAAAGGGGGACGGCCGAGGGCGAAGGACCCCGTCCCTGGGTGCTCCGCCGTTTCGGCTGTGTGACGTCGTGTTGCGAGAGTGTCAATCGAGGCGTGGCGGGGCGTCAAGAGGTTTCGAACCATGTCCGACCTGTCGAACAAGTCGGATCGCCGCTCGCCAAGAACCGCGATGAGCAGCCGCGTTGAGGTGATGCCGTGCTACCGATTCAACGCTTTGTCGACAGCGCCGCCCCCTCTCACACCACGGGGCGGACGAGCTCCCAGGTGTCGACGGCGAAGTCCAGCTTCATGCCGTGCCGCTCGTACAGCGCGAGGGCGCCGGAGCCGTTGTCGGTGTCGACACCGAGACCGATGCGGTCGCGGCCCCGCGCCGCGTAGTGGCCGAAGGCGTGGCGCAGCAGATGGCTGCCGAGACCCCGGCCGCGGGCCTCGGAGAGAACGCCGAGGGAGGAGATCCACGCCATGGTCGTACGGTCGTCGCGGGTGCGCAGGACCGCCGCGTCGCCCAGGCCGTCGACGTGCGCGATCCAGATCAGCGACCAGTCGGCGTTCTCGGCGTCGATGTCGTCCAGCCACTGCTCGTAGGTGCGCGGCTGGAAGTCGAAGTGGTCGGCGAAGGAGGCCTGCAGCAGGGCGTGTGCCTGCCGGCGGTCCGCCTCGTTTGCGCACGCCCGCAGCGTCACGCCGGGCGGCGGGACGGGGATGGTGTCGGCGGCCGACAGGGGCCGGTCCAGCACGTGGTAGCGGCGGACCGGGCGCCAGCCCCGGCCGCGCAGGGCGTCCAGGTCCGTGGTGGGCGCGATGTTGAGGTGCAGGTGCACGACCGCGCGGTCCGCCCCGTTGGCCGCGGCCCGCTCGGCGGCACGGGCCTCCATCAGCTCGAACAGGCGCAGGGCGCCGAGCGGCCGGTCCGGCAGCGCGTAGTGGTCCATGTCGATGCGTTCACCGCCCGACTCGTCCCACATCAGGCCGTACCCGACGAGCCGGTCCCCGTCGAACAGCAGCCAGGAGTCCCGCTCCAGGTCCACCTCGGGATGCCTCAGATCCGCCTGGACCTCGGCGAGCTCCGTCTCGGCCCGGCCGATCTCCAGCCGGTCGACCTCATTGAGCAGAGCACACACCGCCACCGCGTCCTCAACACGCGCCGGGCGTACGGTCATACCGGCCGGCAGCGCGGCGGAGTGCGTCATCGTCATGGCGCCACTGTCGACGCCACCGGCCGCACCCCGCAACGCAATTTCGGAGGACCGGACCACCGCCGCCAAACTCTGACACCGGGGCGCAGCCCTTCAAGGGGCGCGGGGAACTGCGCGAACAACCACGAACCACCCGCAGTCGCGGTACCGCACTCGCCCCCGAGCTCGAAGGCGCCGACAACGGCCCGGTACATATGGCACCCCCACCCTGAAGGGGCGCGGGGAACTGCGCGAACAATCACGAACCACCCGCAGTCGCCGTACCGCACTCGCCCCCGAGCTCGAAGGCGCCGACAACGGCCCGGCACATATGGCACCGGAGCCCCACCCCTGAAGGGGCGCGGGGAACTGCGCGAACAATCACCAATCACCCGCAGTCGCCCTACGACACGCACCCCCGAGCCCTGAGGCGCCGACAGCCGCCCCTCAGGTCGTCGCCGCCACCGGCAACCCCGGAGTCCGGTGCACCTTCCGATCCGCGTCGACCGCGAACACCTCGCACCCCTCCCTCGACGCGGCCCACTCGACCCCCTCCACCCCCATCGCGAACGCCGCCGTCGCGGTGGCGTCGGCCT
>NZ_LIRK01000800.1 GCF_001419765.1 Streptomyces torulosus
GCGGCGAGGAGTCCCTCGGCGACGGTGTGCGCCGAGGCGGCGTCTCGGGCGAGGAAGGCCGTGGTCGGCCCGGAGCCGGAGACGAGCGCGGCGAGCGCCCCGGCCGTCCGGCCCGCGGCGAGGGTGTCGGCCAGCTTCGGGAACAGGGACAGGGTGGCGGGCTGGAGGTCGTTGGACCCGGGCAGGAACGCCGCGAGGGCGTCGACGTCGCCCTTGGCGAGCGCGTCGAGCAGCGCCTGGGAGGCGACGGGCTCGGGCACCTCGTCGTTCTCGTGGAGCCGGTCGAACTCCCGGTACACGGCCGGGGTGGAGAGCCCGCCGTCCGCGACCGCGAACACCCAGTGGAAGCCGCCGCCCACCTCCAGCGGCCGCAGCCGCTCGCCGCGCCCGGTGCCGAGCGCCGCCCCGCCCACCAGGCTGAACGGCACGTCGCTGCCCAACTCGGCACAGATGTCGAGGAGTTCAGCGCGGGAGGCGCCGGTCCCCCACAGCGCGTCGCACGCGACCAGCGCGCCCGCGGCGTCCGCGCTGCCGCCGGCCATGCCGCCCGCGACGGGGATGTCCTTGGCGATGTGCAGCCGCACGGCCGGGTCGATCCCGTGGCGTGCGGCGAGGGCGAGCGCGGCCCGTGCGGCGAGGTTGGTGCGGTCCAGCGGGACCTGGTCGGCGCCGGGGCCCTCGCAGGTGACGGTCAGTTCGTCGGCGGGGGTGGCGGTGACCTCGTCGTACAGCCCGACGGCGAGGAAGACGTTGGCCAGGTCGTGGAACCCGTCTGGGCGGGCGCCGCCGACCGCGAGCTGGACGTTGACCTTGGCGGGCACGCGGACGGTGACGCTCACGACGGACGGGACTCCTCGGTGTGCTGGGCGTGCTGGGCGGTGTCGACGGCGTCGGCGTCGGCGCGGTTCTCGGCGATCGCGGCGAACTCCTCGACGGTCAGGGCCTCGCCGCGGGCCTGCGGGGAGACACCGGCGGCGACGAGCGCGGCCTCGGCGGCGGCGGCGGAGCCCGCCCATCCGGCGAGGGCGGCGCGCAGCGTCTTGCGCCGCTGGGCGAACGCCGCGTCGACGACGGCGAAGACCTCGGCCTTCGTCGCGGTCGTCTTGATCGGTTCGGTGCGGCGGACGAGTGACACGAGGCCGCTGTCGACGTTCGGCGCCGGCCAGAAGACGTTCCGGCCGATCGCGCCGGCCCGCTTGACCTCCGCGTACCAGTTCGCCTTCACCGAGGGGACGCCGTACACCTTCGAGCCGGGCCCGGC
>NZ_LIRK01000801.1 GCF_001419765.1 Streptomyces torulosus
GCCGGCAGCCGCACCGGCGTCGAGGAGTTGCGCGGCGCCGTGTGGGTGGAGCGGGTGTACCCGGGTGCCCGGCACGAGGTGTTCAACGAGACGAACCGGGACGAAGTCCTCGCGGACGTCAAGGAGTTCGTGGACGGCGTGCTCGCCGACTGAGGTCCGCGCGGGGCCCGGTGGGCGGGCGCGCGGGGGGATGTGGAAGGCCCGCGTCCACCGCTGTGGCATGCCGCGTTTTCCCCCATGCGTCCTGGGCACCCGGCCCCGCATGGAGTGGTTGCGGCAAGCGGCCTGCGTGGGCGAGGACCCCGAGTTGTTCTTCCCCGTGGGCACAACAGGACCAGCGCTCGACGACATCGAGGCCGCCAAGCGCGTCTGTGCCCGGTGCCCCGTGCTGCGCGAGTGTCTGCATTGGGCGCTCGGCAGCGGGCAGACGTCCGGCGTGTGGGGCGGCATGTGCGAGGCGGAACGCACCGCACTGCTCCGCACGGCCGGGAGCGTCGAGGCGGCCCGGCACGAAGCGTTGGCGCGGCACGGGGCGACGCGCCATGAAGCGATGACGCGCCATTGATGCGATGAGGAGTTTCACCTGATGACGATAGTGAGGAGCACCCTGCCCGAGTCGGCTCTCCGGGTGACCGGGGACGCGCTGCAGGAGACCCTGGTCGACCTGCTGGGGCTGTCTCTGATCGGCAAGCAGGCCCACTGGAACATCGTGGGCCCGAGGTTCCGTTCGATCCACCTCCAGCTCGACGAGGTGGTCTCCACGGCACGGTCGTACTCCGACCAGGTCGCCGAACGCGCGGCGGCGCTGGGTATCGCGCCCGACGGCCGCCCCGAGACGGTCGCGGCCCGGTTCGCCCTGCCGGGCACCAAGGAGGGCTGGCTCCGGGACAACGACGTCGTGCGGCTCCTGGTGGAGACGCTCACGACCGCGATCGGCCGCCTGCGGGAGCGCATCGAGGCGACCGAGGAGGCGGACAAGGTGTCGCAGGATCTGCTGATCTCCCTCACCGCCGAGCTGGAGAAGCAGCGCTGGATGTTCGAGGCGGAGAACTGGCCGCGCGAGAACGCATGAGCGCACGCCCCGCGGCCGTACGCGAGCACGAGCAGCTAAGGGGGCTGCGATGACCGACGCCCTGGAACGGGACGCGCTGTGGGACGAGTTCCACCGCGTGGTGAACATGACCTCGCAGGAGCTGGAGGTCTGGCTCCACAGCCGGTACGCCGACGAGGAGAGCGAGGCGCTGCCCGAGCAGCCGGGGTCCCCCAGCGGCCGGCGGGTGCTGGAGATCCTGCAGAAGCGGCGCGCGGACCTCACCGAGGACGACTTCCAGGTGATGTACGGGGTCGTGGACGCGGTGAACGCGCAACAGGAGCACGAGCCGGACGCGGACGGGACGCACCGCCGCCACCGGCTGATGACGCTGGGGCACGACCCGCTCAGGGCTTAGCTGTCCCTGCCCCGTCCGTCCCCGTCCCCCACCGGCGGCGCCCGCGAGAGCGCGGGCGCCGCCTCGGCGTGCCCGGGGGTCAGGGACCGGTGAGGCCGGGGGTGTCCAGGCCCAGGTGGTCCCGGAGGGTCGTTCCCTCGTAGTCGGCGCGGAAGACGCCCTGTTCCTGGAGGAGGGGGACGACCCGGTCGGCGAAGGCGTCCAGGCCGGTCGGGGTGATGTGGGGGACGAGGATGAAGCCGTCGGCGGCGTCGGACTGGACGTACTCGTTGATGGTCCTGGCGACCGTGGCCGGGGAGCCGACGAAGTTCTGCCGGTTGCCGGTCTCGATGACGAGATCGCGGATGGACCAGTTGTTCGCGGCGGCCAGCTCGCGCCAGGCGCGGGCCGTGGCGAGCGGGTCGCGGTACATGCGGACCTGGGCGCGGCCCTGGGAGATGTGGGTGCCGTCGACGTCCGGGTCGATGTCGGGGAGCGGGCCCTCAGGGTCGTAGGCGGACAGGTCCCGGTTCCAGACGAACTCCAGGTGCCTGAGGGCGGTGGCGCCGCTGACCTGCTGCCGGCGCACCTCCTTGGCGAGTTCCTCGGCCTCGGCGTCGGTGTCGCCGAGGACGAAGCTCGCGGCGGGCAGGATGAGCAGCTGGTCGGGGCGGCGGCCGTACGCGGCGAGGCGGCTCTTGACGTCGGTGTAGAACGCCTGGCCGGCGTCGAGGGTGGCGTGCCGGCTGAAGATGGCGTCGGCGGCGGCCGCGGCGAACTCGCGGCCCTCGTCGGAGTCGCCCGCCTGGAAGATCACCGGGCGGCCCTGCGGGGAGCGCGGCACGTTGAAGCGGCCCTCGATGTCGAAGTGCTGCCCGGTGTGGACGAAGGCCCCGGCCTTGGCGTCGCTCAGGAACGTCCCGGTCTCCTGGTCGGCGGTGATCTCGTCCCCCTGCCAGGAGTCGAAGAGTTCGTTGGCGGTGGCGAGGAACTCCTTGGCCCGTGAGTAGCGCTCCTCCTGCGGCAGGAAGCCGCCCCGGCGGAAGTTCTCGCCGGTGAAGGCGTCCCAGGAGGTGACGACGTTCCAGGCGGCGCGCCCGGCGGAGAGGTGGTCGAGGCTCGCGAACTGGCGGGCCACCTCGTACGGTTCGTTGAAGGTGGAGTTGATCGTGCCGGTGAGGCCTAGGCGTTCGGTGACCGCGGCGAGCGCGGCGAGGACGGTGAAGGTGTCGGGGCGGCCGACGACGTCCAGGTCGTAGATCTTTCCGCCCTGTTCGCGCAGGCGCAGCCCTTCCGCGAGGAACAGGAAGTCGAACTTGGCGCGTTCGGCGGTCCGCGCGAAGTGCGCGAAGGAGCTGAACTCGATGTGGCTGCCGGCCTCGGGGTCGCTCCACACGGTGGTGTTGTTGACGCCGGGGAAGTGCGCGGCCAGATGGATCTGCTTCAGCGGCTTGCTCATGTCGTACGGTCCCTCCGGCTCAGGCGGTCGCGATGGGGGTCGCCCCGGGCTCGCGCGAAGTCGAGAGCTGGGGGGAGTAGCGGTTGGCGGGGCGGGGCAGGCCCAGCAGTCCGCGCAGGGTGTCGGCCTCGTAGGCGTGCCGGAAGGCGTCCCGGCGCTGGAGTTCGGGAACCAGGCCCCGGGTGATGGCGGGGAGGTCGTGGCCGGCGACGGCGGGCCGCAGCCGGAAGCCGGTCAGCCCGGACTCCCCCAACTCCAGCAGCAGATCGGCGAGTTGTTCCGGCGTTCCGGTGAAGATGCGGGCGTCGCTCGTGTACGGGGCGCCGTCCAGTTCGTCGAGGCGTGCGCGGCGGGACCGGGCGGCCTCCGGGGTGTCGTCGAGGAGGACGACGAGGTCGCCGAAGAGGTGCAGGGTCTGGTCGGCTCGGCCCGCCTCGGCCTGGGCGGTGCGGACCTCGGTGACCTGGGCGCGGGCGTCGTCGGCGTCCTCGGGGGTGAGGTAGCCGAGGTCGGCGGAGCGGGCCAGGAGCCGGAAGGGGGCGCCGGTGGGATGGCGGTGGGCGAGGGCGCTGACGATCGGCTGGCCCTGCGGCGGGCGGGGTGTGATAGAGGGGCCCTTGACCTTGAAGTGGGCGCCCTCGAAGTCGATGTAGTGCAGCTTGTCGCGGTCGATGAAGCGGCCGGTGGCGACGTCCCGGATCTCGGCGTCGTCCTCCCAGCTGTCCCAGAGGCGGCGGACGACCTCGACATGGTCCGCCGCCTCGTCGAAGAGGCCGCCGAGGAGCTGCCGTACGGCCGGGTCGGTGGGGTGCCTGACGTCGTCGGGGTCCAGCGGGGGGAAGGTGCGGCGGCCGAAGTGGGCGGCCTCGTTGCGGCGGGCCGTCACCTGGACGCGCAGACCGGCGCGGCCGGTGCTCACGTAGTCGAGGGTGGCGATGGCCTTGGAGATGTGGAACGGCTCGGTGTGGGTGGCCACCACGGTCGGGACGATCCCTAGGTGCCGGGTGAGCGGGGCGACGCGGGCGGCGACGAGGACGGCGTCCAGTCGGCCGCGTACCTGGTCGGTGCGGTCGTCGGGCTCCGTGAGGTGCGAGGACTGCGGGCCGAGCCCGTCCTCGATCGTGACGAGGTCGAGCAGTCCGCGCTCGGCCTCGGTGACCAGGTCCGCCCAGTACCCGGCGGAGAACAGGTCCCGGGGGCGGGCCACCGGCTCACGCCAGGCCGCCGGGTGCCAGCCGGCGCCGTCCAGGGCGACGGCGAGGTGCAGAGGAGAAGAAGGGGACACGGAGGGTGCCTTCCTGGAGGTCCGTTGGAGAGCGCCGGCCCGCGGCGGGGCGGGACAGGGCGGAGCTGGGGCGACGGGTCAGGAGCGACAGAGCGCGCCGGCCACGCGCTGGAGGTCGATGTGCGGCCGGGAGTGGAGGCGGACGGCGTGCGGCGCACGGGGCACGGCCGTCACCTCCTTCGTCCGGGCGCGCGAGGGCGCCGCGCGGATCGCCTCGTCCCTCACAACACCGCCGCCTCGGGGGCTGTTCCCGGGCTGCGGACCGTGAGGATCGTGGAGCGGCGGCGCACGGTGAAGCCGAGCGACTCGTAGAGCCGGACGGCGGAGGTGTTGTCGGCGGCGGCGTGCAGGAACGGGATGTCGCCGCGGGCATCCGCGACCGCGGCGACATCCCGTTCCT
>NZ_LIRK01000802.1 GCF_001419765.1 Streptomyces torulosus
ACGGGACCGCGGTCCCGTCGTCCTTGGTCGCTCAGCCTTACACCAGCCGTCGTGCCGTCGCCCATCTCGTCAGCTCATGCCGGTTGGAGAGCTGCAACTTGCGCAGCACGGCGGAGACATGGGACTCCACGGTCTTCACCGAGATGTAGAGCTGCTTGGCGATCTCCTTGTACGCATAGCCACGGGCGATGAGACGCAACACCTCACGCTCACGCTGGGTGAGGCGGTCGAGGTCTTCGTCGACAGGCGGGGCATCGGTGGAGGCGAAAGCGTCGAGGACGAAGCCGGCCAGCCGCGGGGAGAACACGGCGTCCCCGTCCTGGACCCGGAAGATGGAGTCGACGAGGTCGGTGCCAGTGATCGTCTTGGTGACATAACCCCGTGCACCGCCCCGGATCACCCCGATGACGTCCTCCGCCGCGTCCGACACGGACAGCGCGAGGAAACGAACCGGTCGTTCGGTGTCCGCCATCAACGCCGAACAGCGGCGCAGTACTTCCACTCCGCCACCGCCGGGGAGATGGACGTCCAGGAGCACCACCTCGGGGCGAGTGCTCGTGATCACCGAGACCGCCTGGTCGACATCAGGCGCCTCCCCGACGACCTCGACCCCCGTACGCTCCGTCTGCCCGATCTCGGCCTGCACTCCTGTACGGAACATACGGTGATCGTCGACGAGCACGACCCGAACATGCCGCCCCGGCCCGGACACCGCGGCCTCCGGCTCTCCCCCGGCCAGGGGCCCGCCGGAAGCGCCGGAAGCGCCGGAAGCGCCGGAAGCGGACGTGTCGGAGACACCGGCGTCCCCGAACGCCCTCTGGCCCACGTCCTCACCCTGCCGGCCACCAGCGGGTCCGGGACCGGGTTCCTGCGCGGCCCGGTCGCCTTCCCGACCCACGGTCGGTTCCGTGCCCGAACCGCTCTGCCCGGCAAGGTCGTTCGGCTCGTTCGCGTCACTCATGACGTCGTCTCCGCCCTCTCCATCTCCAGCTCGACCTCCGTGCCACCGCCCGGTACGGCGCGGAGCCGTGCCGTACCGCCGTTCCGTTCCATGCGGCCGATGATCGATTCTCTGACGCCCATGCGGTCGGCGGGTATCGCGTCGAGATCGAAGCCGGGACCGCGGTCACGCACGGACACGAAGACCGTCCTTCCCTCGACCTCGGCGAAGACCTGTACGGCGCCGCCCTCGCCACCGTACTTGGCGGCGTTCACCATCGCCTCGCGTGCGGCCTGCATCTGCGCGGTCAGTCCCTCGTCGAGGGGGCAGTCGCCGACGACGACCACTTCTATGGGCACTCCGTGCTTGTCCTCCACCTCCGCGGCGTTGCGCCGCACAGCCTCGGCGAGGGTGTCGGGCTCGTCGTCCTCGTCCTTTCCCGTTCCCTCGGGTTTGTACAGCCAGTTGCGCAGGTCGCGCTCCTGGGCGCGGGCCAGGCGGCGGACTTCGTTGGGGTTGTCCGCGTTGCGCTGTATCAGCGTCAGGGTGTGCAGCACCGAGTCGTGCACATGGGCCGCGACCTCCGCGCGTTCCTGGGCGCGGATGCGCATCAGGCGCTCCTCGGAGAGGTCCTGGGTCATCCTGACGAGATAGGGGCCCGCCAGCAGCGCTATCCCCACGAGGACCGCGAGCGCTGCCTGCAGCACCGAGCCGAGGTGGGCGGCGGAGCCTTGCAGGACGAATATCCCGGAGACGCCGGCGGTGACGAGCAGGACTCCGGCCACCGAGCGGAGCAGGGTGATGGTGCGCCGACGGCGGCCTACCTCGGCCCAGCGTGCCCGCCGGGCATTGTCCGCCTGACGCCAGACCAGGGCCACACCGGCGGCGACCAGCACCGTCGGCCAGAGATACGCTCGGGCGCCGTCGCCCAGATTCACATTGCCGACGAAGACCATGGCCACGACGACCATGAGGAGGAGGGCGACGATCTGGCCCCGGTCGGGCCGGCGGGCCACGAGTCTGCGGCGGCCGTCGGGTGAGGTCTCGGTGGTGATGGCCGAGGGCCGCTGATTGTCGACCCCGCCGACGCCGAGCGGCACGAAGAACCAGAACGCCGCGTACACCAGGGCGCCCAGGCCGTCTGCCGTGAACAGGCCGACGAACACGAGCCGGACCCAGATCACGGGCAGCCCGAGATGCCCTGCGAGCCCTCGCGCCACTCCGCCGAGCCAGCGACCGTCGCTGCTGCGGTAGAGCTTGCGCGGGGGCCGCGGAGTGTCGATGGGCAGTGCTGCGGCTTCCGGCATGCCATCGATGTTCACACGCACGGCCGATCGAGGCATCAGGGTCGATCCCCGAGACGCCCCTGATCTTCGGCGGAGCCATGATCGAACGCATCCCCGGGTGGATATCAGGGTTCGACCAGGGTCATCCCGACTGCCATCGAACCGGCACGGCGGTCACGATGGACGCATGACGGATCACCAGCACGCGGCATCGGAGTCGGGACCCACCTCGGGCCCCGACTCCCAGCGGCCGACCACCGAGCCGCAGGACGCCGTGCCCCCGCCGGGCACGGCAGAGGAGCCGCGCGCGCACGAGGGCTGGGGCACGGCGAAGGAGCCGCACCCGGGCTCGGGCACGCGCCCGGGCACGGGTATGCACGGGGGTGCGGGCGTGGGTGCGGGTGCGCATGCGGGTGCGGGCGCGCCCGCGGATCAAGCGGCCTACGGCGCGCATGCTGCCAGCTCGGGGGGTTCGGCTGGCCCGGGCGCCTCGTGGGGTTCGGGCACCTCGGGTGAGGGTGATCCGAAGGACCGAGCCGCTGCCGGCGGCTCTGCTGGTCCGGCGGGGCAGGCCGCTCCCGGTGACCCCGTCGGCGCCCTGGTCACTCCTCAGGGATTCCGCCGTGACCGGCGGTACAAGATGTTGGGCGGTGTCTGCGCCGGCCTCGGGCGGCAGTGCGACATGGACCCGGTGATCTTCCGGATCGTGCTCGCGGTGCTCTCCGCGACCGGCGGCCTCGGCCTCATCTTCTACGGCTTCGCCTGGCTGTTCGTGCCGTACGACGACGAGGAGGAGAACGAGGTACGGAAGCTGCTCACCGGCCGTGTCGACGGTCAGGCGCTGGCGGCCGTGCTCTTCGCGCTGGTCGGCTGCGGCGTGTTCCTCACGATGCTGGGCAACAGCACCGTCCTGACCTTCTCCGTGATCGTCTCCCTCCTCCTGGCCGGCGCGGGCTACTGGTCACGGCAGCGAGGCACCCCCGACCCCGACCCGTTGGCAGCCCAGGCCGTCGCCGACGCACCGCCGGAGGCCCAGGCACCCCCCGTGGCCGCCTCCTACCCGTCGTGGTGGCGGGACCCGATAGTCAAGGACGGCACCCACGTGGGCAGCACGGGCTATCTGTGGGGCCCTTGGGAGACCCGTGGGCGGGACATCTCCGCGGCGGTCAACATCGCCCGGGGCACCCCTTCGCGGCACGACATACACACCGCGCGCGGGCCTAAGCCGCGCGGGCCGCGCTGGATAGGCGGCTGGGTCTTCCTGCTCGCGCTGCTCGCCGGCGGTCTCGGGACCACCGCGACGTGGGAGGACCGCACGCTGGCGGCCAGCATGCAGACAGGGCTGGCCTGTGCGCTGGTGGTGTTCGGCCTGGGCATAGCGGTGAGCGCCTTCCTGGGCCGGACGGGAGCCGGGTCGATCTTCCTGGCCCTGGTCACCGCGGGGCTCCTGGCGGGCGCGGCGGCGCTCCCGTCGAACATCACGACGGAGTGGGCCCGCACCGAGTGGACACCGGGGAAGGCCGCGGACGTGGCGGCGCGGTACGAGTTGGGGACGGGAGTGGGCACGCTGGATCTGACGCGGGTGGACCTGGCGAAGGGCCAGACGTTGTCCACGAGTGTGGAAGTGGGCGCGGGCAAGGTGAAGGTCGTGGTCCCGTCGGACGTGACGGTGCGGCTCGACGTCCAGGTGGGCTTCGGTGACATCCAGCTGCCGGGCGAGGGCAAGGAGGACGTGGACGTGGCACCGGACAAGAGCGATCGTCTGACACTTTCCCCGGCCGAGGGCTCTGGGAGTGGCGGGACGATCACTCTCGACCTGGAGGTCGGTCTGGGACAGGCGGAGGTGGCCCGTGCTGCGGCATGAGTTCCAGCCCGGGAAGCTCGTCGGCGGACTCTTCGTGACCGCCGCCGGCGTCATCTACCTCGGCGATGCGGCCGGGGCCTGGCAGACACCGTGGTTCGTCGTCCTACCGCTCACCTTCGGCGGACTGTGCCTCGCGGGCGCCGTGGCCTTCATACACCACGCGATACGGGGCCACCGGGCGTCTGGCCGGACGGGAGGGGAGGACAGGCGGGAGCGGCGGGCTGGACAAGGCCGACAAGACCAACCGAGTCACCGGACGTAACAGGGGCCGTGGGGCGGACTGGCCTGTTGGGGACGGCTGGACCTCTGAGGAAGAGGGCGGCGACGGGAGGAGCGGAGTCCACGGAGCCGACGGGGCCAACGGGGCCAACGGGGCCAACGGAGCCGACGGAGCCAACGGAGCCGACGGAGCC
>NZ_LIRK01000803.1 GCF_001419765.1 Streptomyces torulosus
GGTCGTAGGCGCGGGGGCGTTTCCTGGCCGGGGGCATGGTGGGGAGCCTATGCGGAGGGGAGGTCGGAGGGGGTGGGGAACGTGATGTCCTCGCAGTCCCGGGCGGCGGTGACACGGTCGACGTAGGCCCGGAACAGGGCGCGGAGGCGGGGTCCTGCCACGTCCGCGTACGAGGTGCTGACGCTGAGGGTGTGGACGGCGGGCTCGCCGGCGCAGGTGGAGGAGGCCCACCGGACGGAGCCGGAGAACTCGCCGGCCGTACCGGGGCGTATGCGACTGCCGCGGTCGCCGAAGGCCGTCGGGGTGACCTCGCGGGCCTCGTCGCCGTAGAAGGAGTCGGTCTGGAGGTGCCACGGGGAGGTGTGCAGCACCTCGTCGAGGTCGGGGACGCGCTCCTCGGACAGGGTCGGCCACGCCCGCTTCACACGGGTCGGGCTCGTCGCGAGCAGGCAGGTCTCCTTGAAGCTGTGCTCGCCGGCCGGTGAGGCGAGCGCTCGGTCGGGGAGGCGGACGTCGTCCCCCTCGGCGCGCAGGAAGTCCGCGTACCAGCGGCAGGAGCCCTCCGCTGACGCGGCCGCCTTCAGCTCGGTGTCCGGTATCCAGAGGCGGGCGAAGGTGACGGGGAGCCGCTGCTCGGGGGTGCAGCGGAAGTGGTCCGCCGCCTTGTGCGCGGCGTCGGCGGCCAGTTCGATGAGGGTCAGGCGGTCCTGGAAGGAGACGTCCTCGTAGTCGGCCTGGGTCCGTACGTTCACCGAGGTGATGTCGTTCTTCGGCTTCTCGCAGGTGACCTTGAAGGTGACGCTGTCGTCGTCGTAGTGCCCGAGCCGTCCGTCGTCCTCGCCGGGGTTGTCCAGGGGGTAGTCGGGCGAGTGGTCGGCCCGGCGGGTCACGTCGACGGGGCCGGAGGCGGCGGGGTCGGAGGCACGGCGGGACCGCTGCTCGAACGGGTGGACCGCCGCGCCGACGACGTTGGTCACCCACTCGGCCGGGTTCGTCCAGACCTCCATCCGGAAGTGCCCGTACGTCGTCCCCGGCTCCCCCACCCGGTAGATCACGCAGCGGCCCGGAGTCGTGTCCTTCGTGAACCACTCGGTGGCGTCGCTGCCCTGGACGGCCCGGGTCGTGCCGCCGTGGAGCCCCAGCACCCGGTCCGGGTCCACGAGCCCCGCGCAGGCGTCGGTGATCCGCGCCCGGCTGGCCTGGCGATCCCGGTGCTCCTCCGCCTCCAGCCACACCGCCCAGCCGCTCAGGGCGAGGCCCGCCACGGCCGTGAGGGCCACACAACGGTTGAAGGCGTCACGCAGGCGGCCGCCCCGAGCGGGGAACCTCACCCGCTCACGTGCGCCATCAGGTGCTTCCACCGCTCCCCCGTACCGACTTCTCGTACCTGGTTCCCCGTGAGTCCCAGGCCCTCCGAAGCTAGCACCGGCCTCTGACAGCGCCCGTACGAAGGCCCCGCCCGGACAGCCGGGCGGGGCCGAAGTGCCGTACGGCGGAGGGGGGACTTACGCCAGCAGTGCCGGGATCGTGCCCTCGTGCGCGGTGCGCAGCTCCTCCAGGGTGAGGGTGAACTCGCCCTGGATGTCGACGGTGTCCCCGTCGACGACGCCGATGCGGGTGACCGGCAGGCCCCGGGCGCCGCACATGTCGTTGAAGCGGACCTCCTCCGAGCGGGGGACGGCCACGACGGCGCGGCCGGCCGACTCGGAGAGCAGGAAGGTGAAGGCGTCCAGACCGTCGGGGACGATCAGGCGGGCGCCCTTGCCGCCGAGCAGGGCCGACTCGACGACCGCCTGGATGAGGCCGCCGTCGGACAGGTCGTGCGCGGAGTCGATCATGCCGTCGCGGGAGGCGGAGATCAGGATCTCGGCCAGCAGGCGCTCACGCTCCAGGTCGACCTGCGGGGGCAGACCGCCGAGGTGGTCGTGGACGACCTGGGACCAGGCCGAGCCGCCGAACTCCTCACGGGTGTCGCCGAGGAGGTAGAGCAGCTGCCCCTCCTCCTGGAAGGCGACCGGCGTACGGCGGGCCACGTCGTCGATGACGCCGAGGACGGCCACGACCGGGGTCGGGTGGATGGCGACCTCGCCCGTCTGGTTGTAGAGCGAGACGTTGCCGCCGGTCACCGGGGTGCCCAGCTGCTGGCAGGCGTCCGCCAGACCGCGGACGGCCTCCGCGAACTGCCACATGACCGCCGGGTCCTCGGGCGAGCCGAAGTTCAGGCAGTCGGAGACCGCGAGCGGCTTGGCACCGGTGGTGGCGACATTGCGGTACGCCTCCGCCAGGGCCAGCTGGGCGCCGTGGTACGGGTCCAGCTTGGCGTAGCGGCCGTTGCCGTCGGTGGCGATGGCGACGCCGAGGCCGCTCTCCTCGTCGACGCGGATCATCCCGGAGTCCTCGGGCTGGGCGAGGACCGTGTTGCCCTGCACGAAGTGGTCGTACTGGGAGGTGATCCAGGACTTCGAGGCCTGGTTCGGGGAGGCGACCAGCTTCAGGACCTGCTCGCGCAGTTCCTCGCTCGTCTCCGGCCGGGGCAGCTTGTTCGCGTCGTCCGCCTGGAGCGCGTCCTGCCACTCGGGGCGGGCGTAGGGACGCTCGTAGACCGGGCCGTCGTGGGCGACCGTGCGCGGGTCGACGTCGACGATCTTGCCGCCGTGCCAGAAGATCTCCAGGCGGTCGCCGTCGGTCACCTCACCGATGACGGTGGCGATGACGTCCCACTTGTCGCAGATCTCCAGGAAGCGGTCGACCTTGTCGGGCTCGACGACCGCGCACATCCTTTCCTGCGACTCGCTCATCAGGATCTCCTCGGGGGAGAGCGTCGAGTCGCGCAGGGGGACGTCGTCGAGGGTGACGCGCATGCCGCCGGAGCCGTTCGACGCCAGCTCGCTCGTCGCGCAGGACAGGCCCGCCGCGCCGAGGTCCTGGATGCCGACGACCAGCTTCTCCTTGAACGCCTCCAGGGTGCACTCGATGAGGAGCTTCTCCTGGAAGGGGTCGCCGACCTGCACGGCAGGGCGCTTGGAGGGCTTGGCGTCGTCGAAGGTCTCGGAGGCCAGGATGGAGGCGCCGCCGATGCCGTCGCCGCCCGTGCGCGCCCCGTAGAGGATGACCTTGTTGCCCGCGCCGGAGGCCTTCGCGAGGTGGATGTCCTCGTGCCGCATGACGCCGATGGCGCCGGCGTTGACCAGCGGGTTGCCCTGGTAGCAGGCGTCGAAGACGACCTCGCCGCCGATGTTCGGCAGGCCCAGGCAGTTGCCGTAGCCGCCGATGCCCGCGACGACGCCGGGCAGCACGCGCTTGGTGTCGGGGTGGTCCGCGGCGCCGAAGCGCAGGGGGTCCACGACGGCGACCGGGCGGGCGCCCATCGCGATGATGTCGCGCACGATGCCGCCGACGCCCGTGGCCGCGCCCTGGTAGGGCTCGACGTAGGAGGGGTGGTTGTGCGACTCGACCTTGAAGGTGACCGCGTAGCCCTGGCCGACGTCCACGACGCCGGCGTTCTCGCCGATGCCGACGAGCAGGGCGTCCGACTGGGGCGCCTTCTCGCCGAACTGGCGGAGGTGCACCTTCGACGACTTGTACGAGCAGTGCTCGGACCACATGACGGAGTACATGGCCAGCTCCGCACCGGTGGGGCGGCGGCCGAGGATCTCGACGACCCTCTCGTACTCGTCCTTCTTCAGGCCCAGTTCGGCCCAGGGCAGCTCGACGTCGGGGGTCGCGGCCGCGTGCTCGACCGTGTCCAGAGGCGTCCGGCTCATGCGTTGACCAGCTTCTTGAGGATCGAGGTGAAGAAGGGGAGGCCGTCGGTGCGGCCGGTGCCGATGAGCGGCTCCACGGCGTGCTCCGGGTGCGGCATCAGGCCCACGACGTTGCCGGCCTCGTTGGTGACGCCGGCGATGTCCCGCTGGGAGCCGTTGGGGTTGAAGTCGAGGTAGCGGAACGCGACCCGGCCCTCGGCCTCCAGCTTGTCGAGGGTGTACTCGTCGGCGACGTACTGCCCGTCGTTGTTCTTCAGCGGGATGTGGATCTCCTGGCCGGCCGTGTAGTCGGTGGTCCAGGACGTCTCGGCGTTCTCCACCCGCAGCTTCTGGTCGCGGCAGATGAAGTGCAGGTGGTCGTTGCGCAGCATCGTGCCGGGCAGGAGGTGGGCCTCGGTGAGGATCTGGAAGCCGTTGCAGATGCCGAGGACCGGCAGTCCGGCCTTCGCCTGCTCGATGAGGGTCTCCATCACCGGCGAGAAGCGCGCGATGGCTCCGGCGCGCAGATAGTCGCCGTAGGAGAAACCGCCGCACAGCACCACGGCGTCGACCTGGTGGAGGTCCTTGTCCTTGTGCCACAGGGCGACGGGCTCGGCGCCCGCCAGCCGGATCGCGCGCTGGGTGTCCCGGTCGTCGAGGCTGCCGGGAAAAGTGACGACGCCAATACGTGCGGTCACTTTCCTGCCTCCACGACTTCCTCGACCTTCACGGTGAAGTCCTCGATCACGGTGTTGGCGAGGAAGGATTCCGCCAGTTCATGGATGCGGGCGAGCGCGGCGTCGTCCACCGGTCCGTCCACTTCCAGTTCGAATCGCTTTCCCTGACGTACGTCGGAGACGCCCTCGAAACCGAGGCGCGGCAGCGCGCGCTGCACCGCCTGGCCCTGGGGGTCGAGGATCTCCGGCTTGAGCATGACGTCGACTACGACGCGTGCCACTGGCACTCCCGGTGTGTGGTGCTGAGCAGGTCCCTTCAGACTACCCGCACAAAATTTCTACGCGAGTAGATTCGTAGGAATCTACAGACATTCCAGGTGATGGCGGTCACGATCCGGTATCGGGTGATCCTCTTCGTGAAAACTTCAGGGAAAGATCCCCCGACCCTATTGCGCGACGGACACGCCAGCGGATTAAGTCTGTCTTCACAATGCAATGCGGGGCCCTGTACAAATGAATTGGCAATAGCCGATACTTTGCCCAAATAACCGCCGGACAGACGACATCACCGGGACGTAAGGGCACGTCAACGGAGAGATGTCACACGAAGGGACCGATATTCGTGGCGCAGCGTGTCGTGGTCACTCTCTCCGACGACATCGACGGCTCGGAAGCGGCGGAGACGATCGCCTTCGGACTCGACGGCAAGTCGTACGAGATCGACCTCAACGAGGCCAACGCCGAGAAACTGCGTGAGGCGCTCGCGCCCTACGTGGAGGCCGGGCGGAAGCGGTCGAGGTCGGGCAAGGCCTACAAGCAGACCCAGGTGGCCCCGGACCCCGCGGCCGTCCGCGCCTGGGCCATGGCCAACAAGCTGGAGGTGCCGGCCCGCGGCCGGATCCCCAAGAAGGTCTACGAGGCGTTCGCCGACGCCCAGTGAGCCGGTCGGGTGAGGCCCGGCGGGTGTGCCGCGTCGGGCACCCTGCCGAGGCCGGCCCTCAGTGTCCGTCAGCGGACCCTGGGGGCGGCGGACTTGGCCCCCGGCGGGAACCGACTTGCGTTGCACCCCTGCGGATCAGCTAGAGTCTGGAGCACGCCGAGGGGCAAGGCCGAAAGGCCCGGCTCACCGGAGTCACGCGGGTGTAGTTCAGTAGCAGAACATCCCCCTTCCAGGGGGAAGGCGCAGTGTGCAATTCCTGTCACCCGCTCTGATCACTTACCAACCATCCTTCTGGATCAGGTAATGTGGTCTGCGCGCCGATCGGTGGGAGCCGGTCGGAGGCAATGCGGACGTAGCTCAGTTGGTAGAGCGCAACCTTGCCAAGGTTGAGGTCGCGAGTTCGAGCCTCGTCGTCCGCTCTTGAATCAAGACCCCGGTCCACTGGACCGGGGTCTTCTGCGTTCCCGGATCTTCTGCGTCCCCAGATCTTCTGCGTTCCCGGATCACCTGGCTTCCGGCTCATCCCGGTTCCCTGATCTTCCCCTGACATTTGTCATGCCGACCGATGACAACGCGCACTGCTCCGCGGCCCCCACCACCGGGACGCTGGAAGCATGAAAACGAAGGGGCACGAGGACGTGATCGAGGTCACCGACCTGCGGCGCGTGTACGGGGGCGGTTTCGAAGCCGTACGGGGAATCACCTTCTCCGTGCGCCGGGGCGAACTCTTCGCCCTTCTGGGCACCAACGGCGCGGGCAAGACCTCCACGGTCGAACTGCTGGAGGGCCTCGCCCCGGCGTCCGGCGGACACGTGCGGATCCTCGGCCACGACCCGTACACCGAGCGCGCGGCCGTCCGGCCCCGCATCGGCGTCATGCTCCAGGAGGGCGGCTTCCCCTCCGAGCTGACCGTCACCGAGACGGTCAGGATGTGGGCGGGCTGCACCAGCGGCGCCCGGCCCGTCGGGGAGGCCCTGGAGATCGTCGGACTCGGGCGCCGGGCCGGCGTACGGGTCAAGCAGCTGTCCGGCGGCGAGAAGCGGCGCCTGGACCTCGCCCTCGCGCTCCTCGGCCGCCCCGAGGTGCTCTTCCTCGACGAGCCGACCACCGGCCTCGACGCCGAGGGCCGCCAGGACACCTGGGCGCTCGTCCGTGACCTGCGCGACCAGGGCACGACCGTGCTCCTCACCACGCACTACCTGGAGGAGGCGGAAGGGCTCGCCGACCGGCTCGCCATCCTCCACGAGGGAAGCGTCGCCGCGACCGGCACCCCGGCCGAGGTGACCGCCTCCCAGCCCTCCCGGATCTCCTTCGAACTGCCCGACGGCTACTTCCTCGGCGACCTGCCGCCCCTCGGCGAGCTGGGCGTCACCGGACACGACGTCGAAGGACGCGCGGTGGTGCTGCGCACCCACGAGCTCCAGCGGGCCGCCACCGGGGTGCTGCTCTGGGCGGAGCGGGCCCGGGTCGAACTCCGGCGGCTCGAAGTGCGGTCGGCCTCGCTGGAGGAGGCGTTCCTGCGCATCGCGCGGGAGACGGCGGCCCGTACCGGCACGGGGGCCGGTACGGGCGCGGCTGCGGACGACAAGGCGCTGACGGGCACGAAGGCCCGCAAGGACGGGGTGAGCGCATGACCACCATGACCGGCACCGGCACCGGCACCGGCCGGACGACCCTGAAGGGCCGGATGACCGCGCTCGCCCGCGCCGAGCTGACCCTGCTCGGGCGCAGCCGGGCCACGCTCGTCACCGCGGTGCTGGTGCCGCTGCTGCTGCCTCTCAGCGTGCGGTCGGCGACCGACCAGATGGACCTGGACGAGGCGGGGCTCAGCGTCGGCACGGTCATGCTGCCCGCCGCCGTCGGCTTCTCCCTGCTGTTCGCGGTGTACGCCGCCCTCACCAACATCTACGTCGTCCGCCGCGAGGAGCTGGTGCTCAAGCGACTGCGGACCGGGGAGTTGCGGGACCCGGAGATCCTGGTCGGCGCCGCGCTGCCGGCCGTCGGCATCGGGTTCGCGCAGTGCGTGCTCCTCGCCGTCGGCTGCACCGTCCTGCTGGACCTCGGGGCGCCGCCCGCCCCCCACCTCGCCGTGCTGGGCGTGCTGTTGGGGATCGTGCTGTGCGTGGCGCTGGCCGCGGTGACGGCGAGCTTCAGCCGTACCGCCGAGAGCGCGCAGGTGACCAGCCTGCCGGTGATGTTCGTCTCGCTGCTCGGCTCCGGGGTCACCGTCCCGCTCGAAGTGCTGCCCGACCGGGTGGCGTCCGTCTGCGAGCTGCTGCCGCTCTCCCCGGTCATCACGCTGGTGCGCGGCGGCTGGACCGGCGACCTCACCGCGTACGAGGCGCTGGGGGCCGTCGCCACCGCGCTGGCCTGGACCGTGCTCGCGGTGTTTGCTGTACGACGGTGGTTCCGCTGGGAACCGCGCCGATGAGGGGAGTTGGCCATGCGGGGGCCCAGGGCATGGTGGCAGGGGAAGAGCACGCCGGCGAAGGTGGAGACGTACACCCGGTGGTCGTTCTACTCGTTCCCGCTGATCGAGGTCGCCACGTTCGGGCTGCCGGTGCTGGGGCAGGTTCCGATGCCGCAGGCGGGCTGGCTGTTCGCGCTGCTCGCCGGGCACGGGGCGCTGGGCGCGCTGACCGGGGCCCGGGCCCTCGACTGGGTGCGGGACGTCCGTGACCAGCCGCTCCGGCTGATGTGGGCGTTCGCGGTGCTCAGCGGGACGGTCGGGATCGTCGTGTGCGCGTTGGTCGGCCGGGTGGGCGACGAGGAGACGGACACCGCGCTGGGCGGGATGTTCGCCGGTGTCATGGTCTTCGGCATCGGCATGGTCACGCTCGGCGTGCGCAGACGGCGGAGCGCGCTGTACCTGAGCGCGGGCTGCGCGGCGGGCTCCGCGATCCTGAGCCTGGTCGCCGGCGTCAGAGCGTCCGAGGCGCTGGCCGCGGCGATCGCCGTTCTGCTCGGGACCTCGTTCTTCGCCTTCACCTCCGTCTTCTCCGTCTGGCTCCTCAAGGCCGTCTACGAACTCGACGCGGCCCGCGAGACCCGCGCCCGGCTCGCCGTCGCCGAGGAACGGCTCCGCTTCGGGCGCGATCTGCACGACGTGATCGGACGCAGTCTCGCGGTCATCGCCCTCAAGAGCGAGCTGGCCGTCCAGCTGGCCCGTCGCGAACGGCCCGAGGCCGTCGACCAGATGATCGAGGTCCAGCGGATCGCGCAGGAATCGCAGCGCGAGGTCCGGGACGTCGTACGGGGCTATCGCGAGGCGGATCTCGGCGTCGAACTCGCCGGTGCGCAGGGCGTCCTGGAGGCGGCCGGCATCGTGTGCTCGGTCGACCGGGCGGACACCGCCGGGCTGCCCGGCGAGGTGCAGTCCGCGCTCGCCTGGGTGGTGCGCGAGGGGACGACGAACGTGCTGCGGCACGGGAACGCCGGGCAGTGCACGGTGGTGTTGAAGGTGACGGAGGGGCAGGTGGTGCTGACCGTGGAGAACGACGGGATACGGGCGGCCGACGGGCACGGGGAGCGTACGGCGGCGGGTGCCGTCGCGGAGCGTTCCGCGGGGGCCGGGTCCGGGCTCGCCGGGCTGCGGGAGCGGCTCGCGATCGTGGACGGGACGCTGGAGGCGGGACCGGTGGGCGGGGAGGCGTTCCGGGTGGTGGCCCGGGTGCCGCTGGCGCCGGAGGCCGCTCCGGGCCCGGTCGGCGGGAGCATCGCGGTCACCTCCGCGGCGGGCGCCGTACGGGAGGTCGCGTCGTGACGGCCGTACCGGAGGCGGGGCGGCCCGTGCGGCTGCTGCTCGCCGACGACGAGCATCTGATCCGGGGGGCGCTGGCCGCGCTGCTCGCCCTGGAGGACGACCTGCTGGTGGTCGCCGAGGCGGCGAGCGGGCCGGAGGCGCTGGCGATGGCCCGGGCGCACGAGCCGGACGTGGCCGTCCTCGATCTGCAGATGCCGGGGGCTGACGGTGTGAGGGTGGCCACATCGCTGCGGGCGGAGCTGCCCGGCTGCCGGGTGCTGATCGTCACCGGTCATGGCCGGCCGGGGCATCTGAAGCGGGCGCTTGAGGCGGGTGTGCGCGGGTTCGTACCGAAGACGGTCAGTGCCCAGCGGCTCGCGGAGATCATCCGTACCGTGCACGCGGGAAACCGTTACGTCGACCCCGAGTTGGCGGCCGACGCGATCTCCTCCGGGGACTCGCCGCTGACCGCCCGCGAGGCGGAGGTGCTGGAGCTGGCCGCCGACGGGGCGCCCGTCGTGGAGATCGCCGAGCGGGCCGCGCTGTCCCAGGGGACCGTACGGAACTATCTGTCGTCGGCCGTGTCCAAGCTCGGGGTGGAGAACCGGCATGCGGCGGTGCGGCTCGCACGGGAGCGAGGTTGGGTATAGTTGCTCTCGCGCCACGGCGCACTGCGGACGTAGCTCAGTTGGTAGAGCGCAACCTTGCCAAGGTTGAGGTCGCGAGTTCGAGCCTCGTCGTCCGCTCCAGAAAAGGCCCCCGGTTCCCCGGGGGCCTTTTGCGTTACGCCCAGCGCGTGCCCGTCAGACGCTCGTACGCCTCCACGTACTTGGCGCGGGTGGCGGCGACGATCTCCTCCGGGAGCGGCGGCGGGGGCTGCTCGCTCGCCCGGTCCCAGCCGGACTCGGCGGACGTCAGCCAGTCACGGACGAACTGCTTGTCGAAGGACGGCTGGGCACGGCCCGGCTCCCACTGGTCGGCGGGCCAGAAGCGGGACGAGTCGGGGGTGAGGACCTCGTCGGCGAGGACCAGGGTGTCGCCCTCGTAGCCGAACTCGAACTTGGTGTCGGCGAGGATGATGCCCCGGTCACGGGCGATGGAGCGGGCGCGGCTGTACACGGCGAGAGTCGTCTGCCGCAGCTGGGCGGCGGTCTCCGCGCCGACCTGGCGGGCGACCTCCTCGTAGCTGACGTTCTCGTCGTGCTCGCCGACGGCGGCCTTGGTGGCCGGGGTGAAGATCGGCGCGGGCAGCTCCGAGCCGTCGACCAGGCCCTCGGGCAGGGCGAGGCCGCAGACCGTACGGCTCTCCCGGTACTCGGCGAGGCCCGAACCGGTGAGGTAGCCGCGGGCGACCGCCTCCACCGGGACCATCCGCAGGGACTTGCAGACGAGGGTGCGGCCGGCCCAGTCGGCGGGGGCGCCCTCGGGCAGTTCGGTGCTCAGGACGTGGTTGGGGACCAGGTCGGCGAGCTGGTCGAACCACCACAGGGACAGCTGCGTGAGGACGCGCCCCTTGTCGGGGATCTCCGTCGGCAGGACCCAGTCGAACGCGGACGTTCGGTCGCTGGCGACCATCACGAGGTCGCCCGCCTCGTTCTGGTACAGCTCGCGCACCTTGCCGGTGTGCAGGTGCACCAGGCCCGGAACCTGGATCGGCTCGGGCTTTTCTACGAATCCGGACACGGTTCCTCCCCGTGGTGATGTCCAAGTGGCTCGATTGTCCCGTATCGGGGCGACCGGCCTGGGCCAGGGGGGCGGGTAAGGGCGTTCGGGCGCGTTGCGGCCGAGGGTGTCAGTCCCGTTTGCAGATGCGGTCCAGGAGGTTGGCCGTGGCCCGTTGGATACGGGTGTCGACGTGGCCGGGGCGGTCCAGGGCGGGGGACCAGGCGAACGTTCCGGATGCGAAGACCCAGGCGCCGGAGGGGGCTCGGTAGAGGGAGGTCTCCTGGTGGCGGAGGACGCCTTCGGGGTCCCGGTACGGGGAGTGGGCGAGGAGGATGCGGCCCTGGTGCTCGGGGAGCGCGGTGCGGGGGAAGTAGCGGTCGGCCTCGCCGGCGACCATGCCGTGCAGTTCATCGCCCTCGTGGGCGCCGGTCGCGTCCCAGAGCCAGTGGTCGGCGTTGCGCACGACCAGGGAGTGGGGTTCGGGGACCCGGCCCTCGTACTGGATGCCCATCAACTGCTGCTCGGGGCGGTCGATTTCGCGCCACAGTGCGGGTTTTCCGGGGCCCCGGCGTTTTCGGCAGGTGAGGAGCCGGTCGGGGACACCGGACGGGGACGGGCCCAACTCCACCTGCCAGTACATGGTGTTGGAGGAGAGGAACACCAGGGAGATCCCGCTGTCCCGGGCGGTCTCGGCGGTACGGCGCATCTGCGGCGACCAGTACTCGTCGTGGCCGGGGAAGACCAGCCCCCGGTAGCGGGTGGGGTCGACGCGGCCGGAGTGCAGGTCGCGGGCGTCGGCGTAGGCGATGTCGTAGCCGTAGCGCTCGGCCCAGCGGATGAAGTCGTAGGCGTGGCCCACATGGAGGGGCAGGCCCGCTCCGGCGTACGGGCGGTCGAAGGAGACGGTGGTCGCGGCGTGGGACTCGCCGAGCAGCCGGCCGTCCTCGTCCCAGGCGTGGTAGAAGCTGGCGCCGGTGCGACCGTCCTCCGGGTACAGGTTGTACGCCTGCCAGGTGATGTCGGGCATCAGGAGCAGCAGGTCGGCGGGCTGGTCGTCGCGGACGGTGAACGGCACGTGGGAGCGGTAGCCGTCGACGGTGGTCAGGACCGCCACGTACGCGCCGATGTTCCAGTAGCTCGGGATCTGCAGCCGCCAGGACAGCCACCAGTGGTGGCAGGAGACCGTGCGGTCGGCGGTCAGGGGCGGAGGCTGGACGATGCCGGAGAGGCGGGGGCTGGTGGTGATCTTCGCGGCGCCGTCGCCGCCGTAGTGGCCGACGCGGTAGATGTCGACGGCGAATTCCTGGGGCGGGTCCACGGTGATGTGGAAGTCGATGGACTCTCCGGGGGCGGCGGCGCCGGTCGCGGTGAACCCTTTGATCTGGCGCCGCACGTCGTCGGCGGAACGGGGGCCGGACGTCGACCGCGGGGCGGGGATGCGGGGGT
>NZ_LIRK01000804.1 GCF_001419765.1 Streptomyces torulosus
ACCGCCCCGCCTTCCGTCGCGACGACCGCAGGGATGACCGTCGCGACGACCGGCGTGACAGCGGCGACCGTGGCGGCTTCCGCCGTGACGACCGCGACCGGGGCTTCCGCAGGGACGACCGGCCGGCCTTCCGCCGTGATGACCGACGTGATGACCGGGGCGAGCGGCGCGAGGGGGAGCGTCCCTCGTACCGGCGTGACGACGACCGGGGTGGCTTCCGCCGCGACGACCGTGGTGACAGCCGTGGCGGAGACCGCGGTGGCTTCCGTGGCGGCCGGGACGACCGTCGTGACGACCGCGGTGGTCGCCCGCCGTTCCGCCGCGACGACCGACGCGACGACTTCCGGCGTGACGACCGCAGGGACGGCGACAGGCCGCCCTTCCGTCGGGACGACCGCCGTGATGACCGACGTGATGACCGGGGCGAGCGGCGCGAGGGGGAGCGTCCCTCGTACCGGCGTGACGACGACCGGGGTGGCTTCCGCCGCGACGACCGTGGTGACAGCCGTGGCGGAGACCGCGGTGGCTTCCGCGGGCGGGACGACCGGGGGCGCGACGACCGCGGGCGTGGGCCCCGGCGTGACGACCGGGGTGGTCGGCCCGGTGGTTTCCGCGGGCGTGACGATCGGCGGGACGACCGGCGGGACGACCGTCGTGGCGGTGGGCGCTTCCGCGACGAGCGGGACCGGGACCGGGAGCCCATCAAGCGGCTGCCGATTCCCGAGGACGTGACCGGCGAGGAGATCGACAAGGACGTACGGCAGGAGCTGCAGAGCCTGCCCAAGACGCTCGCGGACGATGTCGCCAAGAACCTGGTGATGGTCGCCCGGCTCATCGACGAGGACCCCGAGGGCGCGTACGGCTACTCCAGGGTCGCCCTGCGGCTGGCGTCGCGCGTCGCCGCCGTGCGGGAGGCGGCCGGCTTCGCCGCGTACGCCAACCAGAAGTACAGCGAGGCGCTCGCCGAGTTCCGGGCCGCGCGGCGGATGACCGGCAGCGTGGACCTGTGGCCCGTCATGGCGGACTGCGAGCGTGGTCTCGGGCGGCCCGAGAAGGCGCTCGACATGGCCGGGGCGCCCGAGGTGCACAAGCTGGACAAGGCCGGCCAGGTCGAGATGCGTCTCGTCGCGGCCGGCGCACGCCGGGACATGGAGCAGCTCGACGCGGCCATCGTGACCCTGCAGAGCCCCGAACTGGCCTCCAACTCCGTACAGCCGTGGACCGCGCGACTGCGGTACGCGTACGCCGACGCGCTGCTCGCCGCAGGGCGTGACGGCGAGGCACGGGAGTGGTTCGCCAAGGCCGTCGAGGCCGACAAGGACGGCAGCACGGACGCCTCCGACCGGCTCGCCGAGATGGACGGCGTCGAGTTCGTCGACGCCCTCATCGAGGTCGAGGACCAGGACGAGCAGCGGGACGAGCAGCGGGACGTGCGGGAAGGCGGCGGCGACAGTCTGCCCGTGGAGGACGCCGAGCCTCGTGACCTGACGACCGCCGTGGACGAGGACGTCGTGGTCGTGGAGGAGAGCGACACCCCCGCGGACGTCGCGGACGTCGCGGACAGCGCGGACGTCGAAGAGGGCAAGGGCTCCGCAGACGCCGAAGGATCCGAGGGCGGCGTGGGCCAGGAGGCCGACAAGGACTGACCTCGGCTTGTAGAGGCACCGAGAAGGGGGCGGGATCCCACGCGGATCCCGCCCCCTTTCGTTTGTCGGCCGGCGCCTACAGGTGCAGGGCGCGCAGGACCAGGCCCGAGGCCGGCTTCGGGCCGAACGACGTGGACTTGCGGGGCATGGTGACGCCCTGACGGGCCAGGTCGCGTACGACCTCCTCGCGGACCGGGTGCATCAGGACGGCCGTGCCGCCGTCGCGTTCCGCCTTCTCGACCGTGGCGGCCGTGTCATGGATGTACGCGACATGGGCGGGGGAGTCCTCGGGGATGCGCCACACATGGCGCAGGAGCGTGGCGTGCAGGACCGTCGCGTCGAGGGTGCGCCAGGCCGGCGGGCGGTCGGCGGGGATCGTACGGGCGAGGAGGTCCGCGTCCGGGCGATCCACGAGGTGGAAGGCGCCGTCGCCGGCGAGGAGGAAGGCGTTGCCGACGCATGCCGCGTCCGCCAGGGCCGACAGGGCGTCCGGCAGCGCGACGTCCAGCCGCTGAACGCGGAAGTGGCCGTCCAGGGCGGCCAGCGCGTCGGAGACCGGCAGGCCGTGCAGGAGGCGGTGGATCGCCCGGACCCGCAAGGGGTAGCGGGCCGTGTCCACCAGCAGGACCAGGCCGTAGTCCCAGGGGCTGGGGGACGGGTGCTCGGTGCGCAGGCGCAGATAGGTCGCCCAGCGGTGATGGCCGTCGGCTATCAGGGCCTGGTGATGGGCGAGGTCCGCCTGGATCTCGGTGAGGTCGCCAGGGTCCGTGACCGCCCACAGGCGGTGGCTGAAGCCGTCCTCGGTGGTCGTGGCAAGGAGTGGGGGCCCTTCGACGGTCCGCTCGACCACGGCGGTCGCGCCGGTCGAACCGTTGCCCCGGTACGTCAGGAGCAGGGGCTCCATGTTGGTGGAGGTCGCCCGCATCAGGGCCGCGCGGTCCGTGATGACGTGCGGGATGACGTCCTCGTGGGGGAGGACCACGCCGTCGGCGGGCTCCGAGAGGCGCAGGGCTCCGATGAGGCCGCGCTGGAGGATGCTGCCGTCACCCTGCTCGTAGACGTACAGGCCGGGCTCGGAGTCGGCGGCCAGGACGCCGTCGGCGAGCCAGCGGCGCAGCGTCTCCGCCGCCTGCTCGTTTCTCGCGGTCGGGGTGCCGGCCTGGGGAAGGATCAGGCGGACGATGTTGTACGGGTCGGCGGACTCGAGGTGGAGCAGACCGTCCGGCCGGACGACCACGTCGTACGGCGGGGATGTCACGGCGGCCAGACTGCCGACCCGGTCGGGGTCGTAGCGAAGGCCCCGGAACGGGGTCAGTTCGAGGCCGCTGCGCGCCGGGGTCTCCTCCGCGGGACCTGCGTTCTTCATTGGTGCATCGTATGTGTGTCAGTGCCATGCGCGATGATCGGGTGAAGCGATCGGACCGATGGACGACCGGGTGGGTACGCGCACGTACCCGTGTCGAGCGAGGAGCGGTGTGCAATGAGCCAGGCAGTCAGGACGCGGCCCGACGGCAGTGGGCAGGCCCTGAGCGAGGCGTACGACACGGCGCTGCTCGATCTGGACGGGGTGGTGTACGCGGGCGGCAGCGCGATCGCGCACGCCGTCGAGTCCCTCGGTTCCGCCCGGGCGGGCGGTATGCACCTGGCGTACGTCACGAACAACGCGCTGCGGACACCCGACGCCGTGGCCGAGCACCTCACCGAGCTGGGCATACCGACCGAGGGCGGGGACGTCATCACGTCGGCGCAGGCCGTGGCCCGGCTGATCGGCGAACAATTGCCGGCCGGTGCGCGCGTGCTGGTCATCGGCGGTGAGGGGCTGCGGGTCGCGCTGCGGGAGCGGGGCCTGGAACCCGTCGAGTCCGCCGACGACGATCCGGCGGCCGTCGTGCAGGGGTACGGCGGGCCCGACCTGCCCTGGGGGCGGTTCGCGGAGGCGAGTTACGCCATCGCGCGCGGGCTCCCGTGGTTCGCGTCCAACACCGACCTGACGATCCCGAGCGCGCGCGGCATCGCACCGGGGAACGGGGCGGCGGTCCAGGTCGTACGGATCGCCACGGGAGCCGAGCCGCAGGTGGCGGGCAAGCCGCTGCCGCCGATGCACAAGGAGACCATCCTGCGGACCGGCGCCCGGCGGCCGTTGGTCGTCGGGGACCGGCTGGACACGGACATCGAGGGCGCGTTCAACGGCGAGGTCGACTCGCTGCTCGTCCTCACCGGAGTGACCGACGGCGCCCAACTCCTCGCCGCACCGCCGCAGCACCGGCCCACCTACGTCGACGCCGACCTGCGGGGGCTGCTCACCGGGCAGCCCGAAGTCGCCGCGGACGGCGCGGGCTTCCGGTGCGGGGGCTGGACGGCGGCCGCCGACGGCGACCGACTCCTGCTGGACGGTGAGGGCGAGCCGCTCGACGGGCTGCGGGCGCTGTGCGCGGCGGCGTGGACGGCGGCCGGCGACGGCTCGTGCGAGCTGGACGGTGAGAAGGCGCTGGCGCGGCTCGGGTTGTGAGAGCCGCGGGGGCGCGGTGAGGGTTCCCCGCCGCTGTGCGAGGGCGGGATCGAGCCATAAGGGAGGATAGGCTAACCTAACTGGGTGTTGGTCGAGAGTCCCCCCGAACCGCGCGCGGAGACCGGCTTCGCGCCCCCGAACCGCAGAGCAGCGATGCGTGCCGCCGGACTCCTCGTGTCCGTCGGCCTGCTGACCCTGGTCGCGTTGGCGAGCATCGCGATCGGCGCGAAAGAGCTGTCCCTCGCGCAGGTCTGGCACGGCCTGTTCGAGGACACGGGGACGTACGGTGACGTCGTCGTGGGGGAGCGGATCTCGCGCACGCTCCTCGGGTTGCTCGCCGGAGCCGCGCTCGGCCTGGCCGGGGCCGTCCTCCAGGCGCTCACCCGGAACCCGCTGGCCGACCCGGGGCTGCTCGGCATCAACGCGGGCGCGTCCGCCTCCGTCGTCACCGCCATCACCTACTTCGGCGTCACCTCGCTGACCGGGTACGTGTGGTTCGCGTTCCTCGGGTCGGCGGCCGTCGGGGCACTGGTGTGGTTCCTCGGCGGCAGCCGGGGCGCGACGCCCGTACGGCTCGCGTTGGCCGGTACGGCGATCAGCGCCGCCCTGTACGGCTACCTCCAAGCCGTGATGATCATGGACGGGGCGGCGCTGTCCAAGATGCGCTTCTGGACGGTGGGTTCACTGGCCTCGGCGACCGACGAGACGATCGAGCAGGTGCTGCCGTTCCTGGTGGTCGGCACGGTCGTCGCACTCCTGCTCGCCCGGCCGCTGAACGCGGTGGCCATGGGCGACGACACCGCCCGCGCCCTCGGCGCCGACCTCAACCGCACACGGGCGCTCTCCATGGCCGCCGCCACCGTGCTGTGCGGGGCCGCCACCGCCGCCTGCGGACCGATCGTGTTCATCGGGCTGATGGTCCCCCACGTCGTCCGCTCGTTCACCGGGCCCGACCTGCGCTGGATCCTGCCGTACGCGACCGTCCTGTCGCCGGTGCTGCTGCTCGGCGCCGATGTCATCGGCCGCGTGGTGGCCCGGCCCGCGGAACTCCAGGTCGGCATCGTCACCGCCGTCCTCGGCGGGCCGGTCTTCATCTTTCTCGTACGACGGCGGAGGACGGCGCAGCTGTGAAGACGCAGGTCATGAGCAAGCCCGCCGTGCGCAACCGTGCGCTCCGCTCGCCCGGCGGCCTCTCGGTGCGCCTCGACGTACGGGCGTTCGTCGTCGTCCTTCTGCTGCTGCTCGCGGCCCTCGTCGCGAGTGTCGTGCTCATCGGCACCGGCGACTTCCCGATCCCCGCCGCCGACGTCGTCAGGACGCTGCTCGGCGACGGCGACCCGAGCCAGGAGCTGATCATCAACGATCTGCGGCTGCCGCGGGTCCTGGTCGGGCTGCTGGTCGGGGCCTCGCTCGGGCTGGGCGGGGCGCTGTTCCAGTCCATCTCCCGCAACCCGCTGGGCAGTCCGGACGTCCTCGGTCTCTCGCAGGGGGCCACGGCCGGAGCGCTGGTCGTGATCGTGCTGTTCTCGGGGGACGCCGACCAGGTCGCCCTCGGCGCGCTCGGCGGCGGCCTGTTCACCGGCCTGGCGATCTATCTGCTGGCCTGGAAGCGGGGCGTGCACGGGTACCGGCTGGTGCTCGTCGGCATCGGCGTCTCCGCGATCGCCACGGCCGTCAACGGCTATCTGATCACCAAGGCCGACATCGTCGACGCGGCCCGCGCGGTCGTGTGGATGACCGGATCGCTCAACGGGCGTGACTGGGAGCAGGTCCAGCCGCTGCTGATCATGTGCGCGATCCTCGTGCCCACGGTCCTCGCCAACGCGCGCGGGCTGCGGATGATGGAGATGGGCGACGACGTGTCGTACGCCCTCGGCGTGCGCGTCGAGCGGGTGCGGATGCTGCTGATGGTGTCCGCCGTGCTGCTCACCGCCGGGGCCACCGCCGCCGCCGGACCGGTCAGCTTCGTTGCCCTCACCGCGCCCCAGCTCGCCAAGCGGCTGACCCGGTCCCCCGGCCCCAACCTGGTGCCCTCGCTGTGCATGGGCGCCGCCCTGCTCGTCGTCGCGGACTGGGCCTCCCAGCGGGCCTTCGGCGCCGACCAACTGCCCGTCGGGGTCGTCACCGGCGTCCTCGGCGGCGTCTATCTGCTGTGGCTGCTGGTCACGGAGCGGAAGGCCGGGCGGATATGAGCCGCCCCCAGCCCGGCGGGAGCGAGGCGACCGACCGAAAGGCGACCGGCCAAGAGGCGACCGGCCAAGAGGCGACCGGGCGCGAGGTGACGGGCCGAGACGCGACCGGCCTCGCGAGCCGCCACCGGCCGAGCGCGTCGGTGAGGTCGGCGGGGCCGGTGAACGAGAACAACCAGAGGAGCACTGTGAACCGCCTGTCCGCCGAGAACGTCACCCTCGCCTATGACCAGCGGGTCATCGCCGAGCAGCTGTCGGTGGAGATCCCCGACAACTCGTTCACCGTGATCGTCGGCCCCAACGCCTGCGGCAAGTCCACCCTGCTGCGGGCCCTGTCCCGGATGCTGAAGCCGTCCCAGGGGCGGGTGCTCCTCGACGGGCAGGTCATCCAGTCGATGCCCGCGAAGCAGGTCGCGCGGACCCTCGGCCTGCTGCCCCAGTCGTCGATCGCGCCCGACGGCATCACGGTCGGCGACCTGGTCGGCCGCGGCCGCTACCCGCACCAGGGACTGCTGCGGCAGTGGTCGGCGCAGGACGAGCGGATCGTCCGGGAGTCGATGGAGGCCACCGGCGTCGCCGAGCTGGCCGACCGCTACGTCGACGAGCTCTCCGGCGGGCAGCGCCAGCGCGTGTGGATCGCCATGGCCCTCGCCCAGCAGACCCCGCTGCTGCTCCTCGACGAGCCGACCACCTACCTCGACATCCAGCACCAGATCGACGTGCTCGACCTCTGCGCCGAACTGCACGAGGAGCAGGGCCGCACCCTCGTCGCCGTGCTGCACGACCTCAACCACGCCGCCCGGTACGCCACCCATCTCATCGCCCTGCGCGGCGGCGAGGTCGTAGCCGAGGGCGCGCCCGGCGACATCGTCACCGCGGAGCTGGTCGAGGAGGTCTTCGGGCTGCGCTGCCAGGTCATCGACGACCCGGAGACGGGCACACCGCTGGTGGTGCCGGCGGCCCGCAGGGCACGGACCGGCGCCGAGGGGCGCGAGCGGGACGCCGACCGGGAGGCGAAGGTCGCCGCTACAGAAGCTTCCTGAGCTGGAGCAGGTCCCGGAAGCCCGCCTCCAGCTTCACCCGGCCCGAGCCCCAGGCCTTGGCGAAGTTCAGTTCCCCGTGGACGAGGGCCACCAGGTCGTCGCCCGTCATGGCGAGCCGGATCTGGGCCTTCTCGGACGGCGGGCCCTCAAGGGTGTCGTGCACCTCGATCCGGCCGTCGCGCATCCGGCCCACGAAGGTGATGTCGAGGTCCTTGATGTGGCAGCTCACCGAGCGGTCGAGGGTCGTCGCCTCGCGCACCTGTCCATCGGCGCCTGCCATGTTGTCCGAGAGCTTTTCGAGCGCGGCGCGGCACTCCTCAATCGTTGCCATCGCGATCGACGGTACCCCAGGGCTTCGGGGTAGCGTCGGGGCATGAGCGACTCTGTGTCCGAGGCCACCGTGGGGGAGGAGACGGCCGACGCGGTCGTCGAGCCGGAGGACGACCCCGCCGCCCCGGCCCCGCTGAACGTGGCCCGCACCGCCACCGGCCACCCGGACGTCGACGCCGCCCTCGACCGGCTGGCCGACGCCGACCACCTCGCCACCGACGGCCACGTCGAGGTGTACGAGGATGTGCACCGGGGGCTGCGTGACGCGCTCACCGCGCTCGACGCCCGCCCGGGACCTCCGGCGCCCCCGACGCCGTACAGCACGAGGAGCTGAACCGAACGTGGCAGGTGTGGCACGACGCCGTCTCGACGCCGAGTTGGTCCGGCGGAAGCTCGCGCGGTCGCGTGAGCACGCGAGCCAGCTGATCGCCGCCGGGCGGGTCACGGTCGGCAAGACCGTCGCGACCAAGCCCGCCACCCAGGTGGAGACCGCGGCCGCCATCGTCGTCGCGAGCGACGACGGCGATCCCGAGTACGTCTCCCGAGGCGGCCACAAGCTCGCCGGGGCGCTGGAGGCGTTCGTCCCCCAGGGCCTGGCCGTCAAGGGGCGGCGGGCGCTGGACGCCGGGGCCTCCACCGGCGGCTTCACCGACGTACTGCTGCGGGCCGGCGCCGCCCACGTCGTCGCCGTCGACGTCGGATACGGACAACTCGCCTGGACTCTGCGGAGCGATGAACGCGTCACCGTCAAGGACCGTACGAACGTACGCGAGTTGACGCTCGAAGCGATCGATGGGGAGCCTGTGGATCTTGTCGTGGGGGATCTGTCCTTCATCCCGCTCGGCCTGGTACTGCCCGCCCTGGTGCGGTGCGTGAAGCCGGACGCCGATCTGGTGATGATGGTCAAGCCGCAGTTCGAGGTGGGGAAGGAGCGGCTGGGCAGCGGGGGAGTCGTAAGGAGTCCGGAGCTGCGCGCCGAAGCGGTGTGCGGGGTGGCGCGCCGCGCCGGTGAGCTGGGGCTCGGGGTGCAGGGCGTGACGGCGAGTCCGCTGCCCGGCCCCTCGGGCAACGTCGAGTACTTTCTGTGGCTGCGTGCCGGGGCACCCGCACTGGACCCGGCCGACGTCGACCGAGCAGTTGCGGAGGGGCCGCGGTGACTCTGAACCGAACTCGAACCGTCTTCCTGCTGACCCACACCGGGCGGCCGGCGGCCATCCGCAGTGCGGAACTCGTGGTGAAGGGCCTCCTCCACCACGGGCTGGGCGTACGCGTCCTGGAGGCCGAGGCGGAGGACATCCCGCTCCCCGAGGAGGTGGAGCTGGTCAAGGAGGCCACCCCGCAGTGCCTCGACGGGTGCGAGTTGCTCATCGTCCTCGGCGGTGACGGCACGCTGCTGCGCGGCGCGGAGTTCGCCCGCGCCTCCGGGGTGCCGATGCTCGGCGTCAACCTCGGCAGCGTCGGCTTCCTCGCGGAGGCCGAGCGCGACGACCTCGACAAGGTTGTCGACCGCGTCGTGACCAAGGCGTACGAGGTCGAGGAGCGGATGACCGTCGACGTCGTCGTTCACCGGAACGGGGACATCGTCCACACGGACTGGGCGCTGAACGAGGCGGCCGTGCAGAAGGCCGGCGCCGAGAAGCTCCTCGAGGTCGTCCTGGAGATCGACGGCCGACCGGTGACCGGGTTCGGGTGCGACGGCATCGTGCTGTCCACGCCGACCGGGTCGACCGCGTACGCCTTCTCCGCGGGCGGGCCCGTCGTGTGGCCCGAGGTCGAGGCGCTGCTGATGGTGCCGATCAGCGCGCACGCGCTGTTCGCGAAGCCGCTGGTGACATCGCCGGACTCGGTGCTCGCGGTGGAGGTGCTGCCGCACATTCCGCCCGGGGTCCTGTGGTGCGACGGGCGGCGGACGGTCGAGTTGCCGCCGGGGGCCCGGGTGGAGGTCCGGCGGGGCGCCGTACCGGTCCGGCTGGCCCGGCTGCACCACGCGTCGTTCACGGACCGCCTCGTGGCCAAGTTCGCGCTGCCCGTCGCGGGGTGGCGGGGGGCACGGCACTAGCCGTTCGCTGGGGGTGAGGGGGGGCTTCCGGCGGCCGCGGGTGCGCCGGAGCCGCTCGCGCGGCCGCCGCCGGCTCCTGTGGCCGTTACCGGGCTGGCGCTTCTTACGGGGCCCGCGCCCCTTACCGGGCGCCCGGCCCTCACGGGGGCATGGGGCGACTTGTACCTCCCCTGAGTGACATCGGGGACGGGGGGCGTCGCACTTCCCTCCCTCGACCTCGTATGGTCTTGTCCGTGTTGGAGGAGATGCGGATACGGTCGCTCGGAGTCATCGACGACGCGGTCGTCGAGCTGTCACCCGGCTTCACCGCCGTGACGGGTGAGACGGGCGCGGGCAAGACCATGGTGGTCACCAGTCTCGGTCTGCTGCTCGGTGGCCGGGCCGACCCGGCGCTCGTGCGGATCGGCGCGAAGAACGCGGTCGTCGAGGGCCGGATCGCCATGCCCGACGGCGCCTCGGCGGCCGTCCGGGCCGAGGAGGCCGGGGCCGAACTCGACGACGGCGCGCTGCTGATCAGCCGTACCGTTTCCGCCGAGGGACGGTCGCGGGCGCACCTCGGCGGGCGGTCCGTCCCCGTGGGCGTCCTCGCGGAGCTGGCCGACGAACTGGTGGCCGTGCACGGGCAGACCGACCAGCAGGGGCTGCTGAAGCTGTCCCGGCAGCGGGCGGCCCTCGACCGGTACGCCGGGGACGCGGTGGCCGTGCCGCTCGCCAAGTACGGCGAGGCGTACCGGCGGCTGCGGGCCGTCGCCGTCGAACTCGACGAGATCGTCACCCGTGCGCGTGAGCGGGCCCAGGAGGCCGACCTGCTGCGCTACGGGCTCGACGAGATCGCGGGCGTCGAGCCGCGCGCCGGCGAGGACGTGGAGCTGGCCGAGGAGGCCGAGCGGCTGGGGCACGCGGAGGCGCTGGCATCCGCCGCGACGGCCGCGCACGCCGCGCTCGCGGGCAATCCCGAGGACCCCGAGGGCGTCGACGCCTCGACGCTCGTCGCGGGCGCCCACCGGGCGCTGGAGGCCGTGCGTTCGCACGACCCGGCGCTGGCCGCGCTCGCCGACCGGATCGGCGAGATCGGCATCCTGCTCGGCGACGTCGCGGGTGAGCTGGCGGGATACGCCGACGACCTGGACGCCGATCCGCTGCGGCTCGCGGCCGTGGAGGAGCGGCGGGCCGCCCTCACCGCCCTCACCCGCAAGTACGGCGAGGACATCGCCTCCGTGCTCGCCTGGGCCGAGCAGAGCGCCCAGCGGCTCACCGAACTCGACGGCGACGACGAACGCATCGAGGGGCTGACCGCCGAGCGGGACGCGCTGCGCGTCGAACTGGGCGGTCTCGCGCAGGCCCTGACGGACGCGCGGCAGGAGGCGGCGGAGCGGTTCGCCGCCGCCGTGACCGCCGAGCTGGGCTCGCTCGCCATGCCGCACGCGCGCGTGTCGTTCGAGATCCGGCAGACCGAGGACCCCGAGGGCGTCGAGGTCGGCGGACGCACGGTGGCGTACGGGCCGTCCGGCGTGGACGAGGTGGAGCTGCTGCTCGCCCCCCACCCGGGGGCGCCGCCGCGGCCCATCGCCAAGGGCGCCTCGGGCGGTGAGCTGTCACGGGTGATGCTGGCCGTCGAGGTCGTGTTCGCGGGGACGGACCCCGTGCCGACGTACCTCTTCGACGAGGTCGACGCCGGTGTCGGCGGCAAGGCGGCCGTCGAGATCGGCCGGCGGCTCGCCCGGCTCGCCCGGTCGGCGCAGGTCGTCGTCGTCACCCACCTGCCGCAGGTCGCCGCCTTCGCCGACCGGCAGCTCCTGGTGGAGAAGACCAACGACGGCTCGGTGACCCGGTCCGGCGTGAAGGTCCTGGAGGGCGAGGACCGGGTGCGGGAGCTGTCGCGCATGCTCGCCGGTCAGGAGGACTCCGAGACGGCACGGGCACACGCCGAGGAACTGCTGGCGGCGGCCCGCGCGGACGCCTGAGCGCATGGGTGGGCCGACCGCGCTCGTCCTCGCGGCGAGCGCGGCCCGCGCGGGCGTCGCCGTCCTCCGGGCCACGGCCCCCGGTGGCGCCCCCCGCTGGCAGCGCACCAACCACACCGGCCGGACCGTCACCCTGTACGCCGGACCGGGGGCCACGCTCGGCACACTGCTCGCGGCCGGCCGGAGCTGCCCCGCCGCCGGGCTCGCGATCCTGGCGGCCGGGGTGTGCGGGGCGTACGACGACATCGCGGGCGCCGACGACCCGAGGCGCGGGTTCCGGGCCCACCTGGCGGCGCTGCGGGACGGCGACGTCACCAGCGGCGCGGTGAAGCTGTTCGGGATCTCGACCGCCGCACTCGTCGCTGGCGCACTGCTGAAGGAACGGGCGCTGGACAAAGTGCTGGCCGGTGTGGTGATCGCCGGGGCCGCGCACCTGGTGAACCTCGTCGACGTACGGCCCGGAAGGGCGGCCTGCGCGACCCTCGCCCTCGCACTGCCCGGCATGCTCCGCGAGGGGCCCGCCGGGGACGTGGCGGCGGCGACCGTTGGGGCCGCCCTGGCCGTACTCCCCGATGACCTCGCCGAGCGCATGATGCTCGGCGAGGTCATCGGGGA
>NZ_LIRK01000805.1 GCF_001419765.1 Streptomyces torulosus
CGGCCCATCACGCCCGAGCAGCGGTCGCGACCCTGCTCGGGGCACCCTGACCTCCAGGCACCAGCCTCACCACCCAGCCGCCTCACCACCGCCCGGGGGCACCGTCGGGCCCACGACCACCGCACCCGGCAGCTCTGCGGACCCGACGCCGACCGAAGCGGCAGACCTCAGGCCCAGTCGTCGTAATCCGGCTCCGGCTCGTCCTCCGGCCAGTCGAAGGAGCCGTCCGCACCCCCGGCGCCCCCCTCACGCGCCGAACCTCCCGCTGTTCCGGAAGCCTCCGACGAGCGTGCCGATCCTCCGGAAGCCCCCGCCGAGCCTGCCGTCCCCGTGGACGCGGCTGTCGGTGCTTCCTGGGACGTCCCGCCGCCGAGCGACGCGAGCACCCCGAGCACGCCCTCCCCGTACGTGGCCAGCTTCTTCTCGCCGATGCCGCTGATGGTGCCGAGTTCGGCCACGGACGTGGGTCCGAGCGAGGCGATCTCCCGGAGCGTGGCGTCATGGAAGATCACATAGGCCGGGACGCCCTGCTCGCGAGCCTGCTCGGCGCGCCACGCCCGCAACGCCTCGAAGACCGGCAGCAGCTCCTCCGGCAGTTCCGCGACGGCCGCCTTGGCCTTCCGCTCCCCGCGCCCGGACCCCGACGAACCCGAACCCGAACCCGAGCCCGACGCCGACCGCGAGGTCACCGGCTTCTTCGGCTCCTTGCGCAGCGCCACCTCCCGCTCCCGCCGCAGCACCGCCCCGCTGTCCTCGGTGAGCACCAGCGTGCCGTACTCCCCTTCCACCGCGAGCAGCCCCTGCGCGAGCAACTGCCGTACGACACCACGCCATTCGCCCTCGGACAGCTCCGCGCCGATCCCGAAGACGGACAGCTGGTCGTGGTCGAACTGGATGACCTTCGCCGTCCGCTTGCCCAGCAGGATGTCGACGATCTGCACGGCCCCGAACTTCTGCCCGCGCTCCCGCTGCAACCGCACCACCGTGGACAGCACCTTCTGCGCCGCGACCGTGCCGTCCCAGGTCTCCGGCGGTACGAGGCAGGTGTCGCAGTTGCCGCAGCCGCCGGGGTTCGGTTCCTGGCCGAAGTAGCGCAGGAGCTGTCCGCGCCGGCACTGGGCGGTCTCGCAGAGCGCCAGCATGGCGTCGAGGTGGGCGGCGGCCCGGCGGCGGAACGCCTCGTCGCCCTCCGAGCCCTGGATGAGCTTGCGCTGCTGTATGACGTCGTTCAGCCCGTACGCCATCCAGGCCGTGGACGGCAGCCCGTCGCGGCCGGCGCGGCCGGTCTCCTGGTAGTAGCCCTCGACCGACTTCGGCAGGTCCAGGTGGGCGACGAACCGTACGTCGGGCTTGTCGATGCCCATACCGAAGGCGATCGTGGCGACGACCACGAGCCCTTCCTCACGCAGGAACCGCGACTGGTGCGCCGCGCGGGTGCCCGCGTCGAGCCCCGCGTGGTACGGCACCGCCTGGATGCCGTTGCCGCTCAGGAACTCGGCCGTCCGCTCGACCGAGTTGCGGGACAGGCAGTAGACGATGCCGGCGTCGCCCGGGTGCTCCTGCCGCAGGAAGGACAGCAGCTGCTTCTTCGGGTCGGCCTTGGGCACGATCCGGTACTGGATGTTGGGCCGGTCGAAGCTGGCCTCGAAGTGCCGCGCCTGCGGCATGGCGAGCCGCTCGGTGATCTCCCGGTGCGTGGCGCGGGTCGCGGTTGCCGTGAGCGCGATACGCGGGACGTCGGGCCAGCGCTCCCCCAGCAGCGACAGGGCCAGGTAGTCGGGCCGGAAGTCATGCCCCCACTGGGAGACGCAGTGCGCCTCGTCGATCGCGAAGACGGAGACCTTGCCACGGGCGAGCAGGTCGAGGGTGGCGTCGATGCGCAGCCGCTCGGGGGCGAGGTAGAGCAGGTCCAGCTCACCGGCGAGGAACTGCGCCTCGACGACGCGCCGCTCGTCGAAGTCCTGCGTGGAGTTGATGAACCCCGCCTGCACGCCGAGGGCCCGCAGGGCGTCCACCTGGTCCTGCATCAGCGCGATCAGGGGGGAGACCACGATGCCCGTGCCGGGGCGGACCAGGGCCGGGATCTGGTAGCAGAGGGACTTGCCGCCGCCGGTCGGCATGAGGACGACGGCGTCACCGCCCGCCACCACATGGTCGATGATCGCTTCCTGCTCGCCCCGGAAGGCGCCGTAGCCGAAGACACGGTGGAGCACGGCCAGTGCCTCGCTCTCCGCCGGCCGCCCCGTGCCCGGGCCCGCCGTCGGCGTCGTCCCGCTGTCGTCCGCCCATGGGGTGGTCGGCGCGGCCTCGCCGTCGTCCTGCCCTGCCGTCGTCCTGCCCTCGTCCGCCATCACACTCGTCCCGCCCGTCCCGATCATCGTCCGTCCCCCGTGCCTGCGTGCCCCGTGCCTCGCGCCCCGGGCTCCGTGCCGTCCGCGCTTCCTCCAGCCCCTGCCACGATAGGCGCCCGCACCGACAGCCTCAGAGTTATCCACAGGCTCCACTCTTCAGAGGCCTTGGGCCCACTCCCCGGAGTCCTTGCCCAGGGGCCGCGCCTCAGCCCATTGGACGCCCCGCATGGCAGGCACCCCGGGGCGGGGCGCTGCTGGCGCGGGAGGGGAGGCTCGCCACCCCACGTCTCGGGCGCCGCCCCCGCGCGCCTCCTTCTTCCGCAAGGAGCTCCGAGACATGTCCCCGTAGAAGGCCGTCTGCGCCCTCGCCCTGGCCACCGCCGCCCGCGGCCGGATCGCCGAGGCCGTCCCCGCCGCCGCCTGCCTCTCCCGGGTCGCCGACTCCGCGCCCGCGCTCGCCGGAGCCCTGACCGGCGCGCTCGGCGGCGCCGCCGCCGTCCCCGACACCTGGCGGGACGCCTGCCGCACCCTCTCCGGCTGCGCCCTGCCCCGCCTCACCGGTACGGATCTCGTACACCTCGCCGAACTTCTCGCAGCCACGGAACTCGCCGCCCCCGGAGGATGATTCGGGCATGACGCCCCCTATGGAACCCCATCGCCACGCAGTGCCGCATACCGACGCGGGTCTGGAGGAACGCATCACCGGCGCCCTGGTCGGCGCCGCCGTCGGCGACGCCCTCGGCGGCCCGGTCGAGGGCTACACCCCGGAGCAGATCCTCGAACGTCACGGCGGCCGCGTCCACGGCATCGTCGGCCCCTGGAACGGCGACGACTGGCGCACCGCCCGCCCGATCGCCCCCTACCACAAGGGCGACGGCCACGTCACCGACGACACCTTGATGACGCACGCGCTGGTGCGGGTGTACGAGCGGGTCCGCGACCACCTCGACGCGTACGCGATCGCCGAGCACCTGGTCCCCGACATGATGACCACCCCGCGCTGGATCCCGGAACTGGAGGCGGAGGCCCTCCCTCTGCAACGGGTCTTCCTCGCCGAGAAGTGGCTGGTGGCCCGGCTGCACTACGGCCATGTCGACCCCCGCGAGGCCGGCGCCGGAAACATCGTCAACTGCGGTGCCGCGATGTACATGGCGCCGGTCGGCCTGGTCAACGCGGCCGACCCGAGGGGCGCGTACGCCGAGGCCCTCGACATCGCGGGCGCCCACCAGTCGTCGTACGGCAGGGAGGCGGCGGGCGTGTTCGCGGCGGCCGTCGCGGCGGCGTGTGCGCCGGGCGCCACCGCGCGGTCGGTGGTCGACACCTGTGTGCGGCTGGCGAAGGACGGCACGCGCGCCGCGATCGAGGCGGTGTGCGAGGTGGCGTCCCGGCATGCGGACTTCGAGTCGGCGCTGAAGCCGCTGCGGGAGGCGGTGGCGCCC
>NZ_LIRK01000806.1 GCF_001419765.1 Streptomyces torulosus
GCACGCCTGCCGGCTTCCCGTCGGCCGGGAACGGGGCCTCTGGGACTACCGCCCCGGTCGGCGGGGAGGGCGCGGGGGCGACCGGCGCATGATGGGTGGGCTGGGCCATCACGGCCGGAGCGGTCGGGGCAGCTGGGGCGGTTCCTGGGGTGGTGCTCGTCTCGTAGGCGATGTCGGTCCCGGCGCTCACCGTCTCGCGTTCCGTGCCCGTGCCCGGGGGCTTCGTGAGGTGGACCGGGGCCGGATCGGTGAGGGGAGCGGTGCCGTTCCTCGGCTCCGGGACCGGGGGTGACAGGACCTGGGCCTGGGGCGGGAGAGGTGCCGGCTGGGTCCCTGCCCGTGCTCGTGCCGCCTTCTCCCTGGCACGGACGGCTCTCCAGCGGGCCAGGGTGCCCGTGATGAAGACCGTGAGGACGAGCAGGATCATCAGCTGGCCGATGAGGAGGCCCCAGAAGAGGCCGTAGCCGGAGAGCTGGGCGGCCGGGGTGTCGGGCCAGGCGGCCGGGAGGTCCTGCGGGGCCGAGACCAGGCTGCGTACGGCCAGGGGCGTGCGCGTGAAGGTGACGCGGTCCGGCCAGGCGCCGTGCGCGAACAGGCCCGCCAGGCCGGTCGCGGACCAGACGAGCAGGGTGATGCCGACCAGGAAACCGAGAACGGCGATCAGCAGCCCGTCGGGGACGCCGCCTCCGCCCTGCTGGGGATGCCGGTGTCGGTCGTCTGGTCTCATCGCACGCCGCCGTTCACGCCGTCTCCTCCTGCGCCGTTCACGCCCGTCCCTTGCCGGTACCGGCTCGCTCGTCCGCCCGTACCGGCTCGTCCCTCGCTCGCTCAGGCCACCGTGGACTCGGAGGAGCCGTAGCCGTCGACGTCGCTCAGATGCTCCACGAACGCGGCGGCCCGTTCCTCGGCCTCCAGTTCGGCGGCGCGCAGGGCGTCGTCGTCCAGGAGGTGGTCGTCGGAGGACTCGGTCATGGCGCGGTCGGTGAAGACGAGGGGGCGCTCCGTCTCGGTGATCAGATGCTTGACCACCTGCACATTGCCGTTGACGTCCCAGACCGCGATGCCCGGGGTGAGGGTCGGGATGATCTCCACCGCCCAGCGGGGGAGGCCCAGGACGCGGCCCGTGGCGCGGGCCTCGTCCGCCTTCTGGGCGTAGATGGTCCTCGTCGACGCCATCTTGAGGATGGCGGCCGCTTCCTTCGCCGCCGCTCCGTCGATGACGTCGGAGAGATGGTGGACGACCGCGACGAACGACAGACCGAGGCGTCGGCCGAACTTCAGCAGGCGCTGGAAGAGCTGGGCCACGAACGGGCTGTTGATGATGTGCCAGGCCTCCTCGACCAGGAAGATGCGCTTCTTCCGGTCGGGGCGGATCCAGGTGTGCTCCAGCCAGACACCGACGATCGCCATGAGGATGGGCATGGCGATGGAGTTGCGGTCGATGTGCGACAGGTCGAAGACGATGAGCGGGGCGTCGAGGTCGATGCCCACCGTCGTCGGGCCGTCGAACATGCCCCGCAGGTCACCGTCGACGAGGCGGTCCAGGACCAGGGCCACGTCCAGGCCCCACGCCCGTACGTCGTCTATGGCGACGTTCATCGCCTCCGCGGACTCCGGCTCGGGGTGGCGGAGCTGCTCGACGATGTCGGTGAGGACCGGCTGGCGTTCGACGATGGTCTCGTTGACGTAGGCGTGCGCGACCTTCAGGGCGAAGCCGGAACGCTCGTCCAGGCCGTGGCCCATCGCCACCTCGATGATCGTCCGGAGCAGCGCGAGCTGGCCCGTGGTCGTGATCGACGGGTCGAGGGGGTTGAGGCGGATCCCGTGGTCGAGGGCGGCCGTCGGGTCCAGGCGGATGGGAGTTATCCCCAGCTCCTGCGCGATGAGGTTCCACTCGCCGACGCCGTCCTCGCCCTGGGCGTCGAGGACGACGACCTGGCGGTCGCGGAAGCGGAGCTGGCGCAGGACGTACGTCTTCTCCAGGGCCGACTTGCCGTTGCCGGACTCGCCGAGGACGAGCCAGTGCGGGGCGGGCAGCTGCTGGCCGTAGAGCTGGAAGGGGTCGTAGATGTAGCCCTTGCCGGAGTAGACCTCGCGGCCGATGATCACGCCCGAGTCGCCGAGGCCGGGCGCGGCGGTCGGGAGGTAGACCGCCTGGGCCTGGCCGGTGGACGTGCGCACGGGGAGGCGGGTCGTCTCGACCTTGCCGAAGAGGAAGGACGTGAAGGCGTCGGTGAGGACGGACAGCGGGTCCCGCATCAGTGACGTACCTCCAGTTCCGGTCCTCGCCCGGGTGGTGACCCCTGCTGGTCCGAATGATCCCGCATCGCGGTGGCCCTACCTTCGGATTCCGGTGGCGAACGGGAGGGTGTTGACGAAGGACCGGTGGTGCTCGCGGTCGCACCACTCCAGCTTCAGGTACGACTTTCCGGCGGAGGCCCTTATGGTCCGCTTGTCGCGGGCGAGGGCTTCGGGGGAGCGGGACGAGACGGTGATGTAGCCGACGAGGTTGACGCCGGCGGCGCCGCTGGCCAGGTCCTCTCCGCGCTGGTCGAGGCGGGAGTGGGAGGCCACGTCGCGCGGGTCGACCGTGCGGTTCATCTTGGCGGCGCGGGACGCCTCCGCCTCGTCGTTGGTCTTCTCCGTGAGCATGCGCTCGATGGCGACCTCGGTCGGCTCCAGGTCCATGGTGACGGCGACCGTGCGGATCACGTCGGGGGTGTGGACGAGGAGGGGCGCGAGGAAGTTCACGCCGACCGGGGTCATCGGCCACTCCTTCACCCAGGCGGTGGCGTGGCACCAGGGCGCGCGGGTGGAGGACTCGCGGGTCTTGGCCTGGAGGAAGTCCGGTTCCGTCGCGTCCAGTTCGGCCGGCCAGGCGTTGCGCTTGGTCATGGCCTGGATGTGGTCGATCGGGTGGTCCGGGTCGTACATGGAGTGGATCAGGGAGGCGAGGCGGCCCTGGCCGAGCGGCTGCCGGACGCGGATGTCGGCCTCCTGGAGGCGCGAGCAGATGTCCGTCAGCTCACGGGCCATGACGACGGCGAGGCCGGCGTCCTTGTCGAGCTTCCTGCCCTGGGGGCGGGCGGCGCGGGCCATGGCGTGCGCCTCGGCGGCCAGTTCGCGGGTGTAGTGCATGCAGGCGACCAGGTACGCGCGGTGCTGCTCGCTGCTCGTGGACACCATGGACTGGAGCTGGTCGTACGACTGCCGCAGCCAGCCCGGGGAGCGCTCGTCGCCGCGCTGGGCGACATCCTTGGCGTGGGCGTCGGGGTCCGCGGGCAGGGTGCGCGCGAGCATCTGGAGGCGCGTGACGAAGCCGTCGCCGTTGGCCACGTGCTTGAGGAGGGTGCCGAAGCGGTCGACGAGGGCTTCCTGGTCCTCGGAGTCGCGCAGGCCGACGCCGGGGCCCTCGATCTCGATGGCCGCGGTGACGGTCCTCCGGTCGGCGTGCAGCAGGACGGCGATCTCGTCCGGGCCGAACGGGGCGGCGAGCCAGGTGATGCGGCCGATGCCCGGCGGGGGGCCGACCTCGACCTCACGGCCGTCGAGGCTGGTGCCGGCCTCCATGGCGGCGGAGCGGTAGGTGGCGCCGCGGCGGACCGTGCGCTTGTAGCTGCGGTTGATCTCGAACCACTTGTAGAAGGTGCGCCGCTTGTACGGCACGTAGACCGCGGCGAGCGCCAGCATCGGGAAGCCCGTCAGCAGGGCGATGCGCGGGACGAGCACCGGGACGAGGAGACCGCACATCATGCCGAGGAACGCGCCCGCGATGATGAGCGCGATCTCGCCGGACTCGCGGTTCCGGCCGATGATCGCGTTCGGCCGGGCGCGGCCGATCAGATATGTACGGCGGGGCGTGACCGGATGGGACAGGTGGGACTCGGTCGTCAACGCCCTTCACCTCCCGTGCGGTTGCTGTTGCGGGTGTTACTGGCGTGGGGGGTGTTGGTGGGG
>NZ_LIRK01000807.1 GCF_001419765.1 Streptomyces torulosus
GCACGGACACCGTCGGCGCGTGGATCAACCTGACACTGGCGACGGGACGCGCCGACGGTGTCCGTGCCCTTGGACTGCTGCTCGGGCCCGCGTGCGGTGAGCACCATCGCGTGCTCCGGCTCGCAGAACAGCCGTACCGCCTCGCGGAGTTGGGGAACGGACACCCCCGTGATCCGCTCCACGTACTCCGGCCAGTGCGCCATGGCGGCGGCCCGCGCCTCCTCCCAGCCGCTCGTCCGTTCGAGGATGTACTGCTCGTCGGTGCGTCCCTCGGCGACGATCAGATGCAGCAGCCCGAGGGCGAGCGCCAGATCGGTGCCGGGCCGCGGCGCGAGATGCAGGTCGGCCTGCTCGGCGGTGCGGGTGCGGCGCGGGTCGATGACGACGAGCGTGCCGCCGTTCTCCCGCAGTTCCGTGAAGTACCGCAGTGCCGGCGGCATGGTCTCGGCGAGGTTCGACCCGACGAGGACGACGCATCCGGTCCTCGGGATGTCCTCCAGCGGGAACGGCAACCCCCGGTCGAGCCCGAACGCCTTGATGCCGGCGGCCGCGGCCGAGGACATGCAGAAGCGCCCGTTGTAGTCGATCTGCGAGGTGCCGAGCACGATCCGGGCGAACTTGCCGAGCGCGTACGCCTTCTCGTTGGTGAGTCCGCCGCCGCCGAACACACCGCACGCGTCCGGGCCATGCTCCGTACGCGTGCGGGTGAGCTCCTCGGCGATCCGGTCGAGTGCCTCGTCCCAGGAGGCGGGCTCCAGGACGCCCGCCCTTCTGACCAGAGGAGTGGTCAGCCGCACCCGGGACGAGAGCACCGCCGGCGCCGTACGGCCCTTGCCGCACAGCGCGCCCCGGTTCACCGGGAAGTCCGCGCGCTCCGAGACCACAACGACACCGTCGGTCCCGTCCGCAGCGGGCGTCAGGTTCATCCCGCACTGCAGGGCGCAGTACGGGCAGTGGGTGGGCGTCGCGGAGTTCGGCATACCACTCAGCGTGCGTCGGGCGTGTTACGCGCCGGGGCGCCCTGGCGTTACGCGACCGGCACGGGGACCTCCCGGCGGGTTCCGGGTGGGAGTGAGGTGCGGACGGCCGGTGGGTGCGCGAACGGTTCGGGCGATGTCGCAGTTCTGTCACCGTGTGCGGCCGTCCGGGCGCTCACCGTCCAGGCGTTCGGTGCCGCGTGCTAGAACTACGGGCGCACCGACACGGGGGTCGTGGCATGAGTCCCGTGCGGCGCACGTCCTGTCACGTGGCCCGGGAGGGCCGTAGGGGGAAGAAGGATCATCACCGTGAACCGCATGCGCACGACCGTCGCCGTCCTGGGTGCCGCGGGCGCCCTGACCGCCGCCCAGCTGGGCCTCGCCGGCACCGCCGCCGCAGCGGGCGCCGACGCCCAGGCCGGCGGCTGCCCGATCAAGATCTCCACCCCGAAGCGCTTCTACGTCGACGCCAACCGCTGGGTGACCAACGGCGGTCTGTACTTCGGCCTGAAGAACACCAGCAAGACCAAGAGCTTCACCAGCGTCAGCCTCACGATCAGCAAGCCCAAGAACCTGACGTTCGGTTACGCGACGCCGACCAAGGGCAGCAAGATCACCAAGCGGACGACGAAGACCGTCACCGTCTCCACCAAGAAGCTGGCGGCCAAGGGCAGCTCCGGCTTCCGCGTCAAGACCCGCATGGGCAACGTCAACCGCGACTACGAGGTCAAGCTCACCGTCCGCGGCAAGGGCTGGGACTGCGCCGTGGACCAGGGCTGGTGGGGCACGATCGACCACAACTAGGCCGGTCTCCCTACATGGGCCGGGGCCCCGACACAGGGCCCCGGCCGACGCATGTCGGCGTCCCGCACCACGTCGCCTCCGGCGAGGCCCGGCAAGACCGGCGAGGCCCGGCGAGGCCGGCGGCCCAGATGGCACCGAGGGGCCAGGGGCCAGCGGCCAGGGGCCTGCCCCCCCCCGCACGCCACCATTGGGGCGCACCGCTCGGACCGCCCCGCGTGGCGCCACGCCCGCCGAGCGCGCACGGCCGAGCATGGGCGGACCCAGCTTCCCCCTTCCCGTACCGAGGCGATGCGATGCCCGACCGCTCCGGCCACGTCCGCACCGAGAGCGCCGCGCCGGGGTGGGTCTCACGGCACCGGCCGCCCGAGCAGTCCCTGTTCACCGGCATCTACGGGCTGGTCCTGGCCAGCGCCCTGGTGGCCGCGCTCGACCCGGCGGGCGAGGAGGCCGACCCCGGCCCGGACGCGCTGTGGGTCGTGCTCACCGCGCTGGCGTCGGCCGCCGCCCATGGGTACGCGCACGTCATCGCGCAGCGCGCGTCCGCCGACAGGGTGGTCACCACGAGCAGACTGCGGTTGGTGCTCCACGAGTGGCCGCTGGTGGCCGCCGTCCTGCCCACGGTGGCGCTCCTGCTCGGCGCGGCGGCCGACTGGTGGGCCGAGTCCGTCGCGGTGGACGTGGCCCTGTTGTTCAACACCGTGGCCCTGTTCGGCTGGGGCGTCCTGGCCGCCCGCACCGCCGGGTACCGATGGCCGTCCGCGTGTCGCGCGGGCGCCATGGACATGTTGATCGGCCTGGCGATCATCCTCGCGAACGCGCTGATCAAATAGCGTTCGTCCCCGACCGCCTACCAACTGCCCCCTGACCGCCCATCCCTCACCCGCGTCAACAACCCCGCTGGGCGAGACGACTAGCGCGCCGACGCGAGCGCCCGCGCGACCCCCGGCTCCTCCGGCCCGAGGAACCGCGGGTCCGGCTCGAACAGGGCGTCGAGGGACGCCTTGCCCGCGGCGAACAGTTCGCGGGTGGCGCCGTAGTACCAGGTCTCGTCGTGCCGGTCCTGCACGCCGACGCCGTACGACGTGACGCCAGCCTCCTGGCACAGGGCGACCGCCCGGCGGATGTGGAAGCCCTGGCTGATCAGCACCGCGCGGTCGACGCCGAAGATCTTCTTGGCGCGGACGCAGGAGTCCCAGGTGTCGAACCCGGCGTAGTCGCTGACGATGTGCCGGTCGGGCACCCCGTGGTCGGTGAGGTAGGCCCGCATCGCGTCCGGCTCGTCGTACTCCTTCCGGCTGTTGTCGCCGGTGACGAGCACCACTTCTATGCGGCCCGAGCGGTACAGCTCGGCCGCCGCGTCCAGCCGTCG
>NZ_LIRK01000808.1 GCF_001419765.1 Streptomyces torulosus
TCCCTGCCCCTCCCCACCCTGCTGTGCCGACGGGGCCGACCCCGCCTCCTGTTGGACTTCCGAGACCCCAACTGGGATGTACGCATGCTCTCTTGAACGCGTCATACGCCCTGCTCGGATGACATCGGCCACCCACGTGTTCGACCGGTACCGCGTCTGNNCATGATCACCGGAACCCGCCGGGCGGGCGCACCCTCGCGCCCGCCCGGCGTCTGTACTTCGTGTGCGTCCTGATAGACGCGAGAAGACCCCGTCAGGTCATCAGCCGGCGCACTTTTCCTTGTCCGCCGTGTTCTTCTCGACGTCCAGGTCGGCCGCCGACGACGAACCGCTGATCTTCACCCCGGCGCCCTTGAAGTCCTCGCCCAGGGTCAGCACCATCGCGGGCAGTCCCTGGGAGTTGGTCTCGCTGTTGCCCTCGCCGGGCTTGAGCGCGGACGCGGACAGGCCCATGAGGTCGGCCAGCTTGCGCGCCTGGTCGGCCTGGTCCGGGTCGTACTCGAGCGTCGTCTTCGACAACGTCTTGCCCGCGTTGCCGAGTTGGCTGGACTTCGTCACGCCGACATCGTTCTGCAGCCAGTTGAGAGTGGCCTGTGCGCTGCCTGCCTCGGCACCGCCGTTGTAGACGTTGACCCGGACCTCGGAGGCATCGGCGCGCTTGCCCTTGAGCTTCGCGGCCTGCTTCTGCTTCTCCTTCTTCTTCACGTCGCTGAGCGAGACGTCGTCGCGGATGGTCTCGAACAGCTGCTCCGCCTTGCCCGGCATCGGCAGCACGGTCGCGCGGTCGGTGTTGTCGACGACGGGCACCGTGGTGAAGGTGATGTTCTTCGTGTTCACCTTGCCGACCTCCTGGCCGAGCGAGGCCAGCTTCTTGATGTCGGCGATCGTCGAGTCCACGGACAGCGCCTTGGTGGCGGCCTCCGCCAGGTCGATGACCTTGCCCGCGTCCGTCAGGGTGTCCTCGGACTTCATCTGGCGGATCATCGAGCTGAGGAACTGCTGCTGCAGCTTGATCCGGTCCAGGTCGCTGCCGAAGCCCACGCTGTAGCGGGTGCGCAGGAACGACAGTGCCTGCTCGCCCTGGATGACGTGCTCGCCCTTGGAGAGGTCCAGCTTCGACTTGGAGTCCTTGATGGGCTTCGCGAGGCAGACCTTCACGCCGCCGATCGCCGTGGAGAGCGTCTTCACCGCGTTGAAGTCGGCCACCATGAAGTGGTCGGGGACGATCCCGGTGAGCTTCGTCACGGTCCGCATCGTGCAGCTCGGGGTGCGGCCGTCCTGGCCGAGGCTCGTGTTGAACCGGACACCGGTGGAACCGCCGATGGTCTTCTTGGAGCCGTCCTCCTGCGTCGTCTCGCAGTCGGGGATGTCCACGATCATGTCCCGCGGAATGCTCATCGCGGTCGCGTTCGTCCGGTCCTTGGAGACGTGCAGCAGGATCGTGGTGTCGGCGTGACCGACGCTCTCCTTGTCGCCGTACGACTCGTTGCCCTTGCCGGTGCGCTTGTCCGTGCCGATCACCAGCAGGTTGATCGCCCGGTCCTTGCTGAAGCCGCCGGTGCCGGCGCCGTCGTCGGAGATGGCGGTGATGTTGCCGTTCAGGTGCTGGTAGTACAGGTAGCCCGCGGCGCTCACACCGACCACCACGAAGGCCAACGTGCCTGCGGTCCACACCAGTATCCGCTTGCCCTTGGACTTCTTGGTCTTCGTCCTGCCCCGGCCGCCACGACGGCCCGGCAGCGGCTCCTCCTCGGGTGTCCCCCGCCGACGCCGGGGCCCCGGAACCACCTCGGGGATCTCCCGGGTGTCCGGCGTCGCCGTCGCCGACCGCCCGGAGGCGCCGCCCGCTCTGGCCCCCGCCGCCGCGGGCGTGGCCCGGCGGGGCCTGGGTACGCCTGACTGCGGTGCGGAAGGGGCCAGTCGCAGTTCGTATTCACCGGTGTTCGGGTTGAGTACCCACTGGTCTGCGGGGTCGATGTCTTCCGCCCGCCCACGGCCTTGCGCGTCCACGGTTGTCTGATTCCTCCGTCGGGGCCACGCGGCGTCTTCCCCCTCAAAAGACGCTCGGGTCTCGCTGCAAGTGGTGCGTGACCGGGAAGGCCTGACACACCGGATCGCTCACACTAGCCGCCCGATCAGGCGTCAAGCGACGGCGGTGACAAATTGCACGTCCCTACAAGTGGGCAATCTGCCCATTTCCTAGAGCATTTGTTCCTCGTGTTGACGTGCGTTTTACCTGCGGGGACCCACTCCGGTCACTCACAGGCCCCTTCGGCGGCCGTGCGACCGCGGAAAGTGGGCATCGGATCGGGGGTGAGAGAAGAGCCACCCGAAAGCTCGCCCGCATGTCCTTCGGGCCCTCCTTCCGGGAGTTCCCGGGCCACGGCCACGGGTGCGTCGGAACGCAGCCGGGCGAAAAGCCGGTGTGCCGCCGGCTCGACGAGCTCGTCACGATTGGCGTCCTGGGCGTACGACTTCCTCGGAACGGTCAGGAATTGCACCCTTTCCATGGGAATGCCGCGCATCCCGCGGACGAGGTCGTAGAGACCGCGCAGACTCGCCAGACCGGGGTCGGTGGTGAGTGAGGACGTGGCCGCGTCCAGGACCGGATAGAGCTTC
>NZ_LIRK01000809.1 GCF_001419765.1 Streptomyces torulosus
CGCCACCGCCGCCCCCGGGCGGCGGGTATCCGTAACCGGCGCCCGGGGGCGGCGGTGGCGGCGGCGGGGGTACGGCACCGGCCATACGGTGACCGCAGACCTCGCACCAGTCGTCGGAACCCGACTGGTGTCCGTTCGGGCAGGTCGGCATGTCGGCGCTTCCCCCTCTCCTTTCCGGCACTCGGGCCGGGTCCTGTGGCCGCGACGGGCCGGTATGGCCGAGCGTGTCCGGATCCCCGGTGGGGGAGCCAGGCTCTCTCGTAGCGGTACTACTGGGTCTTTCCGGTACTTCTCGGCTGCTGCTGTTGCTGCTGCTCGTTCTACTTCTTTACACGAACAGTCTTTGTGGACCTGGTCTCGAGGGTCATCTCGTCGGCCTCCGTGACCTTCGCCTTCAGTCGCACAGTACCTGTCGCCGCGTCGACCACGTCCACCACCTTCGCAAGCAGTTTCGCAGTATCCGCGTTCCCCGACGCACTCGCCAGCTGGACGGCCCGCCCCAGCTTGGCCGTTGCTCCGTCGATATCCCCCGCTTTACGGGCATCTAGACCTTGTTGGATGACTTGTGCCAGTTCGGCCTGACCCGTGTAGTGGGCGACCTGAGGGTTGATCGAGGTGGACGCGGCCATGTCGTCGGTCCACACGGCCTTCACCAGACCCTGGGCACCGAGGTTCTGCGCGCTGCCGTCGGACTGCGGGATGACCAGGGACACACGGGCGGCGAGCATCTCCTGGCCGAGGGACGCGGGCGGGACCTCGACGCACACGTGGTAGTCGCGGGACTCGTCCCCCCAGGAGCCGGTCGGGTAGTCGCCGGCGCGCGGGCCCGCCTCCGTGCGACGGTCCGTGAGATCGACGACGGTGGGGGCGACTTGCTTGACGAACTTGATCTGCGTGCCGACCGGGGTCCACAGCCGCAGGGCGACGTCCGCGACCTCCTTGCCCATGGTCGCCTCCATGATCTGGGTGAAGTCGGCGGACAGGGCGGCCGGGTCGGCGACGATGTCGGCGGTGCCGAGGAGGGCGGAGGCGATCGCGGTGACCTCCTTGACCTCCCAGTCGGTGCCCACTCCACGCGCGTCACAGGTGAACCGTCCGGCGCAGGCGTCCAGCGCGGCCCGCAGGTCCTCGGGCGACTCGTGCTCGTTGCGCCCGTCGGTGAGCAGGATGCCGTGGCGTATCTCGACGTCGGCGGAGGCGAGCAGCCGGTCGGCGAGCCTCAGCCAGGTGCCGATCGCGGTGCCGCCGCCCGCGCTGAGCCTGCGCAGGGCCTGCTTGGCCTGGTCCCGGGTGGCGGGGTCGGCGACGGCGAGCCGGCCACCGCCGGGGTAGACCTCGCGGGCCACATGGGTGCCGTCGATCACCGCGAAGTGGACGCCGTCGCGCAGGGTGTCGATCGCGGCGGCCGTGGCGTCGCGGGCGTTGCGCATCTTGGTCGGCGGGTAGTCCATCGACCCCGAGCAGTCGACCATGATCGCCACGGCGGCGGACGGGCCCTGGCCGGGCGAGTACAGGTGCGGAGCCGTGACCGCGCTGCCCACGGTGCCGCCGCCCGTCGCGCTCACGGTCACGATCGCGTTGACCTCGCGGCCGTCCTCCGGCAGGTACTCGTTCTGGTACACGTCCACCGAGAACTGCGGCACGTTCGACTTCGAGAAATTGGCCATGCCTACTCTGATCCCCCTAGCGGCCCCACAGCACGTGGGGTGATGACTGTGCGTGCCTCTGCCCGGACCGGTCCCCTCCGGTCCGTCGGCCGTTCCCGTCCGGCCGCCGAGGCGCCCGCGAGTCCCCGCCCGCGAGCGTCCTCAGGCCGATCCTGCCCCCTGGGGCGGGGCCGGGAACGGCAGGACGGCCACTGTTACGTTGTCGTGGCCACCGCCGTCCAGGGCCCGGCCGACGAGGACCTGTGCGCAGTGCAGCGGTCGCTGGGCCGCGTCGAGGGGGACGGCCTCGGCCATCTCCTCGGCGGCCTCCGCGTAGTTCCACAGTCCGTCGGTGCACACCACCACTACACCCGGCCGGTCCGGCTTGAAGGAAGCGGTGTGCGGCTCCAGTTCGTACGCGTCTGCGCCGAGCCAGCCGGTGATGGCGTGGGCGCGCTCGTCGGCGTACGCCTCGGCCTCGTTCATCAGTCCCGCGGCCACCATCTGCGCGGCCCACGAGTCGTCCTCGGTGAGCCGGGCGGAGGGAGCGCCGCGGTCAACCGGCACCCAGTAGGCGCGGCTGTCGCCGACCCAGCCGACGACGAGCAGGGTCGGGGTGACGACGGAGCCGACGATGGTGCACGCCGGCGCGTTCTGGTGCGGGGCGTGCTCCTGGGCCGTCTCCGGTTCCTCGGCGAGGGCGTTCACCGCGTTGGACGCGGCGACGATCGCGTCGTGCATCGCCTGCTGCGGGTGGGTGCCGCGCGGCAGGGACTCCAGCAGCGTCTCGTTCGCGGCGCGGGCTGCGGCGAGCGAGGCGTCGTCGGGGCGGGTCGCGGAGGACACGCCGTCGCAGACGATCGCGACGACCGCGGGGGAGCCGTCGGGCAGCGCGGTCGAGGAGACGGCGAACGCGTCCTCGTTGCGGTGGTGGCGCAACCCCCGGTCGCTGACCGCGGCGACCGCGCCCAACTCCTGCTCCATGTGATCGCGTTCACGTGGCTGGGCGTGACCGCAGTTCTCGCAGTAGCCGTCCCGGTCGACCTGGCCCGCGCGGCAGGCCACGCACAGCTTCGTACCGGCCGGTGGGGTCGCGAGGTCGCCGGTGCGCGGGTCCGCCGGCTGCGGCGCGGCCAGCGGGTACTCGTCGGGCTCGCTGGGCCGGTCGAACCGTACGCCGCGGCCGGGGCCGGACAGTTCGCCGCCGCCGGAGTCGGTACCCGGGATGTCGGTGGGGCGGACCACCGGCGGGGGCGTGTCCGCACTGGGTTCCGAGGCGACGGGCCAGGCCACGGAGGCGGCCTCGTCCGGCGTGTCACCGGCCGTCCCGTTCATCGTCAGGGTCGGGTGGTCCTCCGGCGGTGCGGACACCGCCGAGAGGTCATGGCCGCACGCACCGCAGAAGCGGTCGTCCGAGGCGAGGGGCCACTCGCAGATCGGGCACTTCGTCAGCGCGGTCGGCTGGGGCATCTGCGACATGAACTACACCCACGTCCGGGGGCGGTAACGGTTGGCACGTTCCACCAGGTCGATCCTCTCCTCGCCGCCTTGCGCGAGCCGGGCCAGCGTGCGGTACGCCCGCTCCAGTCCGAAGCGGAGGCCACGCTCGTCCAATGCGCTGCCGAGCAGCATCCGTTCGCCGCCGGCCGGGGCCACGGCGCCCTGGCTACCGGAGAGTACCCAGTCCAAGGCGCTGCCGAGGACCTCTGTGGACAACTGCTCGCGGCGCACCGCGTCCAGACCGTACCCGCCGAGCGCCTCGACCTGGCCCGCGGCGGCGGTCAGGTCGTCCAGGAACGGCGCGTCCGGGGCGGCCCCGGACGCGAGCGTCGTCTCCGTACGGTGTCTGAGCCGCGCCCGGACGGCGGCGACCCGGGCGGCGGTGTAGTGGATGGACGCCTCCGGCACGGACTCCAGGACGAGTACCGCGTTCTGCCGGTCCCCGGCGGTCAGCCGCACCCGGGCGAGCCCGAACGCGGCGCTGACGAAGCTGGGGTCGGTCGTCCACACCAGCCGGTAGTACTCGGCGGCGTTGTCGAGCTGCCCGAGGACCTCGGCGCACAGACCCAGGGCCAGCTTGGGGGCCGGCTCGCCCGGGAAGGCGTCGTAGATCGCGTCGAAGGACAGCGCGGCGTTCTCGTGGTCGCCCGTGGCGAGCGCGGCCACGCCCCGGTACCAGACCACCCGCCAGTCGTCGGGGTGGTCCCGCTCCAGGGCGTCCAGCGTGGCCAGGGCGATGGTGAACTCGCCCATCTCCAGGCGGGCCCGCAGCTCCCGCAGCCGCAGCTCCAGGGAGCCGGTGGGCGCCGCGTGCAGCGCCGTGATCAGCTCGGTGGGCGCGGACGCGATGAGACCGGCCAGGAACCCGGCGTTCGGGTCCCCCGGGTCCACACGCGGCACGGGCAGCGCGAGCGCCGCGGCGGCGGTGTCCAGGGGCTTGGTGAGCCGAGCGGGGGCGGACGGATCCGCGCCACCGGTGAGCAGCGCGGACGCACCGGGAACCGACCCGCCGTTCCCGGGGCCCGACCCTCCGCTGTCGGGGCCCGAACCTCCGACGCCCGGGACCGCCCCTCCGACACCGGGGCCCGATCCTCCGGCACCGGAGGCCGGGCCTCCGTTCCCGGCGGTCGTCCTGCCCGGCCAGGGGCCCCTCCCCGACGGCACCGGGCGGGTGCCGAGGCGGGACACGTCCCCGTCCAGCTCCGCGAACAACTCCGTGTCCGTGACCTTCACTTCCGGACCGAAGAGCGTCGACAGCGCCGGGCGCGCGCGGCCCGTCTGGAGGGACACGACCTCCCGGAGCACACCCGTGAGCTGCTCCGACATCTCCTGCGCGGAGGCGAACCGGCGGGCCGGGTCGGGGTCGGTGGCCCGCACCAGCAGTCGGTAGAAGGACTCGTACTGGCGGAAGACCTCGATGTTGTCCGGGTCGGGCAGGGAGTCCACGAAGACGTTCGTGTAGCCCTGGAAGTCGAAGGTCAGCACCGCGAGCGTCCGGGCGACCGTGTACAGGTCGGACGCGACGGACGTGCCGACGTCGGCGACCTCAGGCGCCTGGTAGCCGACCGTGCCGTAGATGGCCGACTCGTCGTCGTCCATCCTGCGCACCGCGCCCATGTCGATCAGCTTCAGCTGGTCCTCGGTCTGGATCGCGTTGTCGACCTTGAAGTCGCAGTACAGCAGGTTGCGGCTGTGGAGGTGCCCGAGGGCCTCCAGCGCCTCGATGCCGTACGCGCACGCCTGCTCGACCGGCAGGGGATCGCGGCGGCCGTCCGGGGTGCGGCGGCCGTTGGCGATCTCCTTCAGCGACTTCCCGCCGACGTACTCCATGACGATG
>NZ_LIRK01000081.1 GCF_001419765.1 Streptomyces torulosus
GCGGTCCGGCACAACTGTCGGCACTGGCAGTACTGGTGGTACTCGTGGTCTCCATCACCGTCATGCCCTCCACGCTAAAACCTTGGAGTGGGCTCCAAGCAAGCGAATACGGTGAGAAAACATGAGGACGTGACGTGGGCCCGCTGGCCAGTGCTGTGACTGGAAAGGTTTGCCGGAAAGCTCGCGGCGTCCGGTGCGGTGCCTCGCAAGGCGGAGCATGACCCGCGTACTGGATGTACTCGGGTCATGCGACAACGCCGCGAGGTGCCGTGCCGGGCGTCGCGAGCCGGTGAACCTTTCCGGTCACAGCACTAGACGGCCCGTCGGCACCGCACGTCCGTAGACGGCCCGTCGGCCCACCCGTACCTCGGTGGGCCGGCGGGCCGTCACTCGTGCGCGGACACGCTGCTCTCGGTGGCGGAGGCCGCCGGGTCCGCGGGGGCGACGGGACCCGCCGAGCCTGCCGATCCGGTCTGGCCGGTCGCGAGGGTGCGGACCTCCTCGATCTCCGCGGGGCGGCGCAGCGCCCGGGAGACGGCGTCGATGTCCTGGAGGAGGTCGGTGAGGTCGGAGGAGACGGTGAACTCGGGGTAGGCCGTGCGGCCCGGACCGGCCGTGAGGTCGGGGAAGATCAACGGGCCCGACGTCAGGGAGACGGCAGGCGGCCCTGGGGCGGGCGACGCCTTCCGAGCGGCCAGCGCGTCCTGGATCGTCACCGCGGCGGCCAGCGCCCGTGCCCGGCCGGGACCGTGACCGAGGGCGAGGGCCCCGGCGTAGGCACGGCGATGCAGATCGTCGTCGAAGTGGCGGGTCAGCTGGAGCAGGGCGTCGCGGATGAAGGTCTCGCGGCGGGTGAGGCGCAGCTCCGCCGTGGCGCGCAGGGCGAACGGCACCCCGGAGCCGCTGACGCTCCGGGTGAGCAGGTACAGGGGCCGCAGCCGCCAGTGGCTCACCCGGACCCGCCAGCGTTCGTGCAGGTACTGGCCGCCGTGCGGCAGGATGAACCCGACCGCGATGAAGATCGCCGCCACGGCCACCACCGGCGGCGCCACATGGGTGCTCAGCCAGTCCAGGTCGTGGCCCGTCCAGCGGGCGACCAGCGCCGTCAGCTTCGAGGCGTCGTACACCAGATTGAGCGCGTAGCCGATGCCGAGCGCCTTCAGACCGCCGCGCAGCCACAGGTCCAGGCCCTGGGTGCGGACCCAGCTGCGGATCAGATGACAGGTGATCAGGCAGGCCGCGGTGTGGGCGGCGAGGTAGAGGAGGATCTCCTCGCGCATGAAGGGCGTGGTGGCGTAGTACGTGTCCAGGTCGCGCAGCCGCTCCTGGGGGACGTCCGCCAGCGCGAACAGCACCCACAGGACCACGATCACCGCCGCGTACACGCTGACGACCCAGCGCATGGCGCGGCGGGTCGTCGGGGAGCGGTCCGCCGGGCCGTTGCGCCAGGCGACGATGAGCAGCAGACAGGCCGCGCAGTACGCGGTGATCAGCGAGTACACCCAGGGCGCGGCGACGTTCGGCACGCCGACGACCCGGTTGGTCCAGGCGATCACCGACGGTACGGCGAACAGGAACACGCTGCACGCGAGCAGCAGCAGACCGCCGACCGCCCGCAGCAGCGGGTCCTTCCACAGCTTCACGATGCTGGGCAGCTTGATCACCAGCGCGGCCGTCAGGACGGCCGTGGGGATCCAGAACGAGATGTACAGCCCGCCGAAGAAGTCTGCGGGGCTCATGGCACCGGTCGTGGCCGCGGACACGGTGGCCCCCCTCATCCGCGCGGCCCGCGGTAGCCGAGGGACGCCTGGAGGGCCTGCCGCACCGAGTCCGCCCGGTCGGCCGGAACGGCGGGGGCCGGGGCGCCAGGAGCCTGGCTGTCAGGGGCCGGCGTGTCAGGGGTCGGACCGGCGGGGGCCGGACCCGTGGGGCCGCCGTGCCCGGTGTCCACCCAGGGGCGCAGGACGGTGGCGAGCCGGTGGCCGAAGTCCTCGGCCTCCTGTTCGGCCGAGGCATGCGAGCCGTTGCGCGCGGCGACCCCGAGGGCGGACCCGGGCCAGCCCGGCCCACCGGACAGCGCGAACGCGGCGGCGTCCGCGCCCGGCACCCGGTGGTGGCTGTGCCCGGTGTGCAGATGCCACAACTCATGCCCCAGGATCACCAGTTGCTGGACGGGAGCGGCCCGCTCCTCGACGATCACCAGGTCGAAGTCGGGGAACTCCATCCACAGCCCCGTCACCTCTATCTCGTCCGGGAACCGCTCGAACCGCAGCTCCACCGGCCGCCCGCCGCGCCGCGCGCTCATCTCCGCGCACAGCGCCGCCCCCAACTCCCGCACCCCCATGGGGCCGTCCAGCCGCGCCCGGACCGCCTTGGCGAGCCCGGCGGTCAGCCTGCGCCGCTCGGCGGCGGACCGGGCGGGCAGCAGCGCGGCCCGTACCCGGCCGAGGACACCGGTGGCCGAGGCGGCCCCGGTCGACCCGCGCGGCCGTGCGCCGCCCGATCCACGACGGCTCATTTGCCGGGCTCGCCAAGGCGGTCCGGGCGCGGCTGGACGGCCC
>NZ_LIRK01000810.1 GCF_001419765.1 Streptomyces torulosus
CCAGCTGATCGCGTACGTCGACTCGACGTACGCGATCAGCTGGGAGTTCTCGATCCTCACGGCCGACATGGCCGCGTCGGCGGGGGACTTGACCCGCCACTTCTCCTTGCCGGTGGACAGGTTGACCGCGACGATCTCGTTCGCGTCGTCCTTCGCCTCGGTCGGCAGGTAGAGCGTGTTGGCGTCGGCCGCGATACCGGAGCAGCCCTGGAGGTTGCGGGAGATGATCCCGGTGTCGCAGTCGGGCTTGAAGGAGCCCTTGATGTCGAGCTGCGAGCGGGTGGAACCGTCGGCCTCGAAGGCGGAGATGTTCCACTTCTTCTCGTCCTCGTTGGTGAGGTAGAGGACGAGCGGGTTCAGCGAGTACACGTGGTCGACCCGCCAGCCCTTGGGGATCTTCCGCGTCCACTTGGCCTTGCCGGTCTTCGGGTCGAGTTCCTGGACCTCGTCGTGCTGCTTGTCCTCGGAGCCGACCGCGCAGGAGGAGACGGCGACCAGCCGCGCTCCGCCCGCGAACCCGCCCGGGTAGCAGGACTGGCCGTACTCCTTCTTGTCCCAGAGCTTCTTGCCGGTGTCGACGTCGTACGCGGTGCCCGACTGCGAGCGGCCCACCATGAGCGTGTCACCGGTGACGGACAGGCCGACGCTGATGTTGCTGTCGAACAGGGCGCCCTTCTCCAACTCGGCGGTCCAGCCCGTCTTCCCGGTGTCGAGGTCGATCTGCTGGAGCTGGTCGCACTCGGAGTCGTTGCTGGTGCCGCGCTTGGAGGCGACCACGATGTGGCCGTCGGCGGTCGGCTCCGGGGTGACCGTGCAGATCTTGCCCTTGAACTCGATGGGGTCCCAGGCCGGGTCGCCGCTCTGGACGTCGAACGCGAACAGCTGCTTGTACGCGGCCTTCACGGCGACCTTGTCGGTGACCCACAGGCCGGGGGCCTCCGCACCCGAACCGGGCGCGTCCGGGGCGCTCTTGTACCAGAGCACCTTCGCCTCGCCCGCCTTGCGGCCCTCGTTGAGGTCGGAGATGTCGAGGTCCTCGCCGCCGCCCCCGCTGCCGTCCCCCGGGTTGACGGGCGCCGACGGGGAGGCGGATGCCTTGGGGTCGTCGGCGTCCTTGCTCGCGCTCTCCTTGGCGACCGGCTCCTTCTTGCCGCCGTCGTCACCGAGGCTCGTCACCGCGAACACGGTGCCGCCGATCACGAGGAGCGCGGCCACCGCCGCGCCGATCGCCAGGGCCGGCTTGCCCTTGAAGGGGTTCTTGGAGCCGCCGCCCGACGGCGGGGTGGGCGCGCCCGGGTACTGCCCCTGCGGGTAGCCGTAACCGGGCTGCGGCGGCGGGGTGTAGGGCCCCGGCTGCTGCGCGTACGGGCCGGGCTGCTGGGCGTACGGGCCCGACTGCGCGGGCGGTTGCTGCGGGTAGCCGTAGCCGGGGGTCGGCGCGGGCGGGCCCTGCGGCGGAGGGGTCTGCGGATAGCCGTACGGCTGCTGCGGTCCGGGGTTCTGCGGAGCTCCGAAGCCGCCCTGAGGCGGCTGGTTGGGTGGCTGAGTCATCAGCGCGTTTCCCCCTGTTCGCTGCTTTCGAGCCACCCGTCGTCACGCGTGGTGTCGCTTCCCAGACTGTTGTCAGTCGGCTCTTTCTATCACTGCGACACGACCACGCACGGGTCCGGTCGCTCCCCTGTTCCCAAGGGAGAACCGCCCCGTAATGCCTCCGTTACGCTCCTTCACGCCCCCTTCACGGGACACACGCCCCTTGCCCCGTAAGGCTTCAGAGGGACTTGGGGCACGGAAGAACACCGGGCGCGGGCAACGCCCTGAAGGGGCGCGGGGAACTGCGCGATCAGCCACCGACGACCGGCGCCCGGCATCGAACGGCGGCCCCCGCGGCGAGGGCCCTCGGTCGCCCCGCTACGCGTCCTCGGCAAGTTCAAGCCAGCGCATCTCCAGCTCGTCCTTCTCCCCCGCCAACGCCCGCAGTTCCACGTCGAGTTCGGCCACCTTGGCGAAGTCCGTCGCGTTGTCGGCGATCTGCGCGTGCAGCTTCGCCTCCCGCTCGGAGAGCTTGTCCAACTGCCGTTCGATCTTCTGGAGTTCCTTCTTCGCGGCGCGGGCGTCGGCCGAGGACACGGTCTTCTCCGAGGCCGAGGCGGCGGCCTTGGCGGCGACCGGCGAGGCCGCCGCCGCGGCCTCCTCCATGGCGTGGCGCCGCTCCAGGTACTCGTCGATCCCGCGCGGCAGCATCCGCAGCGTGCCGTCACCCAGCAGAGCGAACACCCGGTCCGTCGTCCGCTCGATGAAGAACCGGTCGTGGGAAATGACGATCATCGAGCCGGGCCAGCCGTCGAGGAGGTCCTCCAGCTGGGTGAGGGTCTCGATGTCGAGGTCGTTGGTGGGCTCGTCCAGGAACAGGACGTTGGGCTCGTCCATCAGCAGCCGCAGCAGCTGGAGCCGCCGCCGCTCACCGCCGCTGAGGTCGCCGACCGGCGTCCACTGCTTCTCCTTGTTGAACCCGAAGGTCTCGCAGAGCTGTCCCGCCGTCATCTCGCGCCCCTTGCCGAGGTCGACTCGGTCGCGGACCTGCTGCACGGCCTGGAGCACCCGCCACTCGGGGTCGAGTTCGGCGACCTCCTGGGACAGGTAGGCGAGCTTGACGGTCTTGCCGGTGACGACGCGTCCGGCGACCGGCTGCTTCTCGCCCTCGCTGCGGGCGGCGTCGGCCATGGCCCGCAGCAGGGAGGTCTTGCCGGCGCCGTTGACGCCGACGAGGCCGATGCGGTCACCGGGGCCGAGCTGCCAGGTCAGATGCTTCAGCAGCACCTTCGGCCCGGCCTGGACCGTGACGTTCTCCAGGTCGAAGACGGTCCTGCCCAACCGGGTCGACGCGAACTTCATCAGCTCGCTGGTGTCGCGCGGCGGCGGCACGTCCGCGATCAGCTCGTTGGCCGCCTCGACGCGGAAGCGGGGCTTCGACGTACGGGCGGGGGCGCCGCGCCGCAGCCAGGCCAGCTCCTTGCGGACGAGGTTCTGCCGCTTGACCTCCTCGGTCGCGGCGATCCGCTCACGCTCGGCCCGCGCGAAGACGTAGTCGGAGTAGCCGCCCTCGTACTCGTAGACCGAGCCCTTCTGCACGTCCCACATGCGGGTGCACACCTGGTCGAGGAACCAGCGGTCGTGGGTGACGCAGACCAGTGCGGAGCGCCGCTCCCGCAGGTGGTCGGCGAGCCAGGAGATGCCCTCGACGTCCAGGTGGTTCGTCGGCTCGTCCAGGACGATCAGGTCCTGCTCCTCGATGAGCAGCTTGGCGAGCGCGATACGGCGCCGCTCGCCGCCGGAGAGCGGGCCGATGACGGTGTCGAGGCCCTGCGGGAAGCCGGGCAGGTCGAGGCCGCCGAACAGCCCGGTGAGGACGTCCCTGATCTTGGCGTTGCCCGCCCACTCGTGGTCCGCCATGTCCCGGATGACCTCGTGCCGGACGGTGGCGGCGGGGTCGAGGGAGTCGTGCTGGGTGAGCACGCCGAGGTGGAGGCCGCCGGAGTGGGTGATCCGCCCGGTGTCGGCCTCCTCCAGCTTGGCGAGCATCCGGATGAGGGTGGTCTTGCCGTCCCCGTTCCGTCCCACGACTCCGATCCGGTCCCCTTCGGAGACGCCGAGCGAGACCCCGTCGAGCAGGGCGCGGGTGCCGTACACCTTGCTGACGTTCTCGACATTGACCAGGTTGACGGCCATTACTCTCCTGCCACGGGGACGATCGACCCTCCAGGGTAGTCGGCGGCCGTGCCGGCCGTGACGGGACGCTTGCCCCGGCCCCGTGCGGCCGCCCGCAGCCGGCGGCCGCGCCGGGTGAGCCCCCAGGGCTTGAGGACCGAGATCACCGTCATGAAGACGTACGCGGAGAACGACACGACCGGCCCGAAGAGCACGTCACCGGCGTCGGGCAGCGGCCCGCCCGCCGCGACGGCGGTGACCGCCCCGTTCACCCCGGGGCGCAGGGCGAGGACGGTGGCGGTGAGTGTGGCCAGGGTCAGCCAGAACTTCGTGTACACCCAGCGGTGCCTGGCCAGGCCCCACGCGGTGCCCAGCGACAGCGCCAGCCCGCTGAGGAACGTCAGGAGCGCGACGGGGATCAGCAGCCAGTCCGCGAACAGCTTCATCGCGCGCACGGACGCCTCCACGGTCACCGCCGACCCGGCGGTGACCGTGGAGGCGT
>NZ_LIRK01000811.1 GCF_001419765.1 Streptomyces torulosus
ACCCCGACCGCCGCGAGCCCCACCCCGCACACGACCGACCCGGCCAGCACGAGACTCAGCCCGAACACCAGAGGAGGCAGGGGCACACGGCCATGACTACGGCTACGGCTACGGCTACGGATCTGACGCACGATCGAGGCGGTCCTCAGTCCTCCGGGCCGCCTGCGGAACCTCACGCAAGGAGACAGCCCGTACGACCGGACGGCCGCGCGGTCCCCTCTCGCAGTCCACGGCGAGCAGTCGACGGGTCGCACCGCTCACGGGTAATCGGGCTCGCGCGCGGACCGTCGGGCCCTCACGCACACCGTTGCGGGTCAGCGCCGGATTCCCACCGGCTTCCCCCACGAGAGGCGTGGCGAGCGTAACACCGACCGCACGCCCGGCCGTACGCCCCACGGCCCCCAGCTGTCGCCGTCTCCAGTCACTGCTGTCGTCGCCGTCGTGGCCGGTGGTGGCTCAGGCCGGATAGGCGTGCGTCTGCGTCGCCTTGACCGCGGCCCAGACCTCCGCGCCGGTGTGGAGGCCGAGTTCGGCGGCGGCGACCGTGGTGAGGTCGGCGGCGAGGGGGAGTTCACCGATGAGGTCGGCGCGGATCTGGTCGCCGTGGGTCTCCGTCCCGGCGACCTCGCAACGCCACAGGTTGCGTGCGCTGACCCCGGTGGGCCGCTCGCCGTAGAGCGTCACCGCGCTCGGCGGGAACGTGACGAAGACCGGCCCGGTGAGGTCCTCGGTGGTGGTGATCGCGGGCCCGGCGTCGAGCCGTACCGTGTGCCGGTCGGCGACGCCCTTGTAGAGGTTCAGGCCGACGAGATGGGCGATGTAGTCCGTCCGCGGATGCCGGGCGATGTCACCCGGCGTCCCCTCCTGCACCACGTGCCCGTCCTCGATGACGACGAGCCGGTCGGCGAGCACCATCGCGTCGAGCGGATCGTGGGTGACGAGCACGGCGACGGCCTCGAAGTCCGCCAGGTGCCGCCGGAGCTGGGCGCGTACGTCGAGGCGGGTACGGGCGTCGAGCGCGGCGAGGGGTTCGTCGAGGAGCAGCAGCCGGGGGGAGGTGGCGAGGGCACGGGCGAGGGCGACGCGCTGGGCCTGGCCGCCGGAGAGCCGGCGGGGCTTGGCCCCCGCGTGCTCGGCGAGCCCCATCCGCCCCAGCCACTCGGCGGCGAGCGCGCGCGCCTCGGTCTTGGAGGCCCCGTGGCAACGCGGCCCGAAGGCGACATTGTCGAGGGCGGTCAGATGGGGAAAGAGCAGATAGTCCTGGAAGACGACCCCGACGGGACGCGCCTCGGGCGGCGTACGCTCCAGGGCGGCCCCGTCGAGCCGCAGATACCCGTCCGCGAGCGGCACGAGCCCCGCCAACGCCCGCAGGGCGGTGGTCTTCCCGGCCCCGTTGGGCCCGAGCAGGGCCACGACCTCACCGGGCACGACCCGAAGCCCGACATCAAGCCGAAACGCCCCCCGCCGAACGACGAGCCGGGCATCCAGCCCGGCACCGGAGCCCACCGCCTTCTTGCCCTCGGCCCCCCTCATGAGGCACTCATCCAACGGTCGCGCAGCCCCGCGAGGACCGCGACGGACACGGTCAGCAGGACGAGGCTGAGGGCGATGGCGGCCTCCGGATCGCTCTGGAGGGCGAGGTAGACGGCGAGCGGCATGGTCTGGGTACGCCCCGGAAAGTTACCGGCGAACGTGATCGTCGCCCCGAACTCACCCAGCGCCCGCGCCCACGCGAGAACCGCCCCGGCCGCGATCCCGGGCGCGATCAACGGCAGCGTGACCCGCCGGAACGCGGTGAACCGGGAGGCCCCCAACGTGGTCGCGGCCTCCTCGTACCGCGGGTCGGCGGCCCGCAGGGTCCCCTCGACGCTGATGACGAGGAACGGCATGGCGACGAACGCCTCGGCGACCACGACCCCGGCGGTGGTGAAGGGCAGACTGATCCCGAACCACGACTCCAGCCACTGCCCGACGACCCCGTTGCGCCCGAGCGCCATCAGCAGCGCCACACCACCCACCACCGGCGGCAGCACCAGCGGAAGCGTGACGAGGGCCCGTACGAACCCCCGCCCCCGAAACTCGACCCGAGCGAGCAGCCACGCCAACGGCACCCCGAGCACGAGACTCACCACGGTGGCCGCCGTGGCGCAGAGCAGCGACAACCGGAGCGCCTGCCACACCTCGGGGCTGGTCAGCTGATCGGGAAGGCTCGACCAGGGAGCCCGTACGAGCAGGGCGACGAGCGGCAGAACCAGGAACGCCAGCCCGACGAGCGCGGGCACGAGCAACGGCACGGGCACGGGACCGCGCCGCGGCGAGATCGAGCCCCGCCCCCGCCGAGGCCGGGCTCCGCCCGCGTCCGGGCCGGCACCGGAGTCATGGACCGGGCCGGAGATCACGGCTTCAGGAACCCGGCGTCGCTCAGAACCTCCTGCCCCTCACCGGACCGCACGAGCGCGATGAACGCTTTCGCGGCCTTCGTGTTGGGGGCGTCCTTGAGAAGGGCGATCGGATAGTCATTGACGGCGTCTGCGGCTTCGGGGAACTCCACGCCCTCCACCTTGTCACCCGCGGCGAGCACATCGGTCTTGTAGACGACCGCGGCGTCGGCCTCTTTCAGCTCGACCTTGGTGAGTGCGGCCTTGACGTCCTGCTCATAGGACACGGGAGTGACCCGGAGCCCGCTCGCGTCGAGTGCCTTCTGCGCGGCGGCACCGCAGGGCACCTCCTTGTCGCACAGCACGACTTTGAGCCCGCTCCTGGTGAGGTCCTTCAGGGAGGAAATCCCCTCGGGATTGCCCGGCAGGGCGGCGATCTCCAACTGATTCCGCACGAACGTCATGGGCGCCCCGACGGCATCCCCCGCGTCCGTCACGATCTTCATGGTCTTGGGACTGGCGGACGCGAACACATCCGCCGGCGCCCCACCGGTGATGCTCGCGGCCAGGGCGTCGCTCCCCCCGAAGTTGAAGGTCACCTCGACCCCCGGATGCGCCTTCTCGAACCGCTTCCCCAGCTCCGTGAAGCTCTCCTTCAACGAAGCGGCGGCGAAAACGGTGACCTCCCCGGAAGCCTCACCAGCCCCCGAGGAGGCAGCACCCCCACCGGAGCCCTCCTGAGAGGAATCGGAGGAACACCCGGCAACCCCCAACAACGCAACCGCACCGACCAGGGCCCCCCACCGACCGACCCACCCAGACCCCAAAGACCGAGCCACCACGCCCCCACTCCTCCCAAACTGACGCAGGGGCCCTCGAAGATCCTCAGAACGCGCGGCCCCAGCCGACCATGACAGACCTCCATTGTCTCGCACATGCAAGCTGATCAAGCACAGTGCCATCGCACAAGCAAGGAATGAACCCGATGAGCATGGCATGTACGTTCCCCCAACGCTTGACTCGGATGCTCTACGGAGCGCCCGCCCTCCCCCGAGCCGCGAGGCACATCCGCGCCGAACCCGCCCGAGCTCACAGGTGGGAGAGAGCGAAGGAAACCAGAAACCCACTCACCGTGATCAGCCCGACAGCCAGGTGGGCGTCATCGAACGCCTCGGGAATCATGGTGTCGGCGATCATCGCGAGGATCGCTCCGGCGGCCACAGCGGTCACGCCGGCGATCACGGCGGGCGAGAAGGAGCCGACCACGGCATAGCCGAGAACCGCCGAGACCATGCTGGCGGCGGCGATCGCCCCCCACACCCCGAAGACATAGCCACGACCACGGCCGGCCTTCTTCATCCCCGCGGCACTGGACAGCCCCTCGGGAACGTTGCTGATGAACACCGCGGCGACGGTCACGAGGCTGACGGCACCGCCGTCCAGCAGGCTCACCCCGATCACCGCGGACTCGGGCACCCCGTCCAACAGCGCACCCAGGGCGAGCGCCATCCCGGACCCGCCCTGTTCGCCCTCGGACGGCTGCGCCTGCGCCTGCCGATACCCGGACCGCTTACGATGCCGGGCCCCACGGCGGGCGAGCCACACGTTCCCTCCGGTATAGGCCAGCGCCCCCACCAGCGCCCCCACGGCAGCAGGAGCGAGCCCGGCCTCCTCGTAGGCCTCCCCCACCAACTCGAAGGACACCGCCGAGATCAACACCCCGGCCCCGAAGGCCATCACCCCGGCAATGACCTTCTGCGGCACACGCACGGCGAAACCCACGAAAGCCCCCACCAACAAGGCGGCCCCCGCCACCAGCCCCCAAACCCCAGCCAACAAC
>NZ_LIRK01000812.1 GCF_001419765.1 Streptomyces torulosus
CCACCCCAACTCCCCCCACCCCCGGTGACACACCGCAGCGTTCTCGTGACCGGAGGGAACGAACCCGGTGAGTCGTTCGTCACACAGGCGGGGGCGCCGCCATACGGGAGGGAGCAGGGGGAAGGGAGTTCTTGCCCGCCTCTGTCGCATTGCGCGACTCCATGGCACGATCACCCAGGCGCCGGAAGTTACTGACGGTTAATCAGTTCTCTTGGCGTGAGTCATCAGCGCCGGGACGGGTTTGGGGGCAAGGGCTATGGGAGCCGGCAAGCGGAGCCTGACCATGGCGGCCGTGGCCGTGGTCTGCGCGTTGACCGTGCTGGGCGCACCGGTCACCGCGTACGCGAGCCAGACGCAGCCGACCGACCCGACACCCACCCCGACGCCGACCCCCTCCCCCTCGGGCACGGGCACCGCCGACGCGGACTCCGCGCCGGTCACCAACGAGGAGTTGGAGGCCGTACGCGCGAAGCTGGAGGGCCTCTACCACGACGCGGCGGTGGCCACGGACGCGTACAACGCGGCGGAGGAGAAGGCCGACAAGCAGTCCGCCGAGATCGTCGATCTGGCGAACGAGATCGTCAAGGGCCAGGAGAAGCTGGACAAGTTGCAGGACCTGATCGGTGCCGCGGCCCGCGCCCAGTACCGGGGCGGCAGTCTGCCGCCCGAGGTGCAGCTGTGGTTGAGCGAGAACCCCCAGGAGTTCCTGGAGGGCGCGGACCGGCTGCGCCAGGGGCAGTTGGCGACCAAGGGTCTGCTCGCCGAGATGAACCGCACGCAGGACGACCTGGAGCAGTACTCCAAGGACGCCTCGGCGCGCTGGCAGAAACTCGAGGCGAACCGCAAGGCCAAGGAGAAGGCCAAGAAGAAGATCAAGAAGCAGATCGCCGCCGCCGAGAAGCTGGAGGCCGATCTGGAGGACGACGAGCGGGAGCGGCTCGCGAAGCTGGAGGAGGACGCCGCGCAGCAGAAGCAGGCCGCGTGGCTGGACTCCGGCATCCTCGACGAGATCGACGGCAAGGCATCCGAGCAGGGCAAGAAGGCCGTGAAGTTCGCGACGGACCAGATCGGCAAAGCGTACGAATGGGGCGCCGAGGGCCCGCGGACGTACGACTGCTCCGGCCTCACCAGTCAGGCGTGGATCGCGGCCGGCCGGGGCATCCCCCGCACCTCGCAGGAGCAGTGGCGTCAGCTCAAGCACGTCCCCGTCGAGAACATGCGCCCCGGCGACCTGATCATCTACAACGCCGACGCGAGCCATGTCGCCATGTACATAGGCGACGGCGCGATCGTCCACGCCCCGCGCCCGGGGCGGACGGTGACGATCGCGGGTGCGGGAACCATGCCGATCCTGGGAGTCGTACGCCCTGACGCGTGACCGACGGGCGACGTGGCCGACGAGCGACGTGACCGGCGGGGACGCGACCGACCGCAACTCACCCGCGCTCCATCCGCGTTCCGCCCGTCGTACTCGCCCTCAACCCGTGCGCATTACGCCCGCAATGCACCGAAATCCCGCGAATCCGCGAGCCGCTCGGCGGCCAAGTGACCCATCACACGTGACTCTCACCACCTTCGGCCACCGGCTCAACCCCCATCGCGTGACATTCGTCATCCCTGGGGAAAGCCCTGTCATGTCCAAATGCGCTACTGGATGCGGCATATGACGGTGGCCGATTGCCGTCCGGCGCCTCGCCAAGCATTCCGTTGCGGCGGCGCCTGACGCTAAGGTCCCCGTCGGTGGGTCGAGGTCCCTCGCCCCGCCCGTGCCCTCGGGGGGAGGGAAGGAACCCAAGACGATGCCCGTACCCGTACCGCGGCAGAGAGCCATCCCGGCCGTGGAGAGTGGTCAGGCGCACGCCATGCCCGCACCCAGCGGCCCATCCGGAGAGGGGGCGGCCCTGAACGCCTCGGCCCAGGCCCCTGCCGACAAGTCCACACACCCGGCCCATCCGGCCGCCGGTGCCGTCGCCCCGAGCGGCCCCACCAACCTCACGGTGCTGCTGATCGAGGACGACCCGGCCGGTTCGCTCAACGTGCCCGAGTTGCTCGACTCCGCGGGCAAGCCGATCCGTGTCCGCACCGCCCGCAATCTCACCGAGGCCCAGCGGCTGCTGACCGACGACGTGAACTGCATCCTCCTGGACCTGGCGCTGCCGGCCCCGGCCCGCCCCGAAGCCCCGGCCTCGTCCGGCGGCGGCACCGCCACGGAGACCATCACCGACATCGACGAACTCTCCGTCCTCAAGCACGTCCTGGAGCTGGCCCCCCGCCACGCCGTCCTCGCCCTCACCGACTCCGGTGACGCCGAGCGCGGCACGGAGGCCGTGCGGGTCGGCGCGCAGGACTATCTGTTCCGTGACGAGCTGGACGGCCGGCTGCTGAGCCGGGCGATCCGTTACGCGGTGGAGCGGAAGCGGTCGGACACGGCCGAGCGCCGGCTCACGGAGTCCCGGCTGCGTGCCCAGGAGAACGCGCGCCTGGAGCGGGGCCTGCTGCCGACGCCGCTGCTGGAGGGCTCGTCCCTGCGGTTCGCGGCGCGCTACCGGCCCGGCCGTTCCCGGGCGCTGCTCGGCGGCGACTTCTACGACACCGTCCGCACGCCCGACGGCACGGTCCACGTCATGATCGGCGACGTCTGCGGGCACGGCCCGGACGAGGCGGCGCTCGGTGTGGAGCTGCGCATCGCCTGGCGGGCGCTGACGTTCGCGGGGTTGTGCGGTGACGAGCTGCTCTCGACGCTCCAGCGTGTCCTGGAGCACGAGCGGGAGAACGACGAGATCTTCGCGACGCTGTGCACGGTCGACATCGCGCCCGACGGCCGTCGCGCGGGCCTGTGCCTGGCCGGCCACCCGGCGCCGCTGATCGTCCGCCACGGGCGGGACGGCGCCGCGCCGCCGGCCGAGCTGCTGCCGTACGACAACGGCGGCCCGGCCCTCGGGCTGCTGCCGAACGCGCGCTGGCCCCGCACGCAGATCGAGCTGGGCGCCGCCTGGAGCCTGATGCTCTACACGGACGGGCTGATAGAGGGCCGGATCGGTGAGGGCAAGGAGCGGCTCGGCCAGGACGGCATGGTCGCGATGATCCGCCGCCAGCTGGCCGCGGGCCTGCGCGGCGAGGAACTGCTGCGCGCCGCGGTGAACGAGGTACGCGACCTCAACGGCGGCGAGCTGACCGACGACGTGGCCGTACTCCTGCTGGACCGCGAGGGCTGACCCTCCCGGCCCGCCCGGCCTGCCCGACGCACCCGGCGGTCCGGTCGTCCGGCCCGCACGGTCGGGTGAGGGGTCAGCGACCGCCGTTGTACGGCCCGTACGGTCCGTCGCTGCTCGAGCCGCGGCTGCCGCCCCGGCCACCGCCGCCGGAGATCTGCCGCACGGCGGGGCGCACGTCGACGATGTAGACGATGCTGGCGATGAGGCCGATGATCGGCAGGAACGACAGGAGCGGGAACAGCACGCTCACGACGAGCGCGATCCCGAGGATGATCAGCCAGAACACCTTGGTCTGCTTGTCGGTCGCCCGGAACGCGTCCTCACGCCGGAACGTGGCGTCGATCAGCGCGAACGCGGCGAGGGCGATCACTGCGAGCTGCAACAGTCCCATGAACCCAGCGAAGCCGTTCATCAGCATGCTGCCCACCACCACCCGTTCTCTTCGCCTTCGCGGTTCTCACGGTCACGGTCTTCCGAACACTCCTACGGGGCCAACCGTACCCGTAGAACGGGCCGGACACCCCAAAGGTGCCCGGCCCGTCCCCGTACCGTTTCCTCCGGCGCCGCACCGTCCTCCGGTGGGCGCGTACCCCCTTACTTGGCGGGCGGCGTGGTCTTCTTCGCGGTCGTCGGCTTGCGGACCGGAGCGGCCTTCTTCGCGACCGGCTTCTTGGCGGCGGCGGCCGGCGCGGGCGCGGCCTTGGCCTCGGCGGGCTTGGCCGGCTCGTCCTTGACCGCGACCGGCTCGGCCTTGGGCGCGGTGTTCGGCTCGACGGCGATCGCGAGCTCCTCGATCTCCTCCGCGGCCTCGCCGCGCCAGGTGCGCACGGCCTGCTCGCCGTGCTCGGCGACGCGCTCGTAGGTCTCACGGGCCTTCACGGCGTACTCGGCGGCGACGCCGACACTGCGCAGCGCCAGGTCCTGGGCGCTCTCGCCGAGCTTCTTGAGGTCGGTGTCCAGGGTGCCGATCAGCTCGGTGACCTTGGTCTGGAGGGTCTCCTGCGTCTCCTTGACCCGGGCGGTCGCCTTCTCCTGGACGGCCTTGGGGTCGGTGTTGCGCACGGCGTCGATCCTGGCCGGCGCCTCGGTGCGCAGCTGCTCGACGAGGCCGGGCACCTTCTTGGCCTGCTGGAGGGCGAGGTCGGCGGTACCGGCGGCGAAGTAGAGCGGCGTCGGGTCGGTGACGGCCTTGCGGATGTCGTCGGTGATGGCCATGGTGATGGTCCTCCGGGTCTGGCGTTCGGCTGAGGGTTTGTGTGGGTCCGGCCCGCGGTCGACGTCGTCCACGGGTTCCGCGTCCGAGTCGGTCAACGCGTCAGACGTGCTCGGCGTAATCGACGAGGCCGGATCTCCGGTCTGTGCGGGTGCGGATCCGCGTCGATGCGGGTCCGCGCGTACGGGGTGGTGCGGTCGAGCGGTCGTGCGGTTCTACGGGGTCTGCGGTTGTGCGGTTGTGCGGTCCGAGGGGACTTGGCTCCGTCATCTCGCCGTCAGCCGCGGACCGGCACCGGCGCCGCCGCCGTCGGACGCGGGAGAAGCGGGGCCGGCGGCCGCTCCGGCGCCGTTGCCGTCGGCGGTCTCCGCGTCGGCGCGGTCCGCGTCCCGGAACGCACCCGGGTCTCCGTCCTCGCCGTCGCCGTCGCCTATGCGGACCTCGAACCCGTTCTCCTTGCGGAAGGACTCGTAGATCTGGAGCAGCACCTGCTTCTGCCGCTCGTTCAGCGTGGGATCGGCGAGTATGACGGCGCGCGTCTCCACCTCGTCCCGGTCCCGCTCGGCGTCGAGGATCCCGGCCCGCACGTACAGCGTCTCGGCGGAGATCCGCAGCGCCTTGGCGACCTGCTGGAGCACCTCCGCGCTCGGCTTGCGCAGCCCGCGCTCGATCTGGCTCAGATACGGATTGGACACCCCGGCGGCGTCGGCGAGCTGCCTGAGCGACAGCTGCGCGTTTCGCCGCTGTTCACGCAGGTACTCACCGAGATTGCCGACGTTGAGCGTTGCCATGCCTCCACCATGCCCCACCCCCGCTAACTATTGCAAGCACCTGCTTGCAAAAGTGCGCCACGCCACGTCGCCCGACCGAGCCGGCATACGTCGGCGGAGGCGTTGCCGAGTACCTGAAGGCGCCCCGCGGCGGCCCGGCCTCTCATGGCCCCCGCCGCCTTCCGCTTCCAGCGCCTGACCCCGCATGCCGCGGCCGCCCCGCGCGTCACGGAGGCCGTCAAGAGTTAGCCCGACCCTCGACCCCGAAAAGGCAAGGTCTCGTTGACAATTTCAGATTGTCAAGGCGTACTTGCCTCATGACACTCCCGGATCTGGACGATCTCATCGCGGAAGTCGACCGGCGGTGCGACACCGCGCACCGCCCCGGTGGTCAGGAACAGCCCGACTGGCTCGCGCTGCTGACGGTCGCGGCGCAACTGGCCGGTCAATTGCAGGCGTTGGCGGACGACCTGGTCGAGGACTATGTCGAGCACTGTCGTATGCACGGCTCGTCGTGGACGGACATCGGCGGAGCGCTCGGGGTGAGCCGGCAGGCGGTTCAGCAGCGTTTCCACGCCCCGCACAAGCGCTACGGGCCCGAGACGATGACCGAGGGGCTGCGCCGGGCCATGGTCCACGTCAAGCAGGCAGCCGTGCACCACCGCAACAACTACGTCGGCACCGAGCACCTGTTGTGGGGGCTGACCGCGGAGGACAACACCGCCACCCGGCTGCTGCGGGCCGCCGAGATCGCGCCGGAGACGGTCCACCGCTCGGTCGGCGACCGGCTGAGCATGGGCGCCTCACAGGCGGCCGAGCGGATCGCCTGGACGCCCTACTCCCGCAAGGCGATCGCCCTCGCCGAGGCGCGCTCCGGGGAGCGGGGTGCCGAGCGCATCGATTGCGACGACCTGCTGGTCGGGCTCGCCGGGGTCGGGCGCGGGGTCGCCGCCGACATCCTGACGGAGGCCGGTTTCGACCCGGCCGCCACCGCCACGAACGCGTAGCCGCCGGTATCACCGCCGGCGACGATGCGGCCGACGCGACCGACGCCGCAGCCATCAAGGCCGCCGATGGCCCTCCTGCCGACGCCGGGTCGGCGGAAGCCGGATGATCGCCGCCGACCGACCGCGTACGGAACGTGACACATAAAGCCTTGACCTCAACTGTGCTTGATCCGCGAGGCTTTGCGGGTGACTTCGTCTTGGGCTTCCCGTCTGCTGCCGTCCGCGTACCGGCCCCTGTTCGGCCACGTCGAGTTCCGGCGGCTGTTGCCGGCGCTCGCGGCCTCGGATCTCGGGGACGGGATGAGCGTGGTGGCCGTGGCGTGGCTCGCCGTGGAGATCGCGCCACCCGACCGGTCCGGGCTGCTGGTCGGCGCCGCGATCGCCGCGTACGCGCTGCCCGGGGCCGTGGGGGCGCTCGTCTTCGGCCGGTGGCTGCGGCGGATGCCCGCCCAGCGGCTGCTGGCGGCCGACAGCTGGATCCGCGCCACACTCCTCGGCTGTGTGCCGCTCGCCTGGCTGCTGGGCGTACTGCACCCGGTCCTGTACGTCGTCCTGCTCGCCGGTTCGTCGGTGCTCCACGCCTGGGGCAGCGCCGGCAAGTACTCCCTCCTCGCCCGCATCCTGCCGCCGGAGCAACGGCTCGCCGCGAACGCCCTGGTCAGTTCGAGCGCCTCCGCCTCCATCATCATCGGCCCCGCCATCGCCGGGTTCCTGGCGACCGTGCTGAGCCCCGCCTGGATCATCGGCATCGACGCCGCGTCCTTCGCCGTACTCGCCTTCCAGGTCGGCCGGCTCGGCGGCGCCGCGACGACCGCGGAGACGGCCGCGCCCGTCGACACCGGCCAGTCGGCGGCCGGGCTCCACCTGTTGCGCAGGCAGCCCGAACTGCTCGGCGTCCTCGCCCTGACCTGGTTCTTCAACTTCCTCTACGGCCCGGTCGAGGTCGCGCTCCCGCTCCACGTCACCGCCGATCTGCACGCCGAGTCCAGTCTGCTCGGGCTGTACTGGACGTTCTTCGGCGTGGGTGCCGTCGTGGGCGGCCTCACCGTCGGCGCCCTGAGTCGACTCCCGCTGTGGCCCGTCACCCTGGCGATCGTCGCCGGGTGGGGCTGCGTGCTGGTGCCGTTCGGGCTGGGCGCCCCGGCCGCCGTGACCCTCGCCTGCTTCGCGCTGGGCGGCGTGATCTACGGCCCCTTCACCGCCCTGTCCTACACGCTCTTCCAGGACCGTACGCCGCCGGCCTGGCTCACCACGGTCCTGGCCGCCCGAGGCGCCGCCCTCCTCACCGCCGCCCCCGTCGGCACGGCCCTCGGCGGCCCCCTCACCGCCGCGCTGGGCCCCCGCCCCGTCCTGGCCGCCTCCGGCCTCGCGACCATCGCCCTGGCCCTCGTGGCCACGGTGCTGTGGGCTTGGGGGAGCAGGCGTGGGGCCATCGGGGGCGAACCGAAGGACGAGACGAAGGGCGAGACGAAGGGTGACCTGGAGGGTGGTCCAGTGGGACGCCTGGAGGCTGGCCTGGCGGAGTCGGCTGAGGCGGGGCCGCTGTCCGGCGAGAGCAAGTGAGGTGGCGGCGGACGAGTCGATGGGCAGGAGCGGTGGCACTCGGCCCCGTGCCCGGCAACGCCGCTGACACACGCCCTTCGCGGTCGTTCCCCGATAACTCGTTGCCCGCGTCCGCATACGCCCACTACGGTTGCCCGCATGACTGCCGGGTCGGCCTTGGGCCGTGAGCGGATGGGTTGCCCGGCCTCTGAGTGAGGTCGGGGCGGGCCAGGGGTCCGCCTGTCGTGGCGCGTGGGAGCACCGCGCCACAGCACACCAAGGACAGCGCGTGCATCGCGCCGTATGACATCGCCTGCACCTCGTTGCACCGCACCGCGCTGCTCCTCCTTTCCCGCCGTGACGCGCACAGCGCGGCGATCACCCCTGCCAACACACCACGACACCCGCGACGCTGCGGCGCTCTGTCGCGCCTCGGCCCCCGCGCGTCGTCGTCGGCATCGTCATCGACAGAAAGCTGAGAATGCCCAACCCCTTCAACCAGCCGGTCATCGAAGAGTTCCGCGCCAACCACGGCAAGGTCGGCGGCATGTTCGAAGGCGCCCGCCTGCTCCTCCTGACCACCATCGGCGCCCGTACGGGCAACCCGCACACCACCCCCCTCGGCTACCTCCCCGACGGCGACGGCACGGTCCTCGTCATCGCGTCCGCCGGGGGATCGCCCAAGCACCCCGACTGGTACCGGAACGTCCTCGCCAACCCCCGCGTGACCGTCGAGAGCGGGGTGTTCACCTACGAGGCGGACGCCGTCGTCCTGGACGGCGACGAACGCGACCGGGCGTTCGCTCGGGCCGTCGAGTCCGACCCGGGGTGGGCCGAGTACCAGGCGAAGACGGACCGTACGATCCCGGTCGTCGCCCTCCGCGAGGTCCCCGTGGCCGGCCCTCCGCACATCAACGCCGGCTCCATGGGCGAGGCCATCAAGGTCGTCCACGACGCCTTCCGCCGTGAACTCGACCTGATCAAGCAGGAGTTGATCGCGAGCAGTGGCAAGGCCACCCTAGGCGCGCAGCTCCGCGTCAACTGCCTCACCTTCTGCCAGGGGCTGCACAACCACCACACCGGCGAGGACACCATGCTGTTCCCGTTCCTGGCCGACCGGCACCCGGAGCTGGCCCCGACCCTCACCCGCCTCGGTGAGGAGCACGAGCGGATCGCCGCCCTGGTCGAGGACCTGCGCCGGGTACTGACGGCCACGGAGAACGCCGGCCCCGGGGCCGTACTCGCCGACGTGGAGCGGCTCATAGCCGAGCTCGAAGCCCATCTCGACTATGAGGAGCAGCAGTTGATCCCGGCCCTGGACGCCGCCTCGGCCGCGGGCTGACCCGGCGGGCGGCGGGTGGGCCGCCCCGGACACGGACAAGCCGGTGAGCGGCGGACGAGCCCCCTGGGGGGGGAGATCGGGCTCGTCCGCCGCTCACCG
>NZ_LIRK01000813.1 GCF_001419765.1 Streptomyces torulosus
GGGTGGGGGAGTCGGCCGGTGCCGGGTGCCCGGGCGGGTACATCACGCGCGGGACCGGTCCGTCCACGGGCAGGGACGCGTCGGGGCGCATCGTGTAGAGACGGGTGTGGTCGAGCGTGCAGGCCGGCTGCTCGGCGCCCTCGACCATCAGCGACACCGCCAGCACGACCTCCAGATAGCCGCGCGGCCGTACCCGGACGCCGCTCACCCGGGCGAGGGCCCGCACCCGCGAACCCACGGGCACCGCCGTGAGGAAACGGACCCGGTCCAGGCGGTAGTTCAGCGCCACGTCGATCCAGCTCGGATCGAAGAGGGTGGATGTGAGGTACGGGATGAGGCCGAGCGTGTAGAAGCCGTGCGCCACGGGCACCCCGTAGGGCCCGGACGCGGCCCGGCCGGCGTCCAGATGGATGGCCTGCCAGTCGTGGGTGGCGTCGGCGAAGCCCCGTACCGCCTCGGGCGTCACCTCGTGCCAGGGGCTCGGGCCGAGTTCGCGGCCCACTCTGCGCGTGAACCACTCGGCGATGTCGTCCAGCGTCACGGTCGGCTGCCCGGTCGGCTGCCCGGCCGGCTCAGAAGCCCATGGCATGGACGCCTCCGTCGACATGGACGATCTCCCCCGTCGTGGCGGTGAAGTAGTCGGAGAGCAGGGCCACGCACGCCTTCGCCACCGGCGTCGCGAGGTTCTCGTCCCAGCCCAGGGGGGCGAGGTCGGCCCAGGCGCCGCCGTCCTCGTCCGGCGGGGCGTCGGACACCCCGTTCGCCGCCAGCGTGTTGAGGGGCCCGGCGGCGACCAGGTTCACCCGGACGCCCTGCGGGCCGAGATAGCGGGCGAGATAGCGGGCCGTGGACTCCAGGCCCGCCTTGGCGACGCCCATCCAGTCGTAGTCCGGCCAGGACACGGAGGCGTCGAAGTCGAGCCCGACCACCGCCCCGCCGCCCTTCATCATCGGCAGCACCGCGGCCACCAGCGACTTCAGCGAGTACGCGGAGGTGTGCACGGCGGTCGCGACGTCCTCCCAGGGCGTCTGCATGAACCGTCCGCCGAGCGCGCCCGGCGGGGCGTACGCGATGGAGTGCAGCACCCCGTCGAAGCGGTCGCCGTGCTCGGCGAGCCGGTCCGGCAGCGTCCGCAGCTGCTCCGCGTCCGTCACGTCGAGCTCGACGACGGGCGCCGGCTCGGGCATCCGCTCGACGATCCGCCGCACCAGACGCGGCCGGATGCTGGTGAGCACCACCTCCGCGCCGGCCCGCTGCGCCTCGACGGCCGTGTGGTACGCGATGGACGACTCGGTGATGACCCCGGTGACCAGGATCCGCTTCCCGGCGAGCAGCATCGTCGTCACGCTCCCAGCGACAGGCCGCCGTCGACGGGCAGCACCGCGCCCGTGACGTAGCTCGACCCCTCCGAGGCGAGGAAGCCGACGACCTCGGCGATCTCCTCGGCGGAGCCCTGACGGCCCAGCGGCACCTGGGACTTGATGCCCTCCTTGACCTTCTCGGGCAGCCGCACCGTCATGTCGGTGTCGACCCAGCCCGGGGCCACGGTGTTGACGGTCACCCCGTACGGGCTGAGCTCCAGCGCCAGCGAGCGGGCCAGGCCGATCATCCCGGCCTTGGAGGACGCGTAGTTGGCCTGGCCGACGGAGCCCGTGAGGCCGGCGACCGACGACACGAAGACGATCCGGCCCGCGCGTTTGCGCATCATCTCGCGCACCACGGCGCGGGTGACGCGGTAAGCGCCCATCAGATTGGTGTCCATCACCGCGGCGAAGTCCGGCTCCGACATGACGGCGAAGGCACGGTCGCGGGTGATGCCGGAGTTGGCGACCAGGACGTCGATGCCGCCCAGGGTCTGCTGGACCTCGTTCACGGCGTGGTTGACGGACTCGGGATCGCGGACGTCGCACTGCACCGCGAAGAGGTCCGAGGGCGGGTCGTTGCGGTAGGTGACGGCGACCTTCATGCCGTCGGCCGCGAGCCGCCTGGCCACGGCCAGGCCGATCCCTCGGTTACCGCCCGTGACGAGTGCCACTCGGCTCATGCTCCGGTCTCCTTCTGCTCTCTCGCGTGGTCGCGTCCGGTGAGGCGTGCGCCGGGTCACGGGCGCCCCCTCGGTACGTTCCGTTCGGGTCTCCGCCGGCCGTTCCGCCCGCTCGCGCAGGGCTGCCGGGAGGGGCCCCTGCGGCAGGGCGTCCGCCAGGAACGCCGCCAGGGAGGCCACCGTGGGGTGGTCGCGCAGATCGGCGGGCGTCACCTCAAGGCCCAGCAGATCGGACAGCCGCCCCAGCACCACCAGACTCATCAACGAGTCCATGCCGGCCGCGAACAGGCTCTGCCGGGTCCGCACGTCCTCGGGCTCGCACTCCATGACGGCGGCCACCTCGTCCCGCACCAGCACCTCAAGGTCGGTACGGCTGGGGGCGGAGGGGGCG
>NZ_LIRK01000814.1 GCF_001419765.1 Streptomyces torulosus
GTGCTGCCGAGTGGGGGCTGTGGCGGGGGACCCGACGGCGCCGGTGGCTGCGCGGCGCCGTCCGACGCCGATTGCCCGCTCGACGCCGACTGCGCGTCCTGTGCTCCCTGCGCTCCCTGGCCACCGCGCAACCTCCGGGAGCCCAGCGCCCCCAGGGAACCGAGCGGACCCAGACCGCGCAGGGGGCCCGTCGGTCCCGTGAGTCCGTTCGTCGGTCCTGTGGGGCCCGTGGATCCGGTGTCTGCGGCTGCGTCCAGGCCACCCGCTCCGGCGGAACCTCCCGGACCACCAGGACCGCTCGGGCCGTCCTGTGCGCCGGGTCCGATCGCACCGCCGGGGCCGTCCGACGGCGTACCCGTGCCGGTCGGCGTGCTCGACCCGGTCGAACCGCTCGGACCAGTCGGACCAGTCGGACCACCCTGCCCGGCCGAACCACTCGATCCACCGGATCCGCCCGGTCGACCCAGTCCACTCAGCCCGCCCAGCAGTCCGCTCAGTCCACCCAGTCCGCTCGATCCGGTCAGTCCGCCCGTACCACTACCGCTACCGCCCGGCGCGGTGCCGGACGGGCCGGATGCGGCTGTCGATCCGGACGCGCCGGACCCGCCTCGTTCCTGTCGTGGGGTCTCCGCAGTCTCCTCCGCGTCGCGCCGGTGCCTTCCCCGCCGGGCACGACGAGGACCGAGGTCACCGGTCCCGTCGCCCAGTCCGCCACCGCGATGCATATCTCCACCCGAACGCATTTCTGGGCCACGTGATCCCCGCCGCGCAACCCGATCATCGTGTCAGTGACCTCCCCCGCGACCGCTCGCCGAAACGTGCGCGCAAACACCAGTCGGCAGGATCTTCGGAGCCTCTGACGCCATGGCCTGTGTGAGCTATCCGTACGAAGCCCCAGCTTCACGCTATTAGGATACCTTGATCCGGTGAACCCAACTGCAAAGGCGGGGGCCTGGGGCCCGGAGCACGTCGCAACCGTGCTCCGGGTAGCCGCAGGATATACCCGCCAGTCGAAAGCCAAAGCGGACAAGTCGGAAGCGAGCCCGCAAACGCAGGACGAGGCGACCCGGAGAAAGGCGCAAGATCGAGGCTGCTCTTTCAAAGGGCACTATCGAGACATCGGCGTATCGGGATACGACCCGAATGCCAAGCGGACGCAGTTCGAACGGCTCCTCAACGATTGTCGTGACGGACTGGTTCACGAGATCATCGTTTACAACGTGACGCGGTTCTCTCGTCGGGAGCCGAAGGACGCGATTCCGATCGTTCTCGAACTGTTCAGTCTCGGCGTCACTATCACGTCGGTGTCGGAAGGCTCTTTCTCGCCGGACAACACCATGGAACTGATCATGCTCATCATGCGTTTGGACGCTTCCCATTCGGACAACAAGATGAAAAGCCAGACCATTCGTGGCGTCAAGCAAGGAGCGAAGGTGCTCGGTGGATGGACGGGAGGCGCGGTTCCGTACGGCCTTGAGTCCTATCCAGAAGTCGTGGTGCAGGAGATCGACGGGAAGCCCCTGCCCATCACTATTCGCCGTCTGCGTCCCGCAGTCGTGCAGGAAGACGGGACCGATCAGGCTGGCACTTACATGAAGATGGTCGACCGCATCTTCGAATTCAAGGACAAGCCATGGACGGGAAAGAAGAACGCTCACCCGGCGTCGGTAGGGTCCATCGTGGCGTGGCTGAATTCGGAACGAATCCCCGCACAGAACGGCGGTGCGTGGCGTGAGCGAGCCGTGAAACGGCTTCTGACGGATCCCCGAATGGCGGGAATGGCGGCTGAGCCTGTCTACGCGGTGGACAAGGGCGGAAACCCGACTCGGAACGTCAGGGAGTACCGCATCCTTCGGGGCGAGAGCGAAGAGCCGATCTCGGTGGGGGAGGGACTGATCTCGCCCGCGAAGTTCTTCGAGCTTCAGGACTGGCTCTCCGGGCGCGGTAGGGGCAGCAAAGGCGGCACGCCCCGTAAGTACCTCCTTACGGGCATGAATCGTTTCTACTGCGAGTGCGGCCGACCCAAGACCGGTTCTCGCGACGTCTACAAGTGCAGCCGGCCAGCGGGAGTGGTGGAGGAAGGGACGCACGAGGGCGGATCCACGATCCAGCAGAAGGACGTGGACGCGTACGTGGGTGCCCGCATCATGGCCGTCATCAGCAACGCCGACGAGGATGACCCGGAGACGATGGACACCATCGTCGAAGCGATGTCCAGGCTTGCCCGGATGACGGAGAACCCGCGGGCGCGAAGCGAGCGTGCGTCACTGCTCGGCGAGCGCGCGCAGATCGTGCGGTCTGTCGAGCAGCTCTACAGTGACCTGAAGATCGGCGTTTATGACGGCGAGATCGGGCGCCGTCAGTTCCTGGACGACAAGCAGTCGCTCGAAGCCCGCCTGGCCGCCATCGACGAGAAGATCAAAGAAGTGGGCACTCCGGATCTTCCGCCACTTCCCATTGAGCAGTGGACCGCGTCGGAGGACGGTGACCCCACCGGACCGACGTCGTGGTGGGGGAAGGCGTCCGTCGAGGATCGGCGCATGCTCGTTGAACTCTTCGTCGACCGGATCACCGTCCGCAAGGCTGAGTCGCGTGGAGGCTTCGCGCCTGCCTGCAAGATCGAGGACCGCGTCACGGTGCATATGGCGTCGTCACGGGCGAACGAGGGCGTGACCGTGTAGTCCTTCTGCGCACTGGCAGAGCCCCGCCGGGATGTCATCTTCGACGGGGGCTCTCGTCATGCCTGCGGTGGGTTGCTCCACGGGCCGGATTGAGGCGGGCGGGGGCGAGCTGGGACGGCGTTCGGCGCAACGGTCCTGGCGTGATGAGTCGTTGGGGTGCTCGTGCAGTTCGTCACGGTGATCATTGAGGGGAGCTCATCGGTCGCCGAGTCACCTGGTGGTGCGTCAGCACCAGCAGGGCCCGCACCAACGCGGTCGCGTACCGCGGATGGATTCGTACCTTGGCCAGGAGGGAACTGGTTGCAGGGGCAGTAGCAGTCAGAGCCGCTCTCCGATAACGTACCGACCAGACGGTACTGCCGGGTGTGCCCCACGCGCCGTCGTGTGCTCGATGAACAGCAACGCTTCATCCGCCACAGGACGGCGAACCCCTCATGACGCAGAACACGGACCGCGACAGCCTGGCCCTCGCACGTCAGACCTGGAGAACTCTCGAGCCCTACCACGGGGCCGTCTACTTCTCGCCCGAAGCCGCAGGTCAGTACGCCGAGTTGGGCGTGGACGCCAGGACGGGGTACTTCGCGTCCCGCTCCGCCGCGCTCGGCGCCGCTCCGGCTGATCTGGTCATCGCCACGTTCTTCAACTTCAATCCCCAACTGGTGCGACGAGCCATACCCGCGGCATGGGAAGCCGCCACGCCCGAGCGGTTCGCCGCCGCCCGGCTCACCGGGATCGATACCACGCTCCGCCGCATCCTCGGCGCGGACGTCTCCTCACCGGCGCTGGCCCGCGCGGCGGAATTGGCTCGTACCGCTGCTGAAGTGGCCGTGCGCCATCCACAAGGCCGCCCCCTCTTCGCCGCGCACGCCGCACTGCCGTGGCCGAGCGCACCCCACCTCGTGCTCTGGCACGCACAGACTCTGCTGCGGGAGTTCCGTGGCGACGGTCACGTGGCGGCACTCCTGACTGCCGGACTGAGCGGGCTCGAGGCTCTCGTCACGCACGCCGCCACAGGCGACATCGACGCAGATGTGCTGCGCGACTCGCGGGCATGGACGCCGGAGCAGTGGGGACAGGCCGTGGAGAACCTGCGTGAGCGTGGATGGCTCGACGATGGACCCCACCTGGCTTTGACCGAGGACGGTACGCGGCGTAGGGCGGAGATCGAGCACACCACCGACACGCTGGCCGCCCTCCCTTACCTCACGCTCGGTCCTGCCGCCTGCGCCGAACTTCGTTCGCTGGTGGGGCCGTTCAGCCTTGCGGTGGCCAAGGAGCTCATCCCGTGGGCAGTCGACCGCCTCAGCGAAGAGAGCGCGTGAGAGAAGAGAGCGAGGCCGGGAGTTCTCGACGGCAGGTCCATCTCGACGACCCTCGAAGCAGCCGAGGTGCTCGCGGTGCTGCCCCGGAGCACATCGCCTGGCCTGTGGCGTTGAGGCGCCTCAACCGGCACAGGCTTCTCATACGCCGCAGCACCGACAAGAAGCAGCTGGCGGGAGGAAGGATCGACTACGAGTACGGGTACTTCCTCGCGCACGCCCCAACCCCCATGCCCGCCGTCGAGTTCATCGCCCAGGCCGGGGTGCGCTGGAAGATCGAAGAGGACAACGAGCAGGGCAAGCAGCTCACCGGCCTGGGTCAGTACCAGGTCCGCAAGTGGACGCCCTGGCACCGGCATGTCACTTGCGCGATGCTCGCCCTGGCCTGCTGGCCGTCCAGCCTGCCCAGCACCCCGACCCCGCCCCGACGGCCTCCGACGACAGGGCGGACGGGGTCGCCGCGGCGGTCGTAGTGGCTGACGGCGGCCAGGCGTCCCCCCGACCGGCAGGTGGGGCCCTGAATGTCCGGGACTCATAGTGCTAGGCGGCGCTGGCCTACCCTTGGTGACGTCAGCCGTCCGCGTCGACGAGAAACCGCAGGTCATGCCCGAACTGCCTTATAGCTATGATGCCCCAGTTTCCCAGACTCTTTTCGAGCGCGCGGCGGCCGTCACGCCCGGCGGCGTGAACTCTCCCGTGCGCGCCTTCCGCGCCGTGGGCGGTACGCCCCGGTTCATGGTGTCCGGTACCGGTCCCTACCTCACCGACGCCGACGGCCGTGAGTACGTCGACCTCGTGTGCTCCTGGGGGCCGATGATCCTCGGGCACTCCCGTCCCGAGGTCATCGCCGCCGTTCAGGACGCCGTCTCGCGCGGCACGTCCTTCGGCACCCCCGGCGAGGGCGAGGTCGCGCTCGCCGAGGAGATGGTCGACCGCGTCGGGCCGCTGGAGCAGGTGCGGCTCGTCTCCAGCGGGACCGAGGCCACCATGTCCGCGATCCGGCTCGCCCGCGGCTTCACCGGCCGCACCAAGGTGGTCAAGTTCGCCGGTTGCTACCACGGCCACGTCGACTCGCTGCTCGCCGCCGCCGGGTCGGGAGTCGCCACGTTCGCGCTGCCGGACACCCCCGGCGTCACCGGCGCCCAGGCCGGCGACACCATCGTCCTCCCCTACAACGACCTCGACGCCGTGCGCGCCGCCTTCGCCGCCCACCCCGGCGAGATCGCGTGTGTGATAACCGAGGCGTCCCCGGGCAACATGGGCGTCGTACCGCCGCTGCCCGGCTTCAACCAGGGACTCAAGGACGTCTGCGCCGAGAACGGGGCCCTGTACATCTCCGACGAGGTCATGACCGGCTTCCGCACCAGCAGGGCCGGCTGGTACGGGATCGACGGGGTCGTCCCCGACCTGATGACCTTCGGCAAGGTCATGGGCGGCGGCTTCCCCGCGGCGGCCTTCGGTGGCCGTGCCGACGTGATGGCGTACCTGGCGCCCGCCGGGCCCGTCTACCAGGCCGGCACGCTCTCCGGGAACCCGATCGCCACCGCCGCCGGGCTCGCGCAGCTGCGGCTGCTCGACGACGCGGCGTACGACGTCGTCGACGCGGTCTCCCTCCAGATCCAGGGGCTCCTCACGGAGGCGCTCCACAAGGAGGGCGTCGCGCACACGCTGCAGAACGCCTCCAACATGTTCTCCGTGTTCTTCACGGACACTCCGGTACGGAACTACGAGGACGCCAAGACGCAGGAGTCCTACCGGTTCAACGCCTTCTTCCACTCGATGCTGTCGCAGGGCGTCTATCTGCCGCCGTCGTCGTTCGAGTCGTGGTTCGTGTCCACCGCACACGACGAGCAGGCGGTCCAGAGAATCGCCGACGCCCTCCCGGCGGCGGCGCGAGCGGCAGCGGAGGCCACAGCAGCATGAGTGACATCACCGTCGTCCACCTGATGCGGCACGGCGAGGTCGCCAACCCGGACGGGATCCTCTACGGGCGGCTCGCCGGATACCACCTCTCCGACCTCGGGCGCCGGATGGCCGACCGGGTCGCCGAGCACCTCGCCACCCGTGACGTCACCCACGTCGTGGCGTCGCCGCTGGAGCGGGCGCAGGAGACGGCCACGCCGATCGCCAAGGCGCACGGGCTGGACCTCGCGACCGACGCACGGCTCATCGAGGCCGACAACGTCTTCCAGGGCAAGACCTTCGGGGTCGGCGACGGCGCGCTGAAGCGGCCGGAGAACTGGAAGCACCTGGTGAACCCCTTCAAGCCGTCGTGGGGTGAGCCGTACGTCGACCAGGTCGTCCGGATGATGGGGGCGCTGGACGCGGCGAAGGACGCGGCGCGCGGGCATGAGGCCGTGCTCGTCTCGCACCAGCTGCCGATCTGGATCGTCCGGTCGTACGTCGAGCGGCGGCGGCTGTGGCACGATCCGCGGCGGCGGCAGTGCACGCTCGCGTCCCTGACGACCTTCACGTATCAGGGGGACAAGATCGTGTCGGTGGGGTACAGCGAGCCGGCGCGGGATCTGGTGCCGGCGCATCTTCTGGCGGGGGCCAAGCCGGTCAAGGGGAAGGACAAGGCCTTCGGAGCGTGAGCGCTCCGCTTGGGGGCCGGGGGACTGAGGTGGCTGGGTGACTGAGGTCGGTGGGTGACTGCGGGGCCGTCGTGGCTGGTCGCGCAGTTCCCCGCGCCCCTTGAAAGCGTGCGGTTGCCCTGGCCGCAGACGGAACCCGGCGTCCCTCGTGTCCCTGAAGGCGCGCAGTTGCCCGTGGCTCCGACGTTGCCCCCTTCCCGTCTCCTCATGTCTCATCGCCCTTGGTCTTGATCAACTGGAACCCTGCGGTCCGTACGTCTGTCCTATGAGGCGTGCTCTTTCGTTCGGGGGCGTGCCTACGCGTGTGCCCCCGGCGTGCGCTTCCGTGTGCGGCGTACGGAGGGCGCATACAACCGTTTTCGGTCAAAGGCTCTGCAATATGTGCCAGAACGGCGGAACCCCGGCGATTCCCCTGACCTCTAAAACGGTGTGCTTCACGTCAAGAGGGGCGTGACCTGAACAAGGGGGACGCAATGCGCCAAATCTCGCGCAGGGGAGTGCTCGGGCTCGGGGCGGGGGCCGCCGCCGGGTTGGGGCTGACCGGCTGCGGCACGGGGCTCGGG